>JAPLJC010000196.1 GCA_026388765.1 Deltaproteobacteria bacterium
GCTCGGCGGCGGCGAGACCTTCGCCGAGGATCTCTTCTTCTATATCGCCCCCCAGGCGTTTGCCCGCGGCTACAACTTCCTGACCGTGGATTTGCCGGGGCAGGGGCTCCTCCCCCTGGAGGGGAAAACCTTCCGCCCTGACATGCAGGTGCCGCTGAAGGCGGTGGTCATGAATGCCTGCGTGGTGGACGCCCGGCCTTTGTTCGCCACCATGCCGGTAGTCAAGGCGACACCGAAGGAAATCGCTTCCTGGTCATCCTTTCACGGCAACGTCGTCAAAACTATCTGCTGGCGCTGGGGCGTGCCGACGGACCAGCCTGCCGGTCTGGTCGCGGCCAACGAGGGTTTTAGCTTTGACCCGGCCAAGGTCGCGGTCCCGGCCCTGATCGTCGTCGGGGAGGGAGAGTATCAGAGCGCCGAGGTCAAACGGCAACAACAGCTCTGCCTGGACAAGCTGCCCAACCCGAGGAAGAAATTGGTGGTCACGCCGGCGAGCGAAGGGGCGGCCAATCACTGCGTCATGGAGAACCGCAGCCTGATGAGCCAGGTCGTCTTCGATTGGCTGGATGAGCTTTTCCAAGCAGCGCCGCCGAAATAATCTTAGTAAGCGTTCAGCCAGGTTCGGGTTAATCACTGATTCCCCTGCTCTGAAAATGGTTCGCGTCCTAAAATCGCTAGTCCAGCAAAGGCGTAGCGGTTTAACTCCCTCCCCCTTGAGGGGGGAGGGCTGGGGAGGGGGTGGCGTCATCAGTGCATCTGCGATAGGCGATTGCCACCCTCCCCCTAACCCCCTCCCCTCAAGGGAGGGGGAACTTAAGGCTTTTTGACTGCAAGGATTTTCATGGTTTTGGGTGTTCCCTTGAAACATGAAGGGCTCGTTCCCAAGCTGCACTTGGGGAACGAAAATGGTGGCCAGGCTGGGGCTGGGGGCGAAAAAGGCAATCCCAGGTGCAACTTAGGGAATGAAAAATTGTGCAAAAAGCAAGTAGCGCATATTATTAGGTTTTCCTGGTGAGCCGCACAGCTTCGCAAGGACTTCATGTCGAAAAAAGCGGCCAAGCGGGGCCAGCCTGTACCGGTAGCTAAAAAAATGCCGCAGTTGGCTCCGCATAAGTATCTTATTTGGCTCACTTTAGTGCGCTGAGGGGGCGCCGGCTGAGCGGTCCTGGACCGCCGAGGCGCCGCTAGGGTACCGCATTGGTGCCGCTGGGCGGCCGGGCGGTCCGGGGGTAGAGCGGTTAGGTTACACATGAAAATAGGGTACTGCCAAGGGAGAGGAATTTCCAGAACAGCAGAGACAGTTGACATTCAGTAGTCAGTAGTCAGTGGCCAGTGATCAGTGACCGCCGGGAATGGGCTGAAGACAGAGTTATTTCAGGTTTAGGCGGCTCGCCAAGCAGAGCTTGGCAGAAAAAGAGGGTTCCCAAGCAGGAGCTTGGGAACCAGAAAAGAAGTTGGAGGGGGCGCCCGGCAGGAAAACTAGAAATCTCAAGGACCCATTTGCATAAGTCTCCTTTTTTGTCATTCTGAGGGAGCGAAGCGACCGAAGAATCTCAATAGGAAGGAGAAAATACGAGATCCTTCGCTTCGCTCAGGATGACAAAAAGGCTTTTTGCAAGAGCCTCTCAAGGGTTCGCCATTCCGAAGCAGGAGCTTCGGGTAAAATTGCGTTCCGAAGCAGGAGCTTGGGAACGAGAGTGAGGATATCAGAATAAATGAGGCGGTATCTTCGGAACCAAGAATTTTGCTTGCCTTCTTGTATCCTATGAGATACAATTAACCAATGCTGGAAATCCGCCAGACCGAGGTGTATTCCCGATGGTTCAACAGCTTGCCTGACCGGCAAGCACGGGCGCGTATCGATGTGCGTATCCGTCGCCTTTCGCTGGGGAACCTTGGAGACGTGAAGCCGGTGGGAGAAGGCGTCTCGGAACTGCGGATCGATTATGGACCCGGGTATCGGGTGTACTTCGTGCAACGCGGGCAGACATTAATAATCCTGCTGGCCGGCGGCGATAAGCACACGCAAGACCAGGACATCAAGACCGCTCAGGAACTGGCCCAGGGGCTTTAGGAGATTATCATGGCAAAGACGAAAACGCGACCTTGGGAGGTCGCGGAACATCTGGAAACCGCTGAGGACATGGCCGCATATTTAGAGGCTGCCCTCGAAGAAGGAGATGCGGCGCTGGTGGCTGCCGCCTTGGGGGATATTGCCCGCGCCAAGGGGATGGCGCTCATTGCCCAGGAAACGGGTCTCGGGCGGGAGAGCCTTTATAAAGCGTTGTCTCCCGAAGGCAACCCGGAGTTCGCCACCGTGTTAAAGGTGGTGCGGGCGCTGGGTCTGCGGTTGCGCGCCACCACGGCGCCCGCCTAGATTTTATATCGTCAACAGGCGCAGGACGGGAAAGCGTTCAGCTATAATGGAAAAAATTGGTTTTCCGCCTCAATTTGTGCCAAATTGGTTACCATGAGAAAGGCTGACGATCTTCGTCCAGAATACGATCTGCGCGAACTGCTCAAGGACGGGGTCCAGGGCAAATACGCCGAACGTTTTCGGGAAGGCACCAACCTGGTTCTCCTGGACCGGGATATAGCCGAGGCGTTTCCCAGTGATGAGGCCGTAAACGCGGCCCTGCGGTTGGTGATGCAATTGAAGAAATTACCCAGGTCCGAGAAGCGGAGTGCACCCAAAGAGTCAGACCCTGCGACTTAGTGCTGGGCGAACCAGCGGTTGAAGATGGGAAATGGCGTCTGTCCCTATTTTACTAATGGCGGGATGCGCTTCGCTTTCCCGCCCTACGGGCTACGGGCTGCCTCCCGCTGGCCACCTCACTACACCATAGAAAGGTACCGCAGTGGACATTGAAGCAAATTCGGCTTCTGACGCCATGAGGCTCTGCACCGAGCTACGGCAGACTGGAAAGGCCTCCCTGTTTCGCGGGCAGACGCGCGATTGGCCAACCATGACACCTAGCGCGCATCGACTCTCGGGGAAAGATCGAGAGCGCAGCGCTCGCAAACTTGCCGGGTTCCTCGAATGGGCGAAGGCCGTTCCGCAAATGGCACCGTACGCCAAGACCCCAGCTTCGCTCACTGCAATTGCGCAGCACTACGGAATTCCCACGACATGCCTCGATTTGACCGAATCGCCCAAGATAGCAACTCTCTTTGCGAAAAGAATTGACGACCCCGACGCCGACCCTATGAAAGCGGTAATCTATTGCTTTGACGAAGCAGAACTTCAAACCCTTAGTTCTGCCCGCCTCGTTCGAATCAACGTTGCCAACCTTTGGCGATTGGAGGCTCAACATGGCCTCTTCCTCGAATTTCTTGACGAAAGTCTCGCCGAACAACTGCGTGATATTGCAGTCAGGATTCACTTCCCCGCTGAACAAATTACCGAAGAAGAACATGCCCTCTTATACCCATTACGTAAGAGTTCCCTCGAAATCATCCTCGATCAGTGGTTCTATCGCCACGAAGTTGAAACCGTCATGGAGCACTTTTCCTCCCCAACGAAGCGCGTATTAATAAAGCGCAGGAGCTACCCAGGTGCCTTTGTTTGGCGTCAGATTCCAGAACTATCGCCGCAGTGGGTTGGAGAACACGCCGAATGGTTCGTGCCGGACGTCGAGCCTATCTCTGTGCTCAGCTCTCGAAAAATTGTGTCAGTGCCGGCGTCGCAAGGCCTTGACCTCGCCTCGGCCGTAGCGCATGTACGCCAGGCAATCGCATCGTCCATCTTTGCTTCTTCACACACCAATGAGTTAGTGACTTTCGCAGTTGATGGAGACTTAGCGTCTTATCCACTCTTATCTAGTGCCGCTAGACTACTAAATATGGTTTGGGATGGAATTCGGACCCTGCCATATACCACAGACGAACAGGTCGAATGTATGTCCCTAACCGCGGCCCTTGTAACCTCACGCGCGACCGGGTTGAGTGATCTCGACAATTGGCAAGGGAAGCTTTGGGGCGACACGGAAATGATAGAAGTCGCACCTATTGGCGGCCACATTGAAGCGGGAATCGTTGCCCGTTCCCGACTTGGTGAAGCCTGCACGTCATCGCATATCGGTAATCTTGCTAAACCTTTTCGACGAACCGCCAGAAAGTGTCGGCGGGATCTCATGACCTACGTTGTTGATCCATGGATTCTCTTCGACTTTGAACCGTTCAAGCACATATTTGTCGAGCAATTCATACCATCAGCGGTCGACGCTTACTGGGAGGAGGATATAACGCAAAGCAACGGCCAACTAGAATGCATGTGGAGCATTCCATTTAACCCGGCCCTTCTGGGTTATGTCACTAACGTTGACTTCCGCTTTGAGTCCCCACTCGCCTTTGAAAGTGACCTGGATCGAATCGTCTACGTCACGTCAGAGATGACAGAGTCAGACATAGAGGAGGCGTTCGTTTACTGTCTCCCGCATGTTCTTGAAACTGGACGGCCGTATCAAGTTAAGTTTCCGGGCTATGAGCGCGATAGCCGCGAGATCTGGCAAATCCCCAAGGCAATCGAACAATGCAGACAAATAGTGGACGTCTCTGGAATCTCAGTGCTTGAAGTTTCAACCTTGATGCGAGATCCAGCGATATCTCGCGATCTATTTGATAATCCAGGTTTAGGTGCTTTCGAAGTCTGGCTGATCGCAAGAGGTCAGATGGATCAGGTTCACGGTCAGCCAATTGCGCGCATGCAGGCGCTCTTTCGTGACTTCCTGGATGTGTTGGGGCAAGCCAATGCAGATATTGAGGCCCGCACTGAACGCAGGCTTCGCGCCTCAGAATTTTTCCAGGCATGATTGATGATGCAAAAGCTGTCTGATACGCAAGAAGAACGGCGGCTGCGGGAGGCCCGGGAGCAGCAGGTTCCTTGGGGGAAATGGGGGCCTTACCTGAGTGAACGCCAGTGGGGGACGGTGCGGGAGGATTACAGCGTTAGCGGCGATGCCTGGGATTATTTTAGCCATGACCAGGCCCGCTCCCGGGCCTATCGCTGGGGGGAAGACGGTCTGGCCGGGTTCTCCGATGACAAACAGCGCCTCTGCCTGGCCCTGGCCCTGTGGAACGGCCGGGACCCGATACTTAAAGAGCGGCTCTTCGGGGTGACCAACAGCGAAGGCAATCACGGCGAGGACGTCAAAGAATACTACTTCTATCTGGACAGCACCCCCACCCACTCCTACATGAAGTTCCTCTATAAGTATCCCCAGGCGGCCTACCCTTACGATGAACTTGTAAAGACCAACCGGGAGCGCACCCGGTCTGATTATGAATATGAACTCCTGGATACCGGCGTCTTCGACGACGACCGGTACTTCGATATTTTTGTGGAATACGCCAAGGCCGCGCCCGAAGATATCCTGATGCGGATTACCGTCTGTAATCGCGGCCCGGAGGAGGCGGCGCTCACGGTGCTGCCCACCCTGTGGTTTCGTAATACCTGGTCCGGCGCTAGCGGTGCGGCCAAGCCGGCCCTGAGACAACTCAGCGGTCCAGCCGGCCTGAGTGTGGTGGGCGCGGCGCAGGCCTCTCTGGGGGAACGTTTTTGGTACTGCGAGGGGGAAGCCTCGCTGTTATTTACGGAGAACGAGACGAATAATAAACGCCTCTTCGGGACCCCCAACAAAGAGCCCTACGTGAAGGACGCCTTCCACAACTACCTGGTCCACGGCCAGACGGAGGCGGTCAACCCGGAAAAGTGCGGCACCAAGGCCGCCGCCCTATACCGGGTCGAAGTGGCCGCCGGGGCAGAAACGGTAATACGCCTGCGGCTCACTGATAGCCCCCCGGAAGCTCTGGCGGCGGCGGACGGTCCCTTCGGCCCGGGCTTCGATGAAATTATGGCGGTCCGCCGGCAGGAGGCGGACGAGTTTTACGCGGCCATCACCCCGCCCGCGGTGGGAGAGGATGCCGCCCGGGTGATGCGCCAGGCCCTGGCGGGGATGCTGTGGTCCAAGCAGTACTATTATTTTGACGCCATTACCTGGCTGGGCGAACACGGGGCTAACCCCATGAAGACTCACAGCCATCACGTCCGCAACCAGGAATGGTTCCACATGGTGAATGACGAAATCATCTCCATGCCGGACAAATGGGAATACCCCTGGTACGCCGCCTGGGACCTGGCCTTTCAAAGCATTCCGCTGGGCCTGGTGGATATTGATTTTGCCAAGAAACAGTTAGATCTCATGCTGCGGGAGTTCTATCTCCACCCGAGCGGCCAGTTGCCGGCCTATGAGTGGAATTTCAGCGATGTCAATCCGCCGGTGCACGCCTGGGCGGCGCTATTAATCTATAAATCGGAAAAAGTCCTGCTGGGTAAAGGGGATATCCAGTTTCTCAAACGTGTTTTTGGGAAGCTGATGCTGAACTTCACCTGGTGGGTGAACCGGAAGGATCGTTTCGGCAAGAATGTCTTTGAGGGCGGTTTCCTTGGGCTGGACAATATCGGCGTCTTTGACCGTAGCGCCGTCCTGCCCACCGGCGGGTATCTGGAGCAAGCCGACGGCACCGCCTGGATGGCTTTTTATTGCCAAAGCATGCTGGACATCGCCTTGGAGTTGGCTCCGTTTGATGCGGTTTATATAGATATGGCGGTGAAATTCCTGGAACACTTCCTCTGGATCGCCTCGGCCATCAACCGGATGGGTGGCGATCAGGAGGGCCTCTGGGATGAGGAAGACGGCTTCTACTACGACCTGCTGCGCTATCCCGACGGCACCTCCACCCGGTTGAAGGTGCGTTCCATGGTGGGATTGCTCCCTTTATGCGCCACGGTGGTCTTTGAAAAGTCGCAGCGGGATCTGGTGCCCCAACTGGCGGATGGCATCCGGGAGCGGATCAGCCGCATGCCTGAGCTGCTGAAAGCCATCCATCCCATCGGTCCCGAGCATCGAGGGGTGGCCGACCGGGGCATCCTGGCCCTGGTGACCCCGGACAAGTTGCGCCGCATCCTGGCCAAGATGCTGGATGAAAAGGAATTTTTAAGCCCTTACGGCATCCGCTCCCTGTCCCGCTACCACGCCGAGCACCCCTATATTCTGAAGGTACACGGCGAAGAGTACCGGGTGGACTATACGCCGGCGGAGTCCAATTCGGGCATGTTCGGCGGCAACTCCAATTGGCGGGGGCCCATCTGGTTCCCGATGAATTCCCTGATCATCCGGGCCCTGGTGATGTTCTACCTGTATTATGGCGACAATTTTAAGGTGGAGTGTCCCACCGGCTCCGGCAACCTGATGAACCTGTTCGAAGTGACCCAGGAGATTGTCAACCGTCTCACCCGCATCTTTCTCCGGGATGAGCACGGCCGGCGCCCGGTCTATGGGGGCGCGGCCAAATTCCAGACCGATCCCCATTGGCGGGATTACCTGTTGTTCTATGAGTACTTCCACGGCGACAACGGGGCCGGGCTGGGCGCCAGTCATCAGACCGGCTGGACCGGCTTTATCGCCAAACAGATTCAGTTCTTCGGCCTCTTGGACCCCAAAGCCTTCCTGGTACGCGGGCGCTCTACTGGGATTTTCTATCCGGAAGCGAAATGATGTCATCACTGGGCGCCAGGTTCTTGGAACCGGGGCGCGGATGCGTCAGCGGATACCTTATTTCCTGGGAAGGAGAATTTCTCCCTCTCCGTTAATAGGCAGACCCTTTGGTGAAATTTGCCGTGCCGGCCCCCAACAAAACCACCTTTGATTATCAGATCATATCCGGTATTTTCCCGGACCGACGATAAGTACAAAATCTGCCAAGTGAACGCAATCTTGCTCTCTACCCCCCTTTGAAGCTTCCTCTAAGCCTTAACTTGAATCCATCGTGCCTCATCATGACCTTAATTGCGCTAAAAATTAAAGGCAGGATGATACCGTAATAATCCCAAATTTAAATAAGAAAATATTTGTAAAAATTAATTGACAATGAATGTAATCCATTGCATTTATAGTTTAAAATAATATATAGGGGAAGGTTTTTATTAGATTTTACACACGGGGAATGGCCAAACACAGCTTGGGAGAAGACAAGGAGAAGCTACATAATCTCATTTGGTAGTGGTCTATATCAACGATGGAGCTACAAAATGCAACGAATTAACCGTATAGCGCTGATGGCCATCGTTTTTATGCTCCTTCTAATTAATTTATGCTTTGGAGGTAAAAAAGAAGAGAATGACTTATTCGACGCGATAGTAAATGGCAATACTTTAAAAACCAAGGAAATATTAGAAAATGGGGTTAAAGTTGATGCAATAAATAGGGAAAGAAATACTCCTTTGATGTATGCAGCATTTTTTGGTTATGATGAAATAGCTAAACTATTAATATCTAAAGGTGCTAATGTAAACGCTACGGATTTAGAAGCTGCAACACCTTTAATGTTTGCGGCGTCTAAAGGGCACAAAAATATAGTTGACCTGCTGATTGCGAACGGTGCGGAGGTAAATAGAGTGCCTCTTAAAGGAAAAACCGCTTTAATGGTCGCATCGCAGAATGGTCACAAAGATGTAGTTGCAGACCTTATTTATCACGGGGCTGACATAGAAGCAATTGATTCTGAAGGTACTAGTGCTTTACTTTTAGCCACGCGAAAAGGACATAGAGATATAGTCCAGTTATTATTGGCAAAAGGTGCCAATGTTAATTTATTAGATAATGACGGTGCTTCTTCCTTACTTATTGCAGCCCAAAATGGAAATCAAGCTATCGTAGAACTGCTGATAAATTATAAGGCTAATGTAAATTTGGGTACACATTGGGTACCTTTGGTACAAGCAGCTCAAGGGGGATATGAGCAGATTGTAGGCTTATTAATTGCTAAAGGTGCTAATGTGAATGCTAAAACAAAAGATGGTTTTACGGCCTTAAGGGCAGCTGCATGTAATGGGCAGACAAAAGTAGCCGAAATTCTCATATCTAAAGGTGCTGATGTGAATGTTCAAGATAATGCAGGTGATACTCCTTTGATCGCTGCAGTATATGGCCCTATAAACGTTAACGTGGTCCGTCTCCTTATATCTAAAGGGGCAAATGTCTTTTTGAAAAACAATAAAGGTGAAACAGCCCTAAAAATTGCTGAGTTTTATAAACATAATGATATGGTCCAGCTATTGAAATCAGCGGAATCTCAAGAAAATCGTTGACATATTAATCATTTACTTCGTTGGCTAATTTAGCTTAAGTTGTCCAAGGAGGGTGTATATGTCGGGAGACCTATCTCAAATCCGTTGGGCAGAGAAGAATGTGAAGTTGATAATATTTTTGGGGGGAATTATCGGGCAACTTGCTGCCGGTATCATTGCATTTCTAAGGTATTATGAAGATCAACCGTTTTATGTCATCTTATGTACAATAATTACCTGTATAATTGTCCTGATTTTCGGAATCAGTGCATTTCTAAAAAGGAAAAAACCCAAACAAGAAAGTAATAGTTCCCTAAAAATAGATTCTTTGGCAAAAGGAAAAAGATTCTTCTACTCTCCCAGAACCCGCATAGCTATTGTAATGATGATAGTAATCTCAATAGGAACATCTTTTACAATAATTTATAAAAGCATTTACAGGAAAAACCTAAATGGCGTGATGGTCTTTGATAAAGTCTATTCTCTATATAAACCAAGATTAATTACACCTTTCATTACAGTTGATAATATGATATGGCTTGGAAAAATTGACCATGCGATAGTTAATGGAAAAGACATAATACCTTATGCTAAAATTATTTATCCCCCTAAGGATAGAATAGATGTAATTTATGGTGACGCCTGTGCCATAAGTCTTCAAATCGGGGCAGTAAATATTGCTGATAAAGATAGTGTTACCATTGATTACATTGTCATAAAGGTTATTTCATATATCACCTTGCCGCCCTATGAATTAAGAAGATATAAACCAGCACGCGAGATTCCGTTTTATTATGTTGAGTTAGATGCCCCGAACATTAGCAAGACAAATTTATTTAAAGCTCAATATTATATTTCAAACAAGGAACGGAAGGACTTTGGCAGTTACCTAATCAAAATGGGTAATCCAGAAGAACTTGGAATAAGAATAAATGCAAAAACGCCAGGAATCTACAGATTTCAATGCGAAATATTGTTAAGCCACAAAGGAAATAGACAAAAAATAACTTTGCCTGGGGTGTATGAATTTCTCTTTGATAATAAATAACATTTTCAGCTCGTTCCCATGTTGAACTTGGGAACCTGCATGAGGGCCAATCTCAACTTGGGAACGAGAAAAGTTCTTTGGAATAGGTGGCACAGGCTTTCAGCCTGGGCGTAATACGCTGGCGGGCGAGACGCCCGCCCTACCAAACTTTTCATGATTTAGGGGTGGGCCGCAGGGCCATGAATGACTGGCAAGGGCGCAGGTTCTCGGAACATAATCTCGGATTACCTTGAAACGTATGCGAAAGAGAATCCCCCTTTTTTCTGGCAGATGGTTAAATGGCAAAATACTAATCATCTCGAGCCTGGCGTGGCTCTGCCTGGCAGCCTTGGGTTGGGGCCTGGAGGCGCCAACGGTCGCCGGACACTATTATTTGGAAGGGGTCCATGAGGTGGGTTCAGAATTGCTCTTACTGCCAGATGGCCGCTTTCAATATTTTCTGGCTTATGGCGCCTATGATGAGAATGCCAGCGGTGACTGGCGCGTGGCTGGCGAGCTAATTATCCTTAATACATCTGGAGGATATACCCCGCCGCGCTTTACCCTCAAACAGAGTTCGATCAAACCGGAGCAGCCGCTGACGATTCTGGTACAGGATAAAACCGAACGGGGGATCCCGGGCATCGATGTATTGGTCGATTACGGAGAAACGAAACCGGAGAGCGGCTATACTCAATATTACGGTTGGCAAGCTCCCCGGACCAACCGCGATCCCAAGGCCATCGGCCTGGGGCTCAGGATGTACGACCTCAAGCCGCAGTGGTTCAAGGTGGCCGGCACCTCGCCCAATTACTATGTCTTTACCTTCGACGCGGGCGACTTGGGCAAGGCGCTATTCCGCAATACTCCCCTGCGTTGGGATAACGGCGCACTCATCATGGAGCGTGGGGGCCAGACGCTGCGGTATGTCAAGGGAAGGGGACGGTAAGCTATAATATTAATTCGCAGTCAAATGGCATTTTTTTGTAGCCGCAGGCTTTAGCCTGCGCCGCACAGGCTGGAAAGCCTGTGCCACCGATTGACTGCAACTCGGTATAAGTCCTGGCAACCGGGTTGACGAAAGTGACAGCCATAAACTTAGCACCGCGCCAAAAACTCCAGATATCCAGAGCATAGCTGGAATTTTCTCCACACCAACGATAAGCCTCGTTCCTGGCAAGGTCTCAGCCAAATCGTCCGGTAATGTAGTCTTCGGTTTTTTTGTTGGCAGGATTGGTAAAAATCGTTTGGGTGGGGCCGAATTCGATGATGCGCCCCTGGTAGAAGAAGGCGGTGAAATCGGACACCCGGGCCGCCTGCTGCATATTGTGGGTGACGATGACGATGGTGTAGGTGCCTTTCAGATCGTTGACCAATTCTTCAATCCTGGCAGTGGCGATGGGGTCGATGGCCGAGGTCGGCTCATCCATCAGCAGGACCTCGGGTTCAACGGCCAGGGCCCGGGCGATGCAAAGCCGCTGCTGCTGGCCGCCGGAGAGGGCGGTGCCCGGTTTTTTCAGGTAATCTTTCACTTCGTCCCACAGAGCCGCCCGGCTCAGGGCCTCCTCCACCCGGTCGGCCAGCTCGCCCCGGCCCAGGCGGTAGTGCATCTTGAGGCCGTAGGCCACGTTATCGAAGATGCTCATGGGAAAGGGGGTGGGCTTCTGGAAGATCATCCCCACCTTACGGCGCAATTCCATGACATCATAAGCAGGGTCCAGAATATTGCGGCCATCCAGCAGCACCTCGCCGGCGGCCTGTTGGTCGCCGTAGAGCTCATAGATGCGGTTATAGATGCGGATGTGGGTGGACTTGCCGCAACCGGAGGGGCCGATAATGGCCGTTATCCGGTTCCGGGCGATTTCCAGGTGGTTGTCGAACAAGGCCTGGTGTTCGCCGTAAAAGAAATTCACCTCACGTGCGCTGATTTTGAGTTCCGATGTCGCGGTCAAGGTTTCCTCGGCTGCGGCCGCTTCCTCGACGTCAGCGGCGAAGGGAAATAGGTTTAAGGTAGCTTCCAGGCTTTTCATGTCTTCCGTTCTCCCAAGATATAACGAGTCACTAAGGTCAAGGCCAGGACCCCGCCGGTGATGAGCAGGGAAGCCCCCCAGGCCTTTTGCTGCCAGTCCGCATAAGGGGACATGGCATAATTGAAAATGGTCACGGTAAGATTGGGGGTGGGCTCCCCCAGGGAACTCATCATATAGGGACTGTTGAGGGCGGTGAAGAGCAGGGGCGCGGTTTCGCCGCTCACCCGGGCCACGGCCAACAGGATGCCCGTAATCAGCCCGGCCTTGGCGGCCCGGAAGACCACGGTCAAGGTTATCTTCCAGCGCGGCGCTCCCAGGGCCAGGGCCGCTTCCCGCAGGGTATTAGGGACCAGGCGCAGCATGTCCTCGGCGGTCCGGGCGGCGATGGGCAGCATGATAACGGCCAGGGCGACAATGCCGGCATAGCCGGAGAACCTCCCCAGCGGCACCACCACCAGGGCGTAGGCGAAGACCCCGATGATGATGGAGGGCATGCCGATCAAGACGTTGGCGGAAAACCGCGTGTTGTCGGCCAATCGCGAGCCCTGACCGAATTCCGCCAGGTACACTCCCGCCAGCAGGCCCAGGGGCACTGCCACCAGGGTGGCCAGCAGGGTCATGACCAGGGTGCCGATGATGGCGTTGGCCAGGCCGCCGCCCTCTAGGCCCGGCGGGGTGGGCAGTTGCGTGAAGAAGGCCAGATCAAAGGCCCCCAGGCCCCGGCTCACCACCACCCAGAGGATCCAGGCCAGCATCACCAGGCCCAGGACAGCGGATAGAGTCGACAGGACGCTGACGACGCCATTGGCAAGCCGGCGGCCGGTGGCGGGCCGGGGTTTCATAGACCGACGCTCCAGGCGCGGTACATCCGCTTCAGGAGCATCTGGGAGAACGTCTGCACCGCGTAGGTGATGACGAACAGGATCAAGCCCAGTTCGATCAGGGAGCTGACATATACGGCCTTGGTGGCCTCGCTGAATTCGTTGGCCAGGGTGGAGGCAATGGTGTTGCCGGCGGCGAAGAGGGAGCCTGAAATGTGATGCGAGTTGCCGATCACAAAGGTGACGGCCATGGTCTCCCCCAAAGCCCGGCCCAACCCGAGGAAGACCGCGCCGATGATGCCCACCAGGCCATACGGGATGGTCACCTTATAGGTCACTTCCCAGGTGGTGGCGCCCATGCCGTAGGCGGCCTCTTTCACCACTGGGGGCACCAGGCTGAAGACGTCCCGGGTGATAGCGCAGATAAAGGGGAGAACCATGAAGGCCAGGATGATGCCGGCGGTGAGCATGCCAAGGCCCATGGGGGGGCCTTGAAACAGCGGCAGCCAGCCCAGGGTATCACCCAGGGCCGGCTGGATATACTTGGCCATGAAGGGGGCAAAGACAAACATGCCCCACATGCCGTAAATGATGCTGGGAATGGCGGCCAGCAGCTCGATGATGGTGCCCACCACCCGGCTCAGCCGGGGCGGGGCCAGCTCCACCAGAAACAGGGCCAGGGCGATGCTCAGCGGCACCGCAATGACCATGGCGATGAGGGTGGAGACCAGGGTGCCGTAAATACTGCTGACTGCCCCGAAATTTTCGGTGACCGGGTTCCATTGCTGGGAAGTCAGGAAGCCGAAGCCGAAGCGCTGGAGGGCCGGCAGGGAGTGATGCAGCAGGATGATGAAGATGCCGGCCATGAGCGCCGGGATCAGCAGGGCGCTGAGGACGGTCAGCCACCTGAAGGTCTTATCGCCACGGTTAACCCGTTGGGCCGGGGGCGCTTGAGACGCGTTATCCGGCGCTGCTTCAGTTGCTGTCTGCATAGACAAAAGCCGTTTTCTGAAAATGGAGGTTAGGGTCAGATGGACCCTAACCTCGGCCATAATGGTGGCGAAGCAGGAGCTTCGCGCAAAATTGGCGTTCCCAAGCTGGAGCTTGGGAACGAGACTGTCTAGGTATTCAGCCTTATTTAGCCGGCCACACCGGCTGGCCGCCGGAGGTGATCTCCTTA
>JAPLJC010000140.1 GCA_026388765.1 Deltaproteobacteria bacterium
CTGAATCAGCGCTTGGAGGATTTCTTGGGGTTGCCGGGCAGAGATTCTTGGCTGATCAGGAGAAGCCAGGATTTCCATGGCCGGGTAGTCTCTGATCTCTGGAGGCAGGTATTCCAAGGTAATGGTTGGACCGTTGCAGAGGACAAAGGCATGTTCGATGGCATGTTGCAATTCTCTGACATTTCCAGGCCATGGGTAAGTCATGAATATTTTCAAGGCCTCTTGGGAAATCCCTTCCAGGGTTTTTTTATAACTTTTATTAAATAAGTTCATGAAATGGTTAACCAATAAAGGGATATCGGCGCGCCTCTCGCGTAAGGGCGGCAAATCGATCTCCACTACTTTGAGCCGATAATAGAGGTCTTCCCGAAATTCTCCCTTATCCACCATTTTCTTCAAGTTACGATTGGTGGCGGCAATGACCCGCACGTCCGCCTGAAAGGTGGCAGAATCACCGACCCGTTCAAACGTTTTCTCTTGCAGAAACCTTAAGAGCTTCAGTTGTAACTTGGGAGAGATATCACCAACTTCATCCAGAAATATGGTACCCCCATGGGCCGCCTGGAAGCGGCCTATTCGGTCTTTTTGCGCCCCGGTAAAAGCACCTTTCACATGACCAAATAATTCGCTCTCCAACAGGTTTTCTGCCAGGGCTGAACAATTCACCGTCACCAGGGCTCTTGCCGCCCGAGGACCGCCATAGTGGAGGGCTTTGGCAACCAGTTCCTTCCCGGTGCCGGTTTCTCCAGTAATCAACACGGAGGCATCCGTGTTCCCTAACTCGTCGAGAAGCCGATATATTTCCTGCATCTTATGACTTTTGCCAATAATATTGTGCAGGTTATATCGTTCTCGTAGCTCTCCTTCCATTTCGGTTACCCTGGTTACATCCCTAACCACCAGCACCGCGCCGATATGTTGGTCCTCACTATCTCTTAATGGAGAAATACTCACGACTACTACCTGCCGGGGTCGATTCTCATTTTTGCATTCCAGGTGGTAAGTCTTTTTCGCCGTACCTGTCCGCAGAATCTCTATTAAAGGTTCATAGCATGATTTAGCACAATGTGGCGTCGCCTCCAGGAATCTCTTGCCAATTATTTTTCGGGGAGACAGACCGCAAATTTCTCCAGCAGCTTCGTTTGCCGCGATGACTACCATATCATTGTCGACCGTGATTATGGCATCATTAACACTGCGAAAAACGGCCTCCAGGTTGCGGCGATGAGTTTCTCTTTCGGCTTTTAAAAGATTTTGAATAGTTTGAAGCAGGCGGGCTTTATTTATGGCAACCGCAGCCAAGGAGGCCAGGGAAAGTACCAGGTTCTCATGATGGCTACTGAAAGGAATAGTTTGTCCCTTGTCATTCCGGGCATTAATCAATTCCAAAACACCAACCACTTTTCTGGTATGATCTTTGAGGGGTACCGCCAGGATTGATTGTGTCTGATACTTGTTGCGTAAATCAAACGATGGATCGAATTCAAAAGGCGAATCACTAGATAATTTATAAGCATCAAGAATATTCAATACCTTTCCTGTAAGCGCCACATAGCCGGCGATGCTGCGCTTGCTGATAGGAATCTCAAAAGGCTTAAAAAATTGATAAACTTCACCTTTTAAATGAAGGAGCGTATCATTTTGAGCTATTTCAAAACGGAGATTGTCATTTTTTTTCAAGCAAAGACTACCACCATCAGCATTGGTAATAAGGCGAAGCTCCTGCATGATCTTTTTTAATAAATTAGGCAGGTCAGTTTCACTGGAAAGAGCGATACTTATTTCGATCAACTTTTGTTTTTCAATATCCACCGCAGATAACATAAATGTTGCCTCGCCAAAACCGCTGCATCCTAATTGATGGTCACACCTCCCCCTGCGCACCATGTTGACGCTTATCTCTTTTGTTGTCAAGAGAGTATTTTTGATCTAACCGGCTAGCGGCAACTCGAATACGCACCAGGAGAGACCAGGGCTTCGCCCTGGGCTCCAACGGTGCAAACGCCTCATCTGGCGCGGTTGCCATAATCTTCCCTAATAAGGGCTAGATAAATTAATTACAAAATAGCTATTATTAATCATCAGAAATATTACCTTATAACCTCTCGCATATGTTGAAATAAAGATGTCTCATTTTCCAGCAGCGACTTCAATTCTTCTTCCCCTAAATATAGTTTTCCTTTATCAAAAGGGAACTCACCGGAGAATGGACTCAAGTGAACTTTGTTCACGGATATTTTCGGGCATTGCAGAGCTGTAGAAATGGGTGACCTCTGTTGAATATTAATATCCTTATCCATCACCAAGAAGGTATTTTCTTTCGTCACAAATTTCTTCAGCCTTACATTATCGCACCACACTATTTCCTGGGAAAATACACTGCGAGATACCATAAGGTGATAAATATAATACATGACACCCGGTGAAAAATCTATTATTAATACGTTGCCATTTCTTTCGCCGGCAATTCGTTTGGCAAGATCATCTTGGGCGCGCACAAACCGTTGGAGGCGAAAATGGTCCAGGGGAATCAAACCCAGTGGGTAAGCAGGCGGGGTTTCCCTCTTGATGCCGGCATACCGCTGGTAGAACTTCTCAGCCGGATAATAGAAAACCGCAGGACCCATTTGCGCCAAGACCAAAACCAACAACATGAAGAGTGTCTTCTTTTTTACCGATTCAAAGTTATGGTCCAGATAACCCATCGCCACCAGGCAAATCGCCGGTATGGTGGGTGCTATCAAACGAGGGGTATCCATCCCCTGAAAGGGAAGATAGATCAAGAAAGGTAGTAGCCAAAAAGAGAAGAGGACCACTATCCCCGATTTCAGGCCGAATCGGCGCAGACCCAAGAGCGCCAGAATTGCGACGAAAATATTCGCCCCCACCATCCATAGGGACAGGTTCTTGATAATACTGGGAAATATTTGAGCCGCGGGGAGCCTGCTGCCCAGATGATAGCCAAGTGCGCCGCGGAATTGGTCGACAACATTGCCCCAAATATAGTAACGCAACCCATAAGTTAATAATAACGCCACCGCTAGTGCACCTATTAATTTGATAATATCCGGCGTGATCCTGGCCCGTCTAAAATAAATTAGACCGAAATAGGCCCCGAACGCTAAGGCCATATCCATTCTTACGGTAACCGCGGTAAACACTAACAGGGTAAATGAAATCCAGTAGATATTTTTTAAATAACTATTACCAGTGCTGGAGATGCTTTTATCTAAAAAGAATAACGACCCTAGGAAAAATGACATCCCCAGGATGTTGGGGTTGCCATAGTGGCTAAGCATCCAAATTGCCGGAGATAATAAGACCGAGAGGCAGGTAAAGAAAGCTATTCTCCGGTTAAACAAGGATTGGACAAACATAAAAAGGAAGCAGGTCATCAAAACGGAAGCTCCAGCGCTTAATCCGTTCATTAACCGACTCAATTCCCCCTGGAAATTCAGAATAGTTTTTAGCCATATGATTACTAAATAATAGCCAAATGACATCTCATAGTTGAAGACTGAAGGCAACACCTTATAATTATTTTGTTCTAGAGCCTTAACTCCCAAGGCATAACGGATAGAATCGCCTAATATGAACCCGTCGAAGATGAAAAAGACCGCCAGGGCAGTCGCAATAGTGACAATAAGAATAAACTCCTTGTTTAATATCAAGTGTCCATTGGAGTAATTGCTACAATGAATACTATCATTCTTAATAATAGTCATAAATCAACCTTACCTTCCCCTAAACAGGGTAAAGGATGAATCTATCTTATAAAAACTTAAATTGGGCGAGAAAACTATCCAAGGCGGAATAACTTGAAAAATAACCGAGATTATGCCGCACCCTTTGCTTTATCTGTCCAAAGTCGGTAGTTGGGGACTCTTTCCACGATTATTGAACCTGAAACACACCTATTTTCTAAGCAACCCTTCTCGCGGGAGACCTAAAAAAAACTTACTGGATCTCGCCTTTCAAGGCTTAGCCCTCGTCGCCGATTTCATCCGCCCCAGAGGCAAAGCGCACCCGGGCACCGAGGCCGACGGTCACCAGCATCTCATTGGTGCGTTGCACCAGACGGTGCAGCCAGGAGCCGGCAGTGTCCAACCGGCAATCTTCCCGGCATTCCCTCAGGACCAGGCCGGTGGCCTTCATTTCGAAGGGCGCCAGCAGGTCTTCCTGTTGAATAAGCTTCAGACAATCCCACCACACCGTGTCCGGGGCCTGGAGTTCCTCCCGGCTGGTAATCCCCCGTAAGCAGGCAAAGACTGGCTCCCGGGGACCTTTCATCAGGATTTCGGCAATGCGCTGGCGCCTGGCCGGCGGCTCCAGACGGCGGATATTGATGGCATAGGCCGGGCACTGGGAAGCGCAAAAGCCGCAGGCGATGCAGGTCTCCTCGGGAAACACCGCATAATTTTCCATATGGGGCACCAAAAAGGGGCAACAGCGCACGCAGGTGAGGCAGCGGATACACTTGCGGTCGATTAGCTCGGCCCCCCGGCCGCAGTGGAGGCAGCGCCGGGCCTCGATCAGGGCGTCCTTTTCCTCATAGACCAGTTCGGCTGTATCAAAATCCTTCAGGCGCTCCCCCACCGGGCGCTCTTTCAGGGGGCGGGTGGGCACCCAGGGGATCCGGGAGGCATGCTGCTCCGGAAACCGGGCCACCGGCCGGGGGCATTCATCGGCAAAGGTCAGTTGCCGGCCGCTGCGCAGAAAATGGTCCATGGCGGCCGCGGCCCGCCGGCCGCTGGCCGCCGCCGCCACCGCCAGGGTGGGACCGGTGAAGATCTCCCCGGCCAGAAAGATCCCGGCGCTGAAGACCCCGGGGAGCGAAGTGGACATGGTGGCCCGGTCCACCTTAATCCGGCCGGCGGCCACCGCCAGCTTTTCTTCCCGGGCGGCCTCCAGTTCCGCCTCCTGGCCGATGGCGAAGATCACCGTATCCGCCTCCAGGCGCTGGGAGCGGCTCTCATCATACGTAGGGGAAAAGCGCCCGAACTCGTCGAAGATGGAGGTGCAGGCCATCAATTCGATGCCCTCCACCCGCCCTCCTGGGGCCTGCACCAGCTTGGGTGCCCATTGATAGATGAGGTCGATGACCTCGGCCTTGGTGCGTTCGGTCTCCACCGGCGAGGCGAACAACTGGTGGGGAGCTTCCAGACAGATCATCAGAACTTCCGGGGCCCCCAGACGTTTCACCGCCCGGGCCGCATCCATGGCGACATTACCGCAGCCGACGACCAGGACCTTCTCACCCAGGGGCGGGGGCTGTCCCTGGGCCACCTGCCGCAAAAAGGGGAGGGCCAGATAAATCCCGGCCGCGTCCATCCCGGGAACCGGCAGGTCGCGGCCTCTTTGCAGACCGATGGCCAGCAGCACCGAGGCATAGCCCTGTTCCTGCAAATCCTTGAGGGAAAAGTCCCGGCCCCAGGCCTGGGCGGTGCGGAACTCAGCCCCCAGGGCCTCCAATTCGTGCAGGTCCTCCCAGACCACGGCCTTGGGCAGCCGGAACTTGGGCACCACGTGCATGGGCATACCCCCCGGCTCGGACTCCCGCTCAAATAAAGTCACGGGATAGCCCTGGAGCAGCAGGTCACGGGCCGCCGCCAAGCCGGCCGGGCCGCTGCCCACGATGGCGATCCTCTGTGGCCGGGTCCGGTCAGCCCGGCGGTAGTGCTGCCGCCGGTATTCCCGGGTATGGTCCATGACGAAGCGCTTCAGGGCCCGAATGGCCAGGGGGCCTTCCACGTATTGCCGGCGACAGGCATCTTCACACGGATGGGCGCAGATATAGGCGCAGACCGAAGCAATGACGTTGTTGGCCTTGATCACTTCCATGGCCTCTTCATAACGGCCCTGGTAAATGAGGCCGACGTAACGCCGGGCATCGGTACCCACCGGGCAGGCGGCGGTGCAGGGCGGGAGATACTTTTCCTGGTCCTGGGGCTGAATCATCTCTCGTTCTCCGGGGATTTAAGAAAGACTGCGTTTCTGGGATTATATAATAGGTATTTTTGCCTATTGTGCCATCCGTACCCCTTAATTAAATTTAATTATATTCTGCGACGCAGAGACCCGATTATCGGGGGCTTCGACATCAGGTCTTTCTGCTGGCCGCGCCCGGCACGATGGTTATCACTGGCGACTTCCGATAACCTTGGATTATACTTAGCCTTAGACACCACTTTCCCGCTCAAAGCCTCTTCTAAGATGGCCCAGTCCAGGGAATAATTTAGATGGTGACGCCGAAGCTTCAGCACAGTTTGAATAAAGGGTAAGGAGATTAAGCCAATGTTACAGAGGACCCCGTTGTTGGCCATCATCTTGATAAGTATCATGCTGTCCGGCTGCGCCGCCATGAAAGCCGACCCTTCCACCGGCGCCGGCTTCGTCCAGATGGACCAGATGGCCAAGCAAGGCGACCTGCCGTTCAATAAGGTCTGGGTCAAGAAGGACTTGAACTGGAAGGATTACCAGACCATCTACATCAAGCCGGTGAACACCGCCTACCTAATGGAATCGAATGCGTGGAAGGAACAGTTCCGCCAGGGACATATGCAGGAAGATGCCCAGGATCTCGCCCGCTACATGGAGGATCGGTTTAGAGCGGCCTTTACCACCGCTTCCGATAATCAATTCCGTGTGGTGAACTCCCCGGAACCGGGTTCCCTGACCCTGGATCTGGCGCTCACCGAGTTGGTTCCCAGTAACGTGGTCTTGGAAGCCCTGAGATATGCCCCTTATGGCGGTATGGCGGCCGCCACGCTTCTGTCGAGAACCACTGGTGCGGTGTGCACCGTCGCCTTCGAGGCCAAGGTGAGAGATTCCAATTCCGGGGCGGTGGTGGCCATGTTCGCCGACCGGGAGACCCAAAAGTTTAAGTTCGTTGACTTTAAGGCCTTTACCTGGTACGGCAACGCCAAGAACACCATCGACGAGTGGGCCGACCAGTTTGTCCTGGTGGTCAACAAACCCCCGGGGCAGGTTGTCGAGGAAGCCAGCACCTTCAGCCTGAAACCCTGGTAAAGGTAAAAATAGGGACACTTCCCATTTTTCGCATTTTTAGCCCGGACCAGGTTAGGTCCTGTCAAGAAAAATAGGAAGTGTCCCTATTTTTTCCGCAGGCGGATGGAGGCCGGGGTCACCTCTACCAATTCGTCGTCGTTGACGAACTCCATGGCTTGCTCCAGACCGAATTGCCGCGGCGGCACCAGGCGCAGGGCCTCATCAGTGTTAGCGGCCCGGATATTGGTCTGCTTCTTCTCTTTGGTGATGTTCACCAGCATGTCATCGGGCCGGGTGTTTTCGCCGACGATCAGGCCCCGATAAACCGGGTCGTTCGGTTTGACGAAGATGGTGCCCCGGGGCTGCAGGTGGAAGATGGCATAAGCCACCGCCTTGCCTGGCCGGTCGGCCACCAGGACGCCGTTGGGCCGGCCGCTGATCTCCCCGGCATAAGGGGTGTAGCCGATCAGAATGGTATTCAACAGCCCCGTGCCCCGGGTATCGTTCAAGAACTGGCCCCGCAGGCCGATGAGGCCCCGGGAGGGGATCTCGAACTCCAGCCGCACCCGGCCGTAGCCGTGGTTGATCATCTTCACCATGCGGCCCCGGCGGGCGCTCAGCCTTTCGGTGACGATGCCGATAAACTCCTCGGGTACGTCCACCACCGCCAGCTCCAGGGGCTCGGACAGCTTGCCGTCCACCTCCCGGGTGATGACCCGGGGCTTGCTTAGTGAGAGCTCAAAGCCTTCCCGGCGCATCATTTCGATGAGCACCGCCAACTGCAGCTCGCCCCGGGCGCTCACCTTGAAGGCGTCCCGGGTTGCTCCCGGCTCCATCCGGATGCTGACGTTGTACAA
>JAPLJC010000143.1 GCA_026388765.1 Deltaproteobacteria bacterium
ATCTCCGAGCGTCTGGACGCCGAGACTGTAGTAAGCCTCCTCAACGACTACCTCTCCGCCATGACCGAGATCATCCTGGAGGAGGAGGGCACGGTGGATAAATTCGAAGGCGATGCCATCATGGCCCTGTGGGGCGCCCCCTGGACCAGGAAGACCAGGCGTTGCGGGCCTGCCGGGCGGCGCTCTTACAGCGGGACGCCCTGGAGAGTCTCAACCGGCGCTTTGCCGGGATGAAGCTGCCGCCCCTGTCCATGCGCATCGGCCTGAACACGGGCGACGCCATTGTCGGCAACCTGGGTTCGGCCAAGCGCTTCGACTACACGGTCATCGGCGACACCGTCAACCTGGCCTCCCGCTTAGAGGGGCTCAACAAGTTTTATAAGACCGCCATCATGGCCAGCGAGGCCACCGCGATGGAGTGCAGCGAGGCTGTGGCCTTTCGGGAACTGGACCTAGTGGCGGTGAAGGGCAAGGAGAAGCCGGTGCGGGTCTTCGAAGTGGTGGCCCTCCAGGAAGACCTGCCGCCGGAGTTGGCGGCCCGAAACCGGGAGTTCGCCCGGGCTCTCGAACTCTATCGCCAGGGGGATTTGGCGGAGGCCGCAGCGGGCTTTGCCGCCCTCCTGGAGAAATTCCCCCACGACGGCCCGACTGAGACCTTTCTGGGGCGCTGCCGGCGCTTCCGGGACGACCCCACCCTGCCCCGGGACCCCGTCTTCCGGCCGGATTCGAAGTAAGGGGGCGCAAAATGCAACCCTCCCTTGCCAAACGAGGCCAAATCTATTAGGGTACAGCCAGGATTTTTTCCAGACGTCATTTGCAGAAGGATTTTCCAGATAAAAGGAGGCGGACGTGAGACGGCCAGTTTTTTCCAAGCGATCCGGCATATGCTTCTTAACCCTGGCCCTGCTGGCGCTGCTGTTGCTGCCCGGGATCGCCAGGGGCGAAACCATGAAGGTCACCCAACCCAACCAATCCCTTTACCCGGACCCGGACTTCGCCGGGACACCCATCGCCCCGGTGCCGCAGGGTGCCGAAGTTAACGTGCAGCAGCAGTCGGGGGACTGGTACAAAGTGGAGTACCAGGGTAAGAGCGGCTGGCTGAACCGCCAGGCCTTCCCCGCCCCTGCGACCGGCTCCAAATTCAATCTCCCCGGGATGCTGTTCGGCGCCCCGGTGAAGGAGACCAGCAGCGACGAAGCGGCCCTGGCCGGCAAGGGCTTCACCCCGGAAGTTGAATCCTCCTACCGCCAGAAGCACCCGGAGGCGAGATTCGCCGAGGTGGACAAGGTGGAGGCCTACCGGGTGGATCCCGCCAAACTCCAGGCCTTTATCCAGGAAGGAGGGCTGAAGCCATGAAAAGCCATCTGCGCTGGTTGGCTCTGATTCTGCTGGTCGTCCTCCCCGCCG
Organism: Deltaproteobacteria bacterium; assembly: GCA_026388765.1. Lineage (GTDB taxonomy): Bacteria > Desulfobacterota > Desulfobaccia > Desulfobaccales > 0-14-0-80-60-11 > JAPLJC01. Next base: position 1,408 of record JAPLJC010000143.1, read on the forward strand.
TGTGGGGCTGTGCCGGCACCTCGGCGATTATTCCGGCCGTCAGCATCGCCGCCACTGGGGCCACCAAAACGGTCAAGGCCTCCCGGGAAATCAGCGATTCCGAGGAATACTACGTGGGGCGGGCGGTGGCGGCCCGCATCTTGGGCCAGTACCCCCTCTATCAGAACGCCAAGGTCACGGAGTACGTCAACGAGGTGGGCCAGACGGTGGCCCGGAAGTCGGCCCGGCCCAACACCTTCAAGGGCTATCACTTCGCCGTGTTGGACACCACCGAACTCAATGCCTTTGCCTGCCCCGGGGGCACCATCTTCATCACCCGGGGTCTGGTGGAGACCTGCGCCAATGAAGACGAACTGGCCGCAGTCCTGGCCCATGAGGTCTCTCACGTGGCCAACAAGGACGGCATCAACTCCATCAGCAAGGCCCGCTGGACCGAAGTGTTTACCGCCATGGGCACCGAAGCCGCCCGGCAGTACGGTGGTGTGGCGGGCAATCTCGTCACCCTCTTTGAGGGCTCCATCGACGACGTCTTTAAAACCCTGGTGGTTAACGGCTACAGCCGCACCGCCGAGGAGGCCGCCGACGCCGGCGCCGTGACGACCCTGACCAGGACCGGCTACGACCCCGGAGCCCTGGCGGCCATGCTGAAGAAGATGCTGGCCAAGGAGAAGGGCGCCGCGGGCGGCATTTACAAGACCCATCCGCCCACCGGCGAACGCCTGGCCAAGGTGAAGGCTGAAGGCGGCAAGGAAGCGGCGCCGTCGCCGGCCGAGGCCAACCGCACCAAGCGTTTCGACAAAGTCGTGAAGAGTTAGGCTGACGAGGGGCTGAGCCTGCTCCCCAGGCCAAGATCACCAAGGCGGGTCAGTGCCGCAGTCGCCGGCGCCACCCGCCTTTTTTTTGCTTGAGGCATTTAACCAAGACCACCATGCCGAGCGAGAATTAACGGAATCAGTTCTCTTACCGATTATTATAATTAGATTTTCTTTGCTACAGGTTTCTTACATTTTGTGATAATATACAGTCTTATATGATATGGTGTGACGCCATACGGAAGGGGATCTGGGGGAGGGTCCTTCCGTGCTGCACTTATTTGGATTCCGGAACCCGTACCTGCCGTCGACCAGGTTTGCTCCCTTCCCAGCCAGCTTCTCTTTGAGAGGATATTGTGCCGCAGTCCGGCCCCAAGGATAATTTAGACCACCGTTGCCTGACCTGGGTGCGGGCCATACGGTTTTGCGCCTGGCCCATCATCGCCATCTCGGTGCTGATGGCAGTGGCTTCGGTATATTACACCTTTGCCCACCTCAAGATCGACACCAGCCGCAATGCGCTGGTGGCCAGCAACAAGCATCTCATCAAACTGAGCCATATTATGGACCAGGCCTTCGGCGGCCGGGATGGCTTGGTGGTGGTGGTGGAGAACGGCCATCCGGGGCAGACCGTCAAATTTGCCGAGGCCCTGGCCGCGGAATTGCGCCATTACCCGGACCATTTTCCCGAACTTTTTTACCGCCTGAATCCCGAGACCTTCAAGCCTTGGGCCCTGCTCTATCTGGATGAAAAAGACCTCTTGAAGGTCAAGACCAACCTGGTGGACCAGCGGCGCTTGTTGAATCGACTGGCGGCCGAGCCCCGCCTGGTCACTTTTTATCAGGGGGTGAATGAGCAGATCGCCGGGGCCATGATCGGCCACCTGTTTACCGGGTTCCTGGAAGAACAGCAAGACGAAAAGGCGCTGCCGGACGTCACCCTGCTGAACGCCAGCCTCAAGCAACTGCTCTTCAGCCTGGAAGGGGGAAAACCCCACGTCTCCCCCTTTAGCGCTTTTTTCCCCGGCGAGCTGAGCGACTTGAGCCAGCAAGGCTATTTTTTCACGGAAAACGACAAATTTCTCCTGTTCCTGGTCACCCCGCAGCCGAACAGTTACGCCACCAGAAACCTCGACGTGGCCCTGCTGCGTGAGGTGGTTGGCCGGGTTGAGGCCCGGTTTCCCGACATCCGGGCGGGGGTGACCGGCCCCGACGCCCTGGAATCCGACGAAATGGCCAGTTCCATGTCCGACATCTCCCTGGCCACCTGGCTATCCCTGGTGGGCCAGATGGGCCTGCTCATCTTGTTTCTCCGAAGCCTGCGACGCCCCCTGGTGGAGATCTCGGCCCTGATCATCGGGCTGTGCTGGACCTTCGGCCTGGTGACCCTGGTGGTGGGGCACCTGAATCTTCTCTCCATGATCTTTGCCCCCTTAATGTTGGGGCTTACTATCGACTACGGCATCCATTGGTTTTGCCGCCTGGAGGAAGAGCAATCCGGGGGCGGGCCCTGCACTTATGAAATCCTGTCCTGCACCTATCAACGGATCGCTCCTGGTATTATCTACGCGGGTCTGGCCGCAGCCTTGTCGTTTCTGCCTCTTTCTTTTATGGGCTTTAAGGGCCTGGCGGAATTGGGCCTGATCCTCACCATGGGCATCCTGGTGATGTTGCTGGCCACTATGGTGCTGGTGCCGGCCATGGTCCATGTCTTTGAACGGTGCGGCCCCGACCCCGAGTTTCGGGAAAGCCGGCCGCAGCCGTTCCTGCACCTGCATTGGACTCAGCCATGGCTCATCGTCGGCCTGGGGCTGGTCCTAGTGGGCATGGGCGTCATCGCCTTGTTTTTCGTCCCCTTTGATTTAAACCCGTTGCATCTCCAGAATCAACGGGTCGAATCGGTGGAGTGGGAATACAAGCTCATCCAGGATTCGAAGTATTCCACCTCTTACGGAGCCACGGCCACCTCCTCTCTCCAGGAACTGGAGGCCCGCTGCGAGGCCTTGAAGCAGCTGTCCACTGTGTCTCACGTGGAGTCCATCCTGTCCTTTCTCCCCGCTCAAATCAACAGTAAGCGCTCATTGCTGGAAGAACTCCAACCGGTCATCCGTTCCATTCAATTCCCCAAGACCCCGGCCTCACCATCCAGCCCGGCGGAGCTGGCGGCGATTTTGAGCCGCATCAATTTTAAGTTAGGCGAAGCGGCCAGGAGCCTGGAGGAAGGAAAGGGCGCCATCAAAGAGCAGGTTGAAGAAACCCACGCTCTCATCAACCGGATCATCCCCCTCCTGGATGCCAAACAACAGCCACAGGCGGCGTCCCGAGTAGCGGCTTTTGAGGTCCAATTTTTCGCTGATCTCCACGATAAGTGGATTCTGCTGAAGAATTACGTCAAATCGGCCCTGGAAAAACCTGACCCCACCATCGCCGGTTTGCCCCAGGAAGTACGGCAGCGCTTCATCAGCCCCCAGGGGACCTTTCTGATCCGGGTGTTCCCCTCCCAGGACATCTGGAATTTCGGACCCCTGAAGCTCTTCGTCAAAGGTCTCTGGAGCGTCGATCCCAATGCCGTGGGGGACCCGGTGCTGCTCTACGTCTTTACCCAGGGGTTTCGCAATGCCTGCCTCAAGGCCGCGGGCGTGGCCTTGCTGGCCATCGCCGCCATGCTTCTGGTCTTGTTCCGTAGCTGGAAGATGACCTTGCTGGCCTTTCTCCCTTTGATTGTGGGCACCGGCATCACCCTAAACCTGATGTGGCTGTTGGGGATTTCCTTCAACCAGGCCAATGTCCTGTTTGTGCCGCTGATCCTGGGAGAGGGGGTCGAATTCGGGATCATCATCCTGGTGCGCTGGCGTCTGGAAGAGTCGGCCCGGGCCATTACCTTGCCCGCCAGCACCGCCAAGGGGGTGGCCCTGGCGGCGCTGACCACCACGGTGGGGTTCGGCAGCCTGATGGTCTCGGGACACCAGGGAGCTTTCAGCCTGGGTCTGCTGGCCACCGTGGGCAGTCTCAGTGTCATGCTGGCTTCTTTGAGCTTTCTGCCGGCCTTCATCCGGGTAATGGAACGAGACTACGAGCCGCGGGAGCCGTCAATCCATCCTCATTTGGGGCTGGTGCGTTGGCTCAATCACATGGTGAGGAAAAAGACCGATGAAAAGACCGCGTTGGATAATTAGCCTGGCCCTGTTGGCCTGCTGCGCCTCGATTTCCCCGGCTTTGGCCCAGAGCCCCACGGATTATGTCCGGGGGATTCTGACCAAGACAATGGCCATTCAGACGGACCCGGCCCTGGCGGGGCCGGCCCACGAAACCCAGCGGGGCCAACGCATCCACCAGGTCATCGAGCAGAGTTTCGACTTTCAGGAAATGACCAGGGATGCCCTGGGCTCCACCTACGGCCAGATCAGCGGGGGACAGCGCCAGGAATTCACCAACACCTTCAGCTACCTCTTCCAGGACTCCTACACCCGCATGGTCCTCAAGTTCCTCCTGAAAGAGAACATCACCTATAACCGGGAGAGCCGGGAAGGCGGCAAGGCCCGGGTGGATACCACCATTGTCCGGACCAATGAGTCCATTCCGGTCACCTATATGATGCACCAGGCCCAGGGGGGCTGGCTCCTTTACGACGTCAACGTGGACGGCGTGAGCATCTTGAACAATTACCGGACGCAATTCTCCCAGGCCATCAAGACCAAGGGCTTCGGTTTCCTGCTAGAGCGGATGAAGACCCAGCGCCAGGCCATTAAGTAGCTGGGAGGGGGCCAGCCCTGGCCCCGCCGGGATTTCTTGCCCAAATTCCTTTCAGGTTTTTCCCTCCTGAGTTTCTTGCCGTTTTATTGACATCGTCAATTCGGGCCTTACTTTTAAACTCACTGACAGCCCGTCATATCCAACCAAGATTTTTTCATCAAGATTCCATGAACGGTGGCGCCGGACGTACGCGGCCAAGCCTGAAAGGAGAATTAGCATGGTTATTTTTGTCTTCGCCAACGGCTCTGACCGGACCGAACTCATCGAAACCCTGGTAAAGGAAGGGGTCGCCTACCAGGAAGGCAAGGCTACCACCGAGCGGGAAGCAGGGGTGTCGGCGGTTCAGCTAGTGGAGATCCAGGCCAACCTGCCGGAGGTGTTCCCGGTGCCCCCTGAATTTGCCGAGAGCGATGGCAGTGTCCGGGTCTGGCGCCTGCCTTCGGGAAAGATGATCATCACCGATATGGACGGCAACCTGGAGCAGATTTCGGGCCCCATACCCCGTTAGCCCGGACTCGGCCCCACCGCTATAAGTAGTTCATTTTGGATGAGAAAGCGACCCTGAAAGGATACTTCTGGCAGAGGAGCCGCGGGTGTGCGCCCGCCCTTCTCTGCCAGCTAATTCATCAACCGCGGTCGCCAAGGCTAATGCCGGCTCCGACCCATTTGCTCCCAGCTCATTAGATCCATCCCTGCCTCGACCACCCCGATTTCCTCTCCCCGCTTTGGCACAAGAGCGCCCTTGCTGATGCCAGTTCGCCAGCAAACGTATATTTCTTCGTAGGATCGATCCTAATATTCATCTTATTGTAAGGGCGAACCAAAGGTTCACGCCTGCAATTTAATACCTTCTGAAGGCGAAATGGTATGAAAATACTTGCAAATAGTCTTCGGGTAATTGTGCCCTTGACCAGCCTGAGACAGAGAGCCCCAGTCCCCCCATGCGGAAATTTTAAGGGCCTCGGATCGGCAGAGAAGAAGGGGATTCGGCCCTTTTCTCTAGAGGGAGGACTATTGTTTAAGTTATTAAGATTACAGCTTAATATACTTATCAGACGGCGGGTTCCGGAGCAAGATCGGCGTTGATAAAATCTTTTAAAAGAGTTGTTTCCTAATAACGATATTTTTCACAATGACAGTTAACTTTTTCGAACATTTCTATGGCAGCGACCTTTAACCGGGGAAAAAACCTGAAAGTATTAAGAGACCCATCCAGTGAGCTGAAATGTGGGGTTGAGTCAGGGGTTTTGATCTTGGAGAAACTATTTTACACATAATTCCAAGCACTTATGGTGAATAATGGAAGCATAATTTACCCCTGAAACCGTTAAACAATAATCGCAATAAAACCCGAAACTGGCCATCGTGTTCTAAGCCAAATTCAAACTTGAAATAGTTTAAAACGAAATACCTCTTTAGTTTTTTCTGATTACATCTAAAAAATTACTTGACAAAATATATAGTAACCAATAAAGATGCAAAAAAACCCTAGTTTATGAAGCCTTTAAGCTTCAATTTGATTTTAAGTAAAAATGAATAATATCTAAGGAGGGATTACGGGGGTGAAAAACAGGGCAACCAGATGGGGGGGGTGGTTGCTGTCCTTGGGGGTGCTGTGCGGTTTGCTGGGGGGCAGCGCCTCCGGGGCGGACCTGCTGGAGCGAGTCAAGA
>JAPLJC010000171.1 GCA_026388765.1 Deltaproteobacteria bacterium
CCCAGGGCCACCAGCTTGGAATCGGCGCCGGCGGCGGTGGGGATGTCGTCTTCGGTGAACTCCACCCGGAGAGGATTTTGCTGTTGTAGGCGCTTCAGGATGTCCAGGCCGCGGCGGCCCCGGGTGCGCCGGAGATCATCGGCGGAATCGGCGATATATTGCAGTTCTTCCAGGATAAATTTCGGCACCACCAGAGTGCCTTCCACGAAACCGGTTTCGGCGATGTCGGCAATGCGGCCGTCGATGATGACGCTGGTATCCAGAATTTTTAGGGCCAGGCGGGAGGGCTTGTTCACCGGGTCCAGGAAGTAAGGGGTGCTGATCTCCGACATCTTTTTGCCCCCTAACACTAAACCGATATAACCGAAGATAGCCGATAAAAAAATATATAAAGGAATCTGCAGGTTAGGGAGTTCCAGGTATTTGTCGAAGGGGTAGCTGGCCAGCTTGCCGATGCCCAGACCCACAAACAGGCCCAGGGTGCTGCCCAAGATGGTTTTTAAGGGAATGCGCTTGATCACCTGTTCCAGGGCCAGGGTGACGAAGGCTACGGCCAGACCGGCCGCGCCTCCCACCCAGCCGGCCCACCAAAATTGGCCGAACTGGGGTATTTCGGAGGCGATGAGATAGCCGCTCACGGCGCAAATCGTCCCCATGATGGCCCCGATGACCACCTTGTGTAACACTCAGCCTTCACCTCCTTTTACAGGAATAACAGGCGGGAAAAAGGCGCCCGACCAGGCGCTCTGCGGAAAATTGGGCCGCTGCCGGCAACAGGGCAAAGTATCGCCCCCTACCAAAAAAAGTTACAAAGGTGAAAAAAACTTGAGATAAAACTTGCTATCACGTTGTCGGCAGGGTGGACCAATTTCAGGCGTTACCCAGCAACTCTTGCAGATGGGCTTCTATTTCAGTTTCTTCCTTCTCGTTTACCAGGGAAAGCTCTTTGATTAATAGATTCTTGGCGGTGTCCAACATCTTACGCTCTCCGAAGGAGAGATCCTTCTCGGTCTTGAGAAGGGTTAAGTCCCGCAAGACTTCCGCCACCCGGAAGGGGGAACCGGTCTTGATTTTGTCCATGTAATCACGGTAGCGACGGTTCCAGGTCTGGTTGTTCAGGCGGCCCGGGCGACTGCGCAGGATATCGTAAACCTCGGAAACCGCCTGGTTGTCGATCATGTCTCGGAGGCCGATGTTTCTGGCGTTATTGGTGGGGATCATGATAATCATGTCGGTGTCTATAAGCCGCATGATGTAAAATTCTGACGGTGTTCCTGAGACCTCCCGTTCCTGCACGGATTCGATCCTTCCCACCCCATGGGCGGGATATACGGCCAACTGGCCTACTTGGAACATCCTTATCCACCTCCTTTACCTATCTCTATTTATCACAATATTCCATAAAATGCAAATCCTCTATTAACTGCAAGTTTACCTCTGAAAGCGGAACAGCAGGATGTCGCCATCTTGTACCAGATACTCCCTCCCTTCCGAGTGGAGGCGGCCCGCCTCCCGGACGCGGGCCGGGGACCCCAACCGGGTCAAATCATCCAGGCGCATCACTTCCGCCCGGATGAAGCCCTTTTCCATGTCCGAGTGCACCCGGCCGGCGGCTTGGGGAGCCGGGGTGCCGGCCGGCACGTGCCAGGCCCGCACCTCCACGCCGGCGATGGTGTAAAAGGTCACCAATTCCAGGAGCCGCTGGGATTCCCGCACCAACCGGTAAATGCCCGGCTCCTCCAGACCCAGACCCTGGAGGAATTCGCGCCGCTCCTCCGGGGGAAAGTCTTGCAGTTCCACTTCCAGGTCGCCCAGGATGGGGACCACCGGGGCGGAGCGGGCCGCGGCCAGTTGCTTCATGCCGGTGTAATGCGGGCCGTCGTGGAATTCTTCCTCGCTTAAGTTAGCCACGAACAGGCAAGGTTTCAAGGTGAGGAGCGGCGTGGCCTGGAGATACCCCAGTTCCTGGGCGCTCAGACCCAGGTCCCGGGCCCATTGGCCCCGGTTCAGGCCCTCCTCCACCTTAAGCAGGACGGCCAGGGCGGCGGTGGCTGCCTTGTCGCCGGCCTTGGCCGCCTTCTCCGCCTTAAGGCGCTGGCGCCCGATGATCTCCAGGTCCGAGAGCAGCAGTTCGGTCTCCACCACCTCAACGTCCCGCTTCGGGTCCAGGCCCACCAGGGGGTGGGGGCAGGACCCGGCCGCGAAGCAGCGCACCACGTGGACCAGCAGGTCCACCTCCCGGATGGCCGCCAGGAACTGGTTGCCCAGGCCCTCACCCTGGGAGGCGCCTTCGATCAGGCCGGCCACGTCCACGAATTCGATGGTGGCAAAGGTGAGCTTTTGGGGTTTGAGGAGCCGCCCCAATTCCGTGAGGCGCGGGTCCGGCACCGGCACCACCCCGGTGTTGGGGGCGATGGTGCTGAAGGGATAAGAGGCCACCTCGGCGTGCCCGGCGGTCAGGGCATTGAAGATGGTGGTCTTGCCGGCGTTAGGCAGGCCGATGATGCCGCAGGTCCAGGACATGGTCAGTAGCCAGTAGTCAGTGGTCGGTTTTAGGTTTTCGGCAAAAAGCTTAGCCCAGATGCACGCAGCACCGTCCACCATAAATCCTATAGCAATAACTAATTTTATTTCACTTGAATAAGTTTACGTAGGGTGCGTCCTACGCACCAAAAAAGCGGTGCGTAGGACGCACCCTACGCCGGTTTCTGCCAAATCCCCGGAATCTTCACCCCGCAATAACCACAGTTATCCCCCTTCAGATGCAGCTCCCCGATCCGGTAGCCGGTGCGCTCGATGAGCAACTTGCCGCAGCCGTGGCAATGGGTGCTCTCCGCCGGGTTGCCGGGGATATTGCCCAGGTAGACGTACTTAAGGCCCGCCTTTAAGGCCAGTTCCCGGGCTTTTTCCAGGGTGGCCACCGGCGTGGGGAAATGGTTCTGCATCTTGTACAGGGGGTAGAACCGGGAGAAGTGCAGCGGGGTCAGCGGCCCCAATTCATCGTTGATCCAGGCGCACATGTCGCTGATGGTCTGGGGATTATCGTTGAACTGGGGAATGACCAGGTTGACGATCTCCACATGCACTTCCTTCCGGCGCAGGGTCTTCAAGGTATTGAGCACCGGCTCCAATTTGCCGTCCACCATCTCTTTGTAAAATTTTGGGTCAAAGGCCTTGAGATCGACTACGGCTGCGTCCAGCACCTCAGCCAATTTTTCCAGGGGTTCGGGGTTGATGTAGCCGGAGGAGTGGCAGGTGTTGAGAATCCCGGCGTCTTTGGCCAGGCGGGCCACCGCGGTCATATACTCATAAAAGATGATGGGCTCGACATAGGTGTAAGCAATGGAGGGGCAGCCGGCTTCTTTCGCCCCGGCCACCACCTTTTCCGGGGGCAGGTCGAAGTTATAGGTCTTCTCCGGCCGGGCCTGGGAAATCTCCCAGTTCTGGCAGAATTTGCAATGCAGGTTACAGCCCGCGGTGGCGATGGAGAACGACCGGCTGCCGGGCAGAACGTGAAAGAAGGGCTTCTTCTCGACGGGGTCCACGTGGACGGCGCAGGGGTTGCCGTAAACCAGGGAGTAGTAAAGGCCCTTGCGGTTTTCCCGGACCCCGCACTCGCCCCGGTCGCCGTCCTTAACCTCGCAGTTCCGGGGACAGAGCTGGCATTGCACCATGCCCTTGGACATAACCTTGGTGAAGGAGGCGGGGATGGGGTGGCTGAAACCCTGGCGGATTTCCTGGGACGCGGCGGACTTAGGAAGCCAGGGGAGAGCGAAGAGGGCCAGGCCCGCGGCGCTGCTCGAGACAAAGGCCCGGCGGCTTAAGCGCCAGGCAAACCGGCCTTGCACCCCGGTTTTTTTGCCGCTACCGCCTGCCATAGCCTGTCCTTACTGACGGCGAAATCGGTGTGCGCCCCGGTAACAGCTCAAGCGACTGGGCAGCCTGAGGCTCTTACAAGGGGGCTGCGGGCTGAGGTAAGAAGATAATGAGGTTACTTGCCTTCGTTGATGCGGTTGCGCAATACCCCGGAGGTTTTGAACACTACTACCCTGCGGGCCCTGAGGATCAAATTTTCCTTGGTTTGCGGGTTCCGGCCCCGGCGGGCGTTTTTCTGCCTCACCGAGAATTTTCCAAAACCGCTGATGAGCAGGTCCTCGTTTTTAGCCAGGGACTCTTTCATGATATCCAGGACCCGTTCAACTATGGAGCGAGATTCTTGCTTGCTCAAACCTGCTTGAGTCTGTAAGCGGCTGATCAACTTTTCCTTGGTGAGGGCCATGAAGCGATCTCCCCTCCGGCTAGCCGGTGTAAATACTTTGATTTATTATGAATAAAATAAACTAGGTGTCAAGCATTTTTTCTTCCGGTTCAAACAGGTGAAGTGGCTCGCTTCTTCTCCGGTGCCGGGGGCCGGCGAATGCCGAACTGCAGGGCCCGGAACTGACAGGCGTCCAGGCATTTCAGGCACATGATGCACTCGTGGCTGTCAAATTCCTGGTTGGGTTTCACCCCCATGGGGCACTTGCGGGCGCAGGAGCCGCAGTCTACACAGTTGCCCTCGATAAACTCCAACTGGATCAGGGTCATGCGGCTAAAGAGACTGTAAAAGGCCCCCAGGGGGCAGAGCATGCGGCAGAAGGGACGGCTGATGAACATGGCCGCGGTAATTAAGATGATCAGGATGGTCAGCTTATTCCAGAAATAAAAGCCCAGGGTGGCCCACAGGCTGGGTTTGAGAAGGATCATGGGCAGGGCCCCCTCGAGGGTGCCCGCCGGACACAGCAGCTTACAAAACCAGGGGTGTCCCAGCCCGGTGCTGGCATCCACCAGCCAGAGGGGGAGAATTATCACCAGTACCACCAGCACCGCGTACTTCACCCAGCGCAAGGGTTCCCACAGGCGAAATTTGCGGACCGGAACCTTGTGCAGCAAGTCCTGAATGAAGCCAAAGGGGCAAATCCAGCCGCAAGGCAGGCGGCCCACCACGGTGCCGATGAACCCGAGGTAACCCAGCACGATGGCCCCCAGTTGGGGTAAGGTGCCCGGATTGTGGAACCGGATACTGGCCAGAAAGTTCTGGAAGGCGCCCACCGGGCAGGAGAGCAGGGCCCCGGGGCAGGAGTAGCAATTGAGCCCGGGATGGCACACCGCCTTCAGGGGCCCCTGGTAAATCACCGAGCCGCCGAAGGGAAACATGAGATAGGCGTTGGTCCCCAACGCCATTAGGGTCTGGACCATGGTCCGTAGTTTGACCATTTAGCCGACCCCGATGCAGGATAGTCAGATGGTGTTGCCCAGGTTCAAGAGATAGTCCAATTCACCGGTGTTGATTCCCAGGATAAACAGCAGCGTGAAGATGATAATGAGCCAGACCGCTTTCTTCGGCATGTGCCCTCCCGCGGAGACGGCATTACCCCGGCCGACGGCCGGGAATAGCCTCCCAACTTATCTTTAAATTATAATCAATGGCATAGAGGCGGGGGGAAATTTTTTATTCCAACCTCGATATTTTCTCGGAAGGAGTTTTTTTCCGGAGTTCATTTACCCCGGGACCCGGAGCGCTGAGGCCGGGGGAGGTAACCTCTTGCCTTACCCGGCGCCGGAGATTATCTTCAGTTAAGCCTTAGACCTTCCTTTCCGGAGGTGGCCATGGGGAAAACGGCCTTGATCGTGGCGGACATGCTCAACGATTTCCTCGACCCTGATGGTTCTCTTTATGTGGGGCCATCGGGACGGGAGATCATCCCCTTTGTCGCCGGCAAGATCGAGGCGACCCGGCAAAGCGGCGGGGTGGTAATCTTCGCCTGCGACGCCCACGCGCCCTTAGACCGGGAATTCAAGTATTTTGCCCGGCACGCGGTCAAGGGCACCTGGGGCTCCCAGATTATCCCGGAGCTCCCCGTGCAGCCGGGTGATTATCGCTTGGACAAGACGCGCTACACCGCCTTTTATAATACCAATCTGGAGGAAGTCCTGAAGCAGGAAGAGGTGGCGCAGGTGGAAGTGGTGGGGGTCTGCACCTCCATCTGCGTCATGGAGACGGTCAAGGAACTCTTCGACCGGGACCTCCCGACCCTGGTCTATCGCGAGGGAGTGGCCGACTTCGATCCCGAGGCCCAGGCCTTCGCCTTAAAGCACATGGAGCGCATCTTCGGGGCGAAAGTGGTATGAGCCGTAGGGGCGACCCGCTGGGTCGCCCTTTTTTCGTAGAGTGCGTCCTACGCACCTCTAATCTGCCTAAAAATTTGGGCCGTTTATATAAATGGTGCGTAGGACGCACCCTTGTATCTTAGTTTAAGATACGCTTTATTGGAATCATGGTTATGATCGAAGTTGGCAAAGGATTATGGTTTGGACCACCCCTGGGGCAGGCCCCCGGGGGCCTGTCCCAGGGGTGGTCGTGGTTTCGGACGTGGCAGGCCGTCGCACCCTTGGTCCCTGAGACCGTAATGTAGCCTGGCCGCCACGTCCCCTTGAAGTTAACCCGAACAGTCGCCTGGGCCCGAGCCCGCATTTGCAAGGAAGGGA
>JAPLJC010000244.1 GCA_026388765.1 Deltaproteobacteria bacterium
TGACACTTGCAACTAAAACTTTAATATCGCCAGTGACTTGGATACAGCTATGATAGCTATATCAAACCACTTTGATGGATTTTATAAGGGTTGATCGATAGCACGTATCTTCATTTCTCTATATTTGTATCATCGAATATAGCCTTGTTTAATAGCATATTTTATTAAATCAGCTTGAGTTTTAAACTTTAATTTTTTTTTGAGAGTTTCCAAATGATTCCTTATTGTGCTAGGGCTTCTTGATAATAACTCGGCAATCTCTGTAATAGATTTAGATTCACATCGCAATGTTAACACTTTTATTTCTTTATCACTTAATGATTTTCGAGTAAATTTGCCAATCATTTCATTACAAATAATTTCCGCCATTTTCTCTGAAATTATGGTGCAAAAATATTTTCCCCCCTGGCGAATCTTCTCTATCGCAGTAATAAGGTCTGAATAGGCCTTTTGTTTAAACATATACCCATCCGCTCCGGCGAAGATTGCCTGGCGCAAAAAATCTTCAGATTTATCGACTAATAAAATCAATATCTTAACCTTCGGATAGGTCGTTTTGATCTTTCTAACCGTTTGTAGATGCTGCAGACTGTCAACATCAATGACGATCATATCGATGGTTGTTTTATTTAATAATTCTATTATGTCGTGACCACAGGCGACCTCTCCAATTACTTCCAGGCCTGGAATCTCTTCAAGGTTTTTGCAAATCGATTGGACAAATAATTTCTGGTGATCGCAAATTACAACTCGAAAAGGTCGCATTATCAACATCCCGTTCAGACTTTGCTAGGCTGGGCCGATGGCATGTAACCCAACCAATATTTTGTCGACCATCAATTAACTGAAATTATGCGGCAGGCTTGGCTGCCTCTGTCCCAAAATGGTTTTTGGGAATCCTCTTCCTGATAAAAATCCCTAAGACGATCATCTTCTCTTAGCCACTTCTTCCCGCGGGGACAAAATAGCATAAATTTTGGTATAAAGTCAATTTTCTCCCAATTGCGGGCCTACCAAGCCCTTGGTACCCGGATTCTGGATCGGCAAACTAAGGACCCAATGCCCGTCCAGGCTAGGGAAGAACGAGCGACATCTACTTACCACACTCAGTAGCAGATCACTTGCCAAACCAGAAACTTCTCTGAATTTCCCTTAAGTTATCGATATAATCCGGTTAGCGAAATTGGGCTTTGGTGGGGGCCGGCACTGCAAAAACCAAAAGAAAGCAGATCGGCTGATATTATGCCTTGATAGAGAAATTGCCTGGTCAAGCCTGGCGCATTATTAAGCAGCCCTGAGGGCCTCCAGCAGGGGCAGGCGGGCGGCCTTGAGGGCCGGCAGCAGTCCCCCCACCAGGCCCATCCCCAGGCCGAAGAGCAGGCTTTTCAAGATAATTCCCGGCGTCAGGGCGAACTTGAAGGAAAGTTCGGCGAAGTTGGCCCAGTTGACGGTGGACAGGGTGATGAAATTCAAGAGCGACGCCGGCACCAGGCCCAGGAGCCAGCCCAGGAAGCCCAGGAGCACGGATTCGATCAGGAAGGCGGCCAGGATGTGATGCCGCTTGAAGCCCAGGGCCCTGAGCGTCCCGATCTCGCTAATGCGGGCCCCCACCTGGGCGTACATGGTGACCATGGCCCCGAGGACCGCGCCGATACTGAAAATGCCGGTCAGCACCAGGCCCAGCAGGCGGATAAAGGTGGCCAGCCGCTGGGATTGGGCCTCGTAGAATTCCACCTCCCGCAGCACCTGCACCGGCAGGCGGGGGTCGCTCTCCAGGCGGGTCTTCAGGGCGCCAAAGGCCGCCGGGTCCCGTAGGCGCAGGATCACTGAGGAAAAAGCGGTGCGCCGGAAGGCCTGCAGGAGCTGCTCCACATCCCCCCAGATCTCCGAAGCGAAGCCGGTATTGCCCGCCTCCAGGACGCCCACCACCCGCCACTGGCGCATGGCGAAGCGCAGTTCTTCTCCCAAACCGGCCCCTTGAAAGCGCTCGGCGATTTGGGCCCCCACCACCAACTCGCTGGAGCCGGGCTGGAACCAGCGGCCGGCGGCGAGTTTCACCTCGCGGCGCAGCTCCGGGGAGACGGCCTGCACCCCCCGGATCATGATATTGCCGGGCTTGCCGGTGGCGCGCTTAGGCAGGTTCACCAGGACGATGGCCTCGTCCGCCACCAGGCGGCGGCCGTCCCTATCCGTGGCCACCTCCGGCTGGGCCCCGATAATGCCGGCCTGGTCCCGGGCGAGGGCGCTCTGCACCTCGGATTCGGACCCGGCCCGCAGCACTACCGCGTTGTCATAGGAGCCGGTGGCCACCAGGGTGCGGCGCAGACCCTCGGCCAGCATCAGCACGGCGGCGAAGACAAAGACTACCAGGGCCATGCCCGCAGCGGTGAGCAGGGTGGTGAGGCGCCGGGCCAGCAGGTTGCGGTAGCTGTAGGACAGGGGTATCGGCATAAAGGATTATCGCGCCGGTAATTATATCTCCAGCCATTATAACAGTTGGCGGAGATCCTTCCAAGTCTTCGATTTTCCTGGGGGATTTACTGGAAATGATTAATTAAACCAGAAAGGAGTCACTACCGCTCAAGGCTGTGGAGTTTGGCTCATTCTTCCTCTATAAACGTCTGGACTTTGCCCATTACTAAGCAAATTAAATAGCTTTTGTTATATTCCGTAATAACTCTACTCACCAGTTCGATATTTCTCCTCTTAGTGGCATATTCCTCAATGCGCTTAAGTTGCCGCAAGAAAGCGAGGAAAAATATTAATGTAATTAAAAAAGGAATGGTAGCTATCATCACGCTCAGGGGAGTCAGGCGCTGCGAACCAACTGTAATAAATACTATAAATGCCAACATTAATCCAACCGATACATTCAGGAAGAACCTCATCGCCCTTCCTATGTGACCAGTATTGTTTATATCCTGATCTTTTTTAAGAGTGCGCATTGATTTATTGGGAAGGGCGCAGTCCTGATTTTTATAATCCTTTTGTTTGATCATTTTGACCATCTCCAGGCAGCATTCCTGTCTTACGGCTTGAACCTTAAAGATCTTCCCGATCCCCGGCACCTTCCAGGAATCTCACGGTTACTGACCTACTTTTTAATATTCTTCTAATAATTTTTCGATCAGCAAGTCTCCCAGTATTTCACTTCGATTTCCCTGATAATGATTCTAGGGAACCCCCCTGTCGGAAAATCCGAACCGGTACTCACCGGAAAACTAAGCGCCCGTGAGGATGATAGCATCCCCCAGGCGCCCCCTAGCGGGCCGCCAGCTTGCCCCCGGCAAACTATCTCCGGAAAAGGGGCCAAACCGGAGCAAATCCGGGGACTGGGACTCCCTCCTCCTTGGTCGCTATTATCCGTGCGGGTTTTTTGATTTTTCCAAGATGAGGTGCGGGAGGAGAAGGGCAACAGGCTAGGAAAGGTTTCCCTGCGGCGCGGTGCGACCTTGACACCCATAATTCCTTAAATCCTTTCCCCCGGAGCTGAGTGCGACCGGAAAAATAGAACTTAAGCGCCATAAATGTTAAAAGGAAACATGCTGAATAAATGGCCAGCTCATCCCGTGATTTATGAAATCAACACCTGGGTCTGGTTGGGCGAATTAAGTCGCCGTTATCAGACGCCGATTACCTTGGCCAACGTCCCGGAAGCGGAATGGGAGGCGCTCACCGCCTGCTCCCCCGATGCCGTCTGGTTGATGGGAGTCTGGGAACGGAGTGTTAGGGGACGTGAGATCGCCCTCACCAATGAGAGTTTCTTAACGTCTTGCTGCGCAGCCCTGCCTGATTTTACCCCGGACGATTTGATGGGTTCACCCTACTGTGTCCGCGGCTACCGGGTTGACGAACATTTGGGAGGGCCGGAGGGGCTGGCCAGAGCCCGGGAGCAGCTGGCTAAGCGCGGCGCCCGGTTAATCCTGGACCTGGTCCCCAACCACGTGGCCCCGGACCACCCTTGGGTTCAGGAACACCCGGATTATTTCATCCAGGGCACTCCAGAGGATTTGCGCCTTTCTCCGGAAGCTTTTCTGCCAGTGGGAGGCCACATTCTGGCCTCTGGCCGGGACCCCTATTTTCCCCCCTGGCCGGACGTCATTCAGGTCAACGCCTTTGCCCCCGGCCTCCGCCAGGCCTTCAGCGATACCCTGCTCTCGCTAGCCGGCCAGTGCGACGGGGTGCGCTGCGACATGGCCATGCTGCTGATTAACCAAATCTTTCGGCAGACCTGGGGCGAGCGCACCGGCGCCCTGCCGGCCCGGGAATTCTGGGAAGAGTTGATTCCCGCGGTCAAGGCAAAATCTCCGGAGTTCTTAATGATCGCCGAGGCCTACTGGGACCTGGAGTGGGAGCTGCTTCAGCAGGGCTTCGACTACTGCTACGACAAGCGGCTTTACGACCGTTTGCGGCACGGCAGCGCCGACGCCGTCCGGCAGCACCTGCTGGCCGACCTGGGTTACCAGGAGCGGCTGGTGCGCTTCATCGAGAACCATGACGAACCCCGGGCCGCGGCCGCTTTTGATGACCGGCAAGCCCGGGCCGCGGCCGTCACCATCGCTACCCTGCCCGGCGCCAGTCTCTTTCACGAGGGGCAGTTTGAGGGCCGCAGGGTCAGGTTGCCCGTGTTTCTCAACCGTCGGCCTCCGGAGCCGGTGGATTCGGACTTACAAAAATTTTACCAGACCCTGCTGGCCGCGGTGGCGCAGCCGGTGTTCAAGGAAGGGGACTGGCGTCTCGGTGCGCGGTCTGGCTGGCCGGATAACCGGAGCTATCTGAACCTGGCGGCCTGGGGCTGGCGTCTCGGGGAGGAACGGCGCCTCATCATCGTCAATCTTGCCGAGGCCAGGTCCCAGGCCCTGGTGCCTCTCCCCTGGAACGATTTGCCCGACCGCACCTGGCAGCTC
>JAPLJC010000118.1 GCA_026388765.1 Deltaproteobacteria bacterium
AGGGTTTATGGTACACTTGGAGGGTTATTCGTTATGGGCGGCAACGCTTCAGGCGGCCGCACAAAAAAGCCGGATTGCCCTGATTCCAGGCAACCCGGCTGTCTCATCGGCAAGATGGGCGAGACCCGTGGCTTTCCGTCCCCACCTCACGATGGGTTTGGCTTTTGCTTGGGACGCAGTCTACCTGATAGTTTAATAAGTTGTCAAGCAGATTTTGATCTTGATCGAAGGTTTTTGCTTCCGGAATTTAGGCGGAAGGGTAAAAAAAGGCCAGGGCCAGGATGAGGGCGGCTAGGATCAGCCGATATACCGCGAAGGGAATGAAGGTGTGGCGTTGCAGGAAGCGCAGCAGGTATTTGATGGTCAGGTAGCTGGAGACCACCGCGGCCAGGAAGCCCACCACCGCGGGCAGCAGCGTCAGTTCACCACTGGCGCTTTCCTTGAGCCACTGGGGGATATGATGCAGGCCGGCGCCGGCGATGATGGGGGTGGCCAGGAGGAAGGAAAAGTGGGCGGCGGAACGGCGGTTGAAGCCCAGGAAAAGGCCCGTGGTCATGGTGATGCCACTTCTGGAGACCCCGGGCATGATGGCCAGGGCCTGGGAGAGGCCGATGAGAAAGGCGTCCTTCAAGGTGATTTGGTCCAGGCGGCGGAGGTGCCGGGCGAGTTTTTCCGCCAGGATCAGGAGGAGCCCGACGCTGCCCATGAGGATGGCGATGCGGACCGGCTCCCGGAAGATGGTTTCGGCCCTTTTCTCCAGGAGCACTCCGGCGATGGCTCCGGGAATGACGGCAATGATAAGAAAGAAGAGCAGACGGCGCTCCGGGCGGTTATAGCGGGAAGGTGAGATGAAGGCGTGGGCCATATCCAGCCAATCCCGGTAGAAGTAGCCGATGAGGGCCGCCAGGGTGCCCACATGCAGGAGGATATCGAAGCTCAAGCCGCCACCGGTCACGTGAAAGTAATGTTCCAGGAGGGCCAGATGGGCGGAACTGGAGATGGGCAGAAATTCGCTGATGCCTTGGACTATGCCGAGTAAAAGAGCCGTTAGGGGATGCATGGTTGCAAAATGTATCACAGCGGCAAGAGAGCGGCAACCTGAAACTACTGGTTGATCCCCTATAAGTTATCTTTTCTAAGTATCGGAAGGTTAAGGCGAAAGGAGGGCGAACCAGCGGGTCCGATGGGAACTCAGGGGGTCTTTTCCTTGGAGGCGCTGACCCAACCAGGCTGGACCCGCACCAGGCTGACTCCCTCGGGCAGGCTGACGGAGATGGCGAGGCGGGCCCGGGTGCGGCCCAGGTTCCGGGTATCCACCGCAGCCTTGACATCCGCGGGCTTCAAGTCCTTCACCCGGGGCCAGAGGCCCTGGACGGTGACGGCCACCTGGGCCGGCTGCAGCCGGGCCGGGCCGGGCTCCGGGAGCACGGGAACCCCGGAAAGGATGCGAATCAGGGTCTTGGGCTGGATGTCCAATTCCGCCAGGATGGGAATCTGATCCTTTAGGGTGAGGTGGAGGTTTTTGAAATCCAGGTCGGTGGCCGTGACGGTCAGTTCGGTGAGCCGGCGCAGGTCGATGGGATGGGTGGGAATGAATTTGAGGTCGGAGAGCTCCGGCAGGGGACCGCTGACCGTGACCTGGTCCGGCCGCGTCTTGGCATTGACTAATTCGTAGCCTTCCGGAGGATTGCCGGCCAGCACCGGTTTAATGGGCAGGGTAGCGCTGATGGTGGGCGACAGATTAAGAGTAAGGGGATTGGGCTGAATCCGGGTCACCACCACGCCGCGGGGGAACGAGAAGCTGTTGGGCCCCAGATAAAAGGTATGGGGGCCGCTCTTATAACTGGCCATATCGATGGTCTGGGTCAGGCGGGTTTGGAACAGTTTGTTGACTATGGACCGGGGGCCTATGACCCGGACCTGCAACTCCGCCGGGATTTCGCCGGTAATGACCATCTTGGCCGGCAGGTTGACGAACTCCAGGGCCATATGCAGGCTGGTTTCGGTGCGTTCTTCACCGCTGACGGCAAACCAGAGGGCCAGCGCCAAGAGCAGTGACAGGAGTTTGAGGGCTCTATGACGCCCTAATGAAGCGAGCCACTTTTGCAAACCAGGTTCCTTTCCCTTCGTTGGGAGTTTCCATCAGATCTCGCAGACTGCGGCGCAACTGGTCAGGACTGAGATTCTGGCGCAGACCACCGCTCCGGGCCAGGGAGATTTGGCCGGTGGTTTCGGAGACCACCAGGACCACGGCATCGGTATTCTCGGTAAGACCCACCGCGGCCCGATGCCGGGTGCCCAGGGTGGGGTCCAAATTGGGATTTTTGGACAGGGGCAGCAGGCAGCCGGCGCCTCCCACCCGTTCGCCCTGGATAATGACCGCGCCGTCGTGGGTGGGGGTGTGCGGCCAGAACAGGGAGATGAGCAATTCTTTGGTGACCAGGGCGTCCAGCTTGATGGCGCCGTCCAGATACTCCGAGAGACCGATGTAGCGCTCCAGGGCGAACAGGGCCCCGAAGTGGCGGCTGGCCAGGGTCTCGGCGGCCTCGCAGATTTCTTCCGTCGTCAACAGGGGTTGGATCCCCCCGGGGGCCAGGGCCTTTTTGCCCACCCGGCTCAACACCCGGCGGATGTCAGCCTGGAAGAGGATAATGACGATGAGGACGAAGCTCTTGACGATGAGGTCCAAGAGCCATTCCAGGGTGAAGAACTCCAACTGGCGGGCCACCAGGTAGGCCAGAAAAAGGAGAAAGAGCCCGGCCAGGACCTGGATGGCCTGGGTGCCCTTGAGGACCAGCACCACCTGGTAAATGATGATGGCCACCAGGAGGATGTCCACCAGGTCTTGCCAGCGCAGATTCAGGAAAAAGTGCATTTTAAGTTTCGAGTTTCGAGTTTCGAGAAAAATCAAGACCTACTTAACAAACACAATCAGCCTGAAAAATCGCCGCCCACACCGCCAAAAACTGGCGGGCAGAGGCGACGTTATGGGTGCGGACGATCCTGGCGCCGTGTTGGACCGAGGCCAACACTGCGGCCAGGGTGCCCACGTCCCGCTCCGGGCCGGCCGGCTGGCCGGTAAGCTGGCCGATGAAGCCTTTGCGTGAAGGGCCCACCAGCAGGGGACAACCCAGCTCCAGCAAGGTCTCCAGGCGACGCAGGATCTCCAGGTTATGCTCCCAGGTTTTGCCGAAGCCGAGGCCGGGGTCAAGGACGATGAGGTCCCGGTCGATGCCCTGGGCCAGGGCGAAATCCAGGCGCTCCCGGAAAAAGTCGGCGATCTCCCCCATGAGGTCGTCGTAGTGGGGGGCCAGCTGCATGTCCCGGGGGCTGCCCTGCATGTGCATCAGCACTACAGGCGCCCGGGCGGCGGCGGCCAGCTTGGCCATCTCCGGGTCAAAACGCAAGGCGCTGATGTCGTTGATGATGGCGGCCCCGGCGGCCAAGGCGGCCCGGGCCACCGAGGCCTTGTAGGTATCGATGGAGATGGGGATGGGAATTTCCGGGGCAATGGTTTCGATGACGGGGATGACCCGGCGCAGTTCTTCTTCCAGGGGCACGGGTTCGGCAAAGGGCCGGGTGGACTCGCCGCCGACGTCCAGGATATCGGCGCCCTCGGCCACCAGGGCCCGGGCGTGGGCCAGGGCGGCGGTGTGGTCGAAGTGGCGCCCGTGGTCGGCGAAGGAATCCGGGGTGACGTTGAGAATGCCCATGATGAGGGGCCGGGGGGTTTGGTCAGCGGTCAGGAACTCGGGCCAGGCAGCGAGAAATTTGGTAGAAGGGTAATTTATTGAATTATCTTTCATAATTGAATTATGGGGCGTTTTCACATCAGATTTAGGTCGATAATCACCAATTTTACCTGATTATTTTGGTAAACATGAGACAAATGCGAGTCCCGCGTGTTTCGCAGCCTCTGGAAATTGCGGGAATGGTGCCGCCTTGACGCCGATAGGCGCCGGAGGCGTTTGACCGGCAAGCCCCTTTATTTCCAGGAAATTCCACCTGAGAGACGTGGCCGTTGCGGAACAAAAACTATCTCCGGCGCTAATTTTTGGAAAACGCGGCCGGTTGTACCACCTTCTTCCTAAATTATATAGATCGAGAGAAAATTCCAGAGAAGAAAATACAATTTACTTTTGTTCTGCTGTGAAAATGATTCGCGCCCTAAAACCGCTAGTTCATCAAAAAACCGTAGCGGTTTAACTCACTCCCCTTTGAGGAGTTGGGGTGGGGGTGGCTGAGATGCCCCCAAAAGTGAGACACTTTTTATGAGAGGGTTGGTTTAAAGCAACCATG
>JAPLJC010000084.1 GCA_026388765.1 Deltaproteobacteria bacterium
TGGGCGGCGCCCGGCGACCACACCGGCTTCCAGGTGGGGCGCCCGGATAGCCCGGTGACCACGGTGCTGGTGGCCCTGGAGGCCTCCCCGGCGGTGGTCCGGGAGGCCCAAAATCTCGGGGCCCAGCTCCTTCTGACTCACCATCCCCTGATTTATCAGCCGCTGGCCGAGGTGCGGGAGGACCAGCCCGGCGGGAAATTGCTCACCGCCTTGATCCGGGCCGGGATTGCCTCGGTTTCCTGCCACACCAACCTGGACGTGGCCCCCGGGGGCCTTAACGATTATCTGGCCCAAAGCCTGGCCCTGGCCGACGTGGAGGTCCTGGCGGCAACCGGACGGGATAGCCTGTACAAGCTGACGGTCTTTGTGCCCCTCGACTACGAGGACCGGGTGCGCCGGGCCCTAACGGACGCCGGCTTGGGGGTGATCGGCCGCTATTCCCATTGCGCCTTTGCCGCCCGGGGCCAGGGCACCTACCAGCCTTTGGAGGGCGCCCGGCCCTTCCGGGGGGAGACCGCGCAGCTTAACCGGGTGGAGGAATTCCGACTGGAGGTCTTGGCGCCGGAGTCCCTGCTCCCCACCGCCCTGGCCCGGCTGCGGGAAGCTCACCCCTACGAGGAAGTGGCCTACGATCTATATCCTCTTAAGAACCCCGGCGCCGCCCTCGGGTTCGGCCGCCTCGGCAACTGGCCGGCGCCGTTGCCGTTCCCGGAGGTGATCTCCCGGGTCAAGACGCTTTTTCAGGTGAACGCGGTGACGGTCTGGGGCCGTCCGCCCCGGGAGGTGCAGCGCCTGGCGGTTTTGGGGGGCAGCGGCGGCGAATTTATCCAGGCGGCCCGGGACCAGGGAGCCCAGGCCTATCTTACCGGCGAGGTCCGGCATCACCAGGTGCCACCGAGCCTTACGGAATTTGCCATCCTGGAGGTGGGCCATTATGCCAGCGAAGCGGTCTTCATGGACCCCTGGGCCGAACAACTCAGGGCCCTTTTTCAGGCCGCGGGTCTGTCCGTGCATGTGGAGGCGGCGCAGTCGATGGCTGCACCTTTCGCCTTTTATTGAGCTTTGCAGACGAAACCGATTCGGCGCCTGGTTTTAACCGAAAACCGAAAACAGAAAACAGGAAACCGTAATTACGGAGGTCGATCTTGTTACCGGAGTTAAGCAAACTCATCGAAGTGCAGGAGTTGGATAAAGTGATTCAGGAGATCACCGAGGAGCTGGAACGGCTCCCGGAAGAGCTCAAAACCGAAGCAGCAGCCCTGGAAGACCTGCAGGCCCAGCAAGCCGCCCACCTCCAGGAAATGGAGAACCTGAAAGGCCGGCGGCGGGATACGGAAACCGAAACCGCCGACATGGAAGACGGCATTAAGAAAAGCCGCGCCCGCCTGATGGAAATCAAGAGCAACATCGAATACAAGGCGATGATTAAAGAAATCGCCTTCAAGGAAGATCAGCGGGACAAGCAGGAAACCCGCATCCTGGAAATCATGGAGCAGATGGAAGCCCAGAAACGAGCCCTGGCGGACACAGAGGGGCAGATCCAGGAACGCCAAGCCGCCCTGGCCCAACGGTCGGCAGCTGTGGCGGAAGCAGTGAAACAGCTAAAACAGCGGCTGGCGGGCCTGGAGCAGCAGCGGAAAAAACAGCGTAAAGGGGTGCCGGCCCAGCTTTTAAAGCGCTATGAGTTTATCCGCCAGCGCCGCAACGGCACGGCCATCGCCCCGGTGAACGAAGGCGTCTGTTTCGGCTGCCACATGAATATCCTGCCCCAGCAGTTCATCGACCTGCAGAAGGGGGTAGAAATTCTCCAGTGCCCCCATTGCCAGCGGATCCTCTATTGGCAGGAGGAAGAGGCTGCCGAAGAGGGCGATGCCCCGCAGGTCCAAACCTGAGCCGGGGCATGGGGGACAACGCCGATCGGGCCGTCATCTTCCGGGCCCTGGCGGAGGGTCTGGACCTCGCCCAGGTGCGGGAACGCTTCGGTCTCACCAAAGATGAGCTATTGGTGATTTTCCAGGAAGTGGCCGACTACTACGGCGAGCGTGCGGCTGGGTGCTGGCGCCTCTTCTGCGACGGCGCCTCCCGGGGCAACCCGGGGCCGGCCGGGGCCGGGGCCGTCCTCTTCAATCCTCTCGGGGAAGCTGAAACCCAACTGGCCCGCTACCTGGGGGAAACCACTAACAACGTGGCGGAGTACCAGGCCCTGATTCTCGGGCTGCAAGAGGCCGTTAGACTTGGGGTCAAGAAGCTCCAGGTCTTCGCCGATTCCGAATTGCTGGTGCGGCAGCTCAACGGTCAATATCGCGTCAAGAGTCCCCACCTTCTCCCTTTGTGGCGGCTCGCCAAAAACGAGCTGCAAAACTTCGAGGCCTATACGATCTCCCATATACCCCGGGCTGAGAACTGCCTGGCGGATGACCTGGCCAATCAAGGCATTGACCAAAGGCCGCCGCCGCGGTAGAATGATTGTAGGGGCGGTTCTCGAACCGCCCGGCAATTAACCACGATTTGCAGTATCTCAAAGGGCCGCGGAGCAGGCCAGATGATCGCCGGCTGTGCGTCAGGCCGCCGGAGGAAAGTCCGAGCTCCACAGGGCAGGGTGCTGGGTAATCCCCAGCGGGGGCAACCCCAGGGAAAGTGCCTCAGAGACCAGACCGCCGTGGTAC
>JAPLJC010000014.1 GCA_026388765.1 Deltaproteobacteria bacterium
TTTGCGGGAGTGGTCGCCTTCCTCCCGAACTTTCCAGCCGCTACCTCAGGCACTTACGCCTCCTTTAATTTGGTGCCGCCCCTGACCCCGTCCCAAGTTCACGCCATGCTTTTCGACCTCTGTTATTTAAACCTCCGTACATCTGTCTTCCCAGGGGGCGAGATTCGGGGCCAGCTTATTGCACCCCACCTCATTCCAATTCTTGAACTGCTTCTGCTCGATTGAGAAGCTGAACTATAGCAGCTATGAATGCCGCACAATCATGCCGTGAATTACTACCATCAATTGTCCCCAGTGGGTATCATAACTGCCTTTTTCTTCTGCCTTCTAGTCACTCCACGTAATTGCGGTAAATTAAGAGAATCAACAACAGGTAGAGGCCCACGGACAAGGCCAGGTAGCCAAAGATGAAATAAGCCACCCGGAACCAGGGGGCCGGTGCCGGGACCATGGCTTCCGCCAGTTTTCCTTCTGCTTCCAGGCGCTCGATCCACAGTGGCTTTTCCCGCCGTATCTCCTCCAACTCCACACTGCCGGCAAACATGCATTCATTCATGGGGAACATGGCGTGGCGCAAATGGCCCACGGTAAAGTGGATGATGAAGATATAGAGCATAGCCAGCAGCGCTTCGGCCCGGTGCATTAAGAGGGTCACATTGAGCACCCAGCCCGGCATGAAATAGCTGGTGACCAGGGGGTCCATGAGCAGGAGGCCGGTAACCCCCAAAAGGGGCAACCCCCAGAAGACCGCCAAGTAGTCAAACTTCTCCCAGTAAGTCCAGCGGTCAAAGGCCGGGGGCGGGCCCAGCCCGAAAAACCAGCGGAGTTGCTGGCCCAGGTGAATGACATCCTGGAGCCGCGGCACCAGGGAGTCCGGGTGAAAGAGGCTTTGCCGCAGGGCTTTCCAATCCACTTTCAGCAGGATATAGACGAGGTGTACCGCAAAGCCCAGGAGCATAAGCACGCCCACCCGGATGTGGATGGTGGTGACGGACTCGTAACCGCCGAAAAAATTGGTAAGAGCTTTGCCCCAGGAAGTGGTGTAAAGCAGCCGGCAGAGACCGGTAACGCCCTGGATGAGAAAAGTGACCATGACGGACAGGTGAAACAGCCGCTGGACGACATTGAACCGGATTATCCGTACCTGGTCATTCATCTTCGGGCTTTCTTTCTTTTTCGGTGAAGACGTGGTAAAGCTCCTTGCTCACCCATACTACGGTGTGCACGACAAAGAAGCCCATGGTGCCGACAATCAGGAGATACATGAACCAGTCGGTGTAAAACAGGGAGGCGAAAGTCTTTCGGGTTGCCAAAGCCCCGGCTTTGGGTTCATGGACCACGTAGGTGGCAAAGGAGACGCTGGAGCCCTCGTGGCACTTGGAGCATACGTAAGCGTGGCGGCGGACGGGGTTCAGAGAGGAGTAGTAATGGGCGATGGAGGCAATGGGCTCACCCCCGTGGCACTGGCGGCAGGTGAGGTTGCCCCGGGTAGTGTGGACGTCCCTGGCCTCCTCCGCGTGGCATTCCACACAGGTCCGCATTGCGTAGAATTTGACCCCCCTATGGGAATCAGCCAGATAGGTGCGTATCCGGATTTCCGCTCCCTTGGAACTGTAAGGGAAGGAGGGCCGGAACACCTCGGGAACGCCCACAAAAGGGCGCAAACGCCGGGGCTTGGCTTCGTATTCTTCGTAATACCCGGTCGAGCTCTCACGGTCTTTGTATCGCCTGAGAGAGGAACCCACTTCTTCCTGGGCCGGGGCCACCGCGGGTAATACCAGCAGGAGTCCCAGCCCTCCCAGTGCCGTCCAAAGGATGCTTCGCCTGAGAAGCCGCCGCGACCTCATTGAGCTTCCCCCTATTTTTTCGGTGACTTTTTGGCGGCTTCCGCTTTTTTAGGCGCCTCTTTCGGAGCCTCAGTCTCGGGGATCGCCATCTTCACGGGCTGCCCCACCGGCACCGGTAGCTTAACCAGGGCATCCCAGGCAGCTTGCAGGTACTCGAGGCCCTCTCCTCTGAAAACATGACACCCATCGCAGGAATTGGGGATGGCCGGGTTGGCCAGGCTATCCTTGGGCAGCAGACAGACGAAGACATGGCTGTGGATATCCCCGGATTCGGCGCTTTTGGCAATCCTGGGCATGTGGCAACCTATGCAGTTGCCGAAGGAGTGAATGGAATGGGCCAGGTTCTTGTTGATGATTTCATGACAGGTAAGGCACTGCTTGGAGCCGGCCTGGACAGTTTGGGACCGGGTGGGGGGCATGCCGATCGTGTGCACAAAGTGGCAGGAGGTACAGGTCACCCCTTCTTTATAATGCGCAGATTGCTTCCAATCCAGATATTGCTGATGGTGGCCTTTGGCAAACTCGTTGGCATAGACCATCTTCACGTCGCCAGCGGCAAAGGTGGTCTCTTTAAAAAAAGGTCCGATGGCCTTGCCGGGCTGATAGCCCACCGGCCAGGCAGCTCCCTTCACCTTAGTGGATTCGCCCCGGGTGTGGCAGGAGCCGCAGATCTGCATCGCCACTCCCATGGTAAGCTTGGTCGGGTTGATGATGGTCTGGCGTTTCTCGAAGACCGCGGTCTTGGGTAGGGCCGCGTGCCAGGAACCCGGGCCGTGACAGGCTTCGCAGCCGACGCCCGGCTCGACAAAGGTGTTTTTCTCGATATTTACCCCGGTGGCGTGGCAGCCGCCGCAACTGATATTCCAGGGCTTTTTATCCCAATCGGGGTCCCCTTCATCATAAGGGACCCAGCGGTGGGAATCAACATTGTACTGGATGGGTGCAATGTATAGTTTCCCAGCCTTTTCCACCAGGAAGTGCTGTTTCCACTGGCCCCCCATGGTATACTTGATATCTTCCTCTTTGGGGATGTAGACCTGTTCTACCGGTATTTTGAGCGTTGCCTTTGCCAGATCGGCGCGAATTACTTTTTCATCGAGGGGAGCGACGATGACGTCCCGGTTCTTTTGAGCGTCTTGGAGCCCACGGGAATGGAGGGTCATCTTCCAGGAGTCGTAGTGCTCCAGGTGGCATAGCTTGCAGGTATCCGAGCCCACGTATTTCTTGGGCTCTTTTTTCAGAGACTCCACGTCGATGGGCCTCTCGCCGCAGGCCGCCAGGGCCAGAAGCCCCAGCCCCACCAGGAAAAATCTCGCCAGACCGTAACCGTTCATGCCGCCCTCCCGGGTGTGCGTGGATATTGAATTTGGCCAAGGGACAAGATCGCGGGGATCGCTGTATCTGGTACTCCTGTTCTCCTTAGGGTTTGGGAAGTTAATTTATATATACGAATAAGATAGTAAAAGACAATACTTTTTCCCCAAAAAATTAAACCGAGATTATGCCGCAGTCTTGGCCACGGCGGTCATAAATTGGTTTTGGAACCTGCCGTCCGGGGAGGATATCCCGAAGAATTCCCATTTTTGCGGCCCAATCGTCTTATTGAACGCAAGATAGCACAAGTTTTCCTCAAACTGAATCCCTTTTGTAGATTTTGAAGATACCACTCCCTTGGTTCGCAGATTCTTACGGGGTGACGGTCTAAGAAGCTCAAGCCAGCACCGTCCGGTAATTATGCGCCCGGGGAAAGGCAGCGGCCACCTGGTACATACCCCCTATGGAGTGACAACTGGCCATCTGTCACAACAAACAATATCAGTGAGGCGGAAAAAATTGCTGATATGATCTGGTGAGTGCATCTAAGCCCACTAGGGCCGGGGCGGTCTCCCGACGAGGTTCTGCAATACCCCATCACTTGTCCGGAGGCATTGAGGCCGTAAGCATCAGTACTAAAACCTCCTGGGATGAACTTCAGGTCCTTGCAATTATACGACGGCGCGGCTGACGAGGGGCAGGACGCCGACCAGGAACATTGCCACGGTGAAGAGAATTGTGCAGCCTGCCGCTTTTCTCATGGTAGACTCATCATAAAAAGCGCACGCTCTCCCCGGACCTCTATTGCAGCAGCAGCAAATCGAGCGGGGTATACAGCGAGCGCATTGGGGCCGGGGTCAGGAGGTAGGCGTGTCCAAGGGTGGAGTTGGCAACGATCTGTCCCCGGTCGTTGATCCCGGTGGCGGTTTGCAGAACTGCACCTTCAGGCAGGTTTTGCACCAGGTTGTTCAGGTCATACATGACGCCGCCGGTGTAGAGAAAAGCGTGGACATTCGCGGTCGAAGAGTACCAGGCCCACCCCACCACCTGTCCGAATTTATTGATGCCATTGGCATGACTTTGAGCGCCTCCCAGGGTTCCCAGGTCATGCATGACGCCAGCGCTGTATAAAAAAGGCATGCAATTCATGGGAAGAGTTAGAGGAGTCTCCCACCACCTGTCCGAAGACATTGATAGCCGAAGCAGAACTACTATCATTGTACGGGTCTGGGAGCGTGCCCAGGTCATGCATGCTGCCGTCGTAGAGAAAGGCGTGACCATAACCCGGAGTGCCAGAGCTTCCCACCACCAGTCCTGTGGCATTGATGCCATAAGCAGCACTGCCACTATTATTTGGATACGGGAGGACACCCAGGTCATGCATGGTGCCGTCGTAGAGAAAGGCGTGGTTATACCCCAAAGGGGTAGTGGAGCTTCCCACTACCTGTCCGGCGGCATTGATGGCGTACGCTCCGCTATTAATGAACCCCGGGTTCAAGCCTCCCAGGTCGTGCAGGGCGCCGAAGCTGTAAAGGAAGGCGCGACTCCATCCGGCAGAGCTATTGGAGCTTCCCACCACCTGTCCGGAGGCATTGATGCCGTAAGCATAAATTGAAGAAGTGTAACCTGGGATAGAGCCCAGGTCCGTCATGCCGCTGCCGCTGTAAAGAAAAGCGCGAGTATAATTTCCAAGGTTTTCGCAAGCTCCCACCACCTGTCCGGAGGTATTGAGGCCGTAAGCAAAACTACCAGCATTGTAAGGAGATGGGAGCGCGCCCAGGTCCTTCCAGGTATAAACCGGGGCGGCCGCTGCGGGAATGGCGCCGGCCAGGAACATTGCCACGGTCAAGAGAATGGTGCAGAACGCCGCTTTTCTCATGGTAGTCTCCTTGGGCTTCTAAGGGTAGGCCACCCTCCAGGGCGGCGAGCGCAAGCCCGTTCTTGGTCCGACCATAAACCTGGACTTATGCAATGATTATGCCCGTCATAAGGGTCTGAATTGATTAGCACAGAGTACGACATTTTGCCGGATTATGTAAGAA
>JAPLJC010000073.1 GCA_026388765.1 Deltaproteobacteria bacterium
CGTCAGGAAGAGCAAGTGCAGGGCCTGGTGAAGGCCTTTAACGCCGCCGGCGGTTTGAGTGCCCGCCTGGAGCCCGATGAAGAGCACCACGCCTGGGCCGTCATCATCACTCCAGATTCCCGGGATGCCACGGAAATGCGCCTGGACTGGGACCTCTTGGGCGGCAGCGACTTTCAGGCCCTGGTGCGCCTCAGCCAGGGCATTCAGGATTTCAAGAGCCCGCCACACCTCCTGGAGGGCAAGGATCGCACCTGGGAGTTTACCTCCCTGGAAGAGATGATGGCCTTTATCCTGGAGGAAGGCCAGAAGGGCGTCAATATTCAGCGCTTCAAAGGCCTGGGGGAAATGAACCCGGAACAGCTCTGGGAGACCACCATGGACCCGGAAACCCGCACCCTCCTTAAGGTTAACGTCGAAGATGCGGTGGCCGCGGACGAAATCTTCACCATCCTCATGGGTGACAAGGTGGAGCCCCGCCGGGAATTTATTCAGAACAATGTCCTTGAATTACAGGAGCTGGATATTTAGTTTCTCTAGGTGAAGGGCGGTGACCCCGCCCCGTAATCGCGCTTCGGACCCAACTCATTCAGCTACAGGAGGAATTACTATGCACCGGAAAGCCAGCTTCAAGATTTTCGTCGCCCGTCGGGAAATGCTCTCTGTCGGCGATGTGCCGAACCATTCCTTGATGCTCACCGAAATGGAGGGTGAGCCCATCGATTACACCCCCGGGGTGGCCGGGGCCTTCGTCTCCCGCCGCAGCGTCGGCTTCCATGACCGCACCAAAGGCGACGGGCCCATGACCGGTTATGCCACGACCATCTATGAGAACGGCGCGGTCTATTCCAAATTTCGCGGCGATAAGATGGGCGCCATGACCAAGGGCAAATGGGAAGTTTACAAAGGCATCGGCAAGCTGAGCAGCCTCAAAGGGGCCGGCACCTTCACGGTGACACCCACTGACAAGCCCGGTGAGTTCAGATTGGATATGGAAGGCGATTATACTGTTTAAGGACTGTTGGCCGGATCGAGAAGTGGCGGCATAAATCCGGCGATTTCAAACCCTTGACTATCCATCGCTACCAAGCCCCGTTTCCCTCCCTGCTGGGGGAGGGAAACGGCCTGGAGTTGGAGATACCTTGACGGACCAGGCCAATTCTTGTACCAAGTGCGGAGCCTCATTGCAGGACGAGGAGCCGCGGGAACATTTGGGAGAGGTCCTCTGCGAGGACTGCTACCTGGAGGCCCTCAGCCCCTTGCGCACCTGCGACCCCTGGGCGGTGCACACCGCCCGGAGCCTCAAGGACCTGCCGGGCGGCCTCACCCTCACCCCCCGGCAGCAGCAGCTCTATGACCTGGTCAAAGAACAAGGGGAGGTACCCAAGCAGGAAGCCGCCCGGGTCCTGGCGGTCAGTGAGGATGAGCTGCAGCGCGAGTTTGCGGTGTTGCGCCACCTGGAAATGCTCCGGGCCTGCAAGAAGGATGAAGGTATCTTCCTGATCCCGTTTTGAGTTCCGACCCCACCGACCTTGATTATGCCTTGCTGCGGCGCCTCGCCCGGGGCGAGGATGACGCCCTGACGGAGTTGGTCCGGCGACACCAGCACCGGGTCTACCAGATCGCCTATCGGCTGTTGCGCGATCCCCTGGAAGCGGAAGACGCGGCCCAGGAGGTCTTCCTCAAGGTCTATGAAAATGCCCACCGCTTCGAGCCCAAGGCGAGCGTCGCCGCCTGGCTCCATCGTATCACCGCCAATCACTGCCTGAATATGCTGCGCCGGCGGCGTCCCTTAGAGTCCCTGGACCGGGAGGGTGCTTCCATGCCCGTGGACCCCGGGGCCACCCCCTTGGAGTCCCTGGAGGAGCAGGACTTGAACCGCCGCCTGGAAGAACTACTCAACACCCTGCCGGAGAATCAGCGCCGGGCCCTGGTCCTGAAGCGCTTCGCCGGGCTCTCTTATCAGGAGATCGGCGCCGAGCTGGGACTCAGCCCCCAGGCGGTGGACGGCCTGTTGAAGCGGGCCCGCCAGTTCCTCAAAAAGGCCCTGCAGGATTATCTGGACTAGTAGGGCCGCTGCTAAAACGGTAGTTAGCTTAAATTGTCCTGGTCAAGACTTGACCGGACCACGTCCTCATCAATTTCTCTATCTTTGATAACCCCAAAAACCCGAAACCAGGCAGCAGCCTTGTGCTATCAGCGGCTACTGCCTAATCTCGGATCTCTCAAGCAAGGCTTAGACTGCGGCGGTCTTGACCTCGCAGACCTGTCAGTTGCCGGACAAATTCTCAATCCACCTCACAGTGCTACGCCAAAACCAGATGGCGCCTCTCTAGGCGGACAACGCATTCAATGTGGGCTGTGTGTGGGAAGAGATCGAAAGGTTGGATGGTCAAGACCTCGTATTGATCCTGGAGGAGAGCCAGGTCGCGAGCCAGGGTGGCAGGATTGCACGAGACATAGATGAGCCGCTGGGGGGAAAGCTCTTGGAGGGCTTTCACCACCTGAGGGTGCATGCCGGCCCGGGGTGGATCGGTAATCACAACCTCGGGGAGAGGTTGCGAAGCAGTTCTCAAGGTCTCGTGGATCCGCTCTTTCAAATCTCCCGCCAGAAACTGGCAATTGCTCAGGCCATTGAGTCTCTTATTAATGAAGGCATCAGCTACGGCCTCCGGAACCAGTTCAAATCCCACCACCCGGCGCACCTGAGAGGCCAAAGAGAGGCCGATGCTGCCGGCGCCGCAGTAGAGATCCCAGACGGTCTCTTGGCCAGTGAACTCTCCAAGTCGGCTGATGGCACTATAAAGACCTTCGGCAGCCATGGTGTTGGTTTGCAAGAAAGAATGCGCGGAGATCCGCAAGCGCAGCTCACCGAGTTGCTCCTCAATATATCCCGGTCCCAATAAGGTGCGGCTTACTTCGCCACTGGCTATCCGGGCTTTTTTCCGACTGCGGGAATGAACCACGGTGGTGATCCCCGGGAAATGGGCTTTTAAGTGGGAGGCCAGCGCCTCCACCACGGATGGCTCGCCCTGGTTGGTCGTTATGATTTGAACTAGTTGCTGGGAGGTGCGCTTCCCCTCTCGCAGTACCAGGAAGCGCCAAAAGCCCCGTTGATTTTTAGTATTGTAGGCGGGGAGGCCGCTAGTGCCGCACCAGCGGCGCACCTCCTTCACAATGGCCGGCGACTGGGGGGATTGCAGAAAGCAGTGCTCAAGGTTGAAGATCCGGTCGGAGGAGGCCCCCACGTGGAGCCCGAGGGCCGGGGCGCCACCGTAGGAGTAATTTCCATCTGCGCGGTCTTCAGAACTCAGCCAGGGGCGGGGGGCAAAGGTGAACTCCATTTTGTTGCGATAATAACGCTGCTGCGGTGAGGCGACCGTCGGCAGGATGATCCCGGGCCTCAAGCCCGCCAAATGCTGAAGACACTCCTGGACGTGGATCCGCTTCCAGTGCAACTGCTCCTCATAGGCGAAATCCTGCCATTGGCAGCCGCCGCAGAGGCTGAAATGGGGACAGAAGGGTGGTTTATACGCAGGGGACTGCTCCAGGAGCTCCACCACCCTGGCTTCGGCGAACTGCGATTTTTTCCGGGTAACCTGCACGCGCACCCTCTGTCCGGGGATGGCGTGATCCACGAATACCACGAAGCCATCCACCCTTCCTATGGCTTTGCCGCCAAAGGCCATCTTTTCTATAGAGAGATCAAATTCCACTCCCTTGAGCAGAGGGCGGAAATGGGCTGGTTCTTTCTCCAGGGTCATGCAGAGAGACCTTCATAATAAGATACAGTGTGGCATAGGACAGTCGAGAAGATGGATGGCCTTGCCTTTAGGCGCCACTTACTGTTTTTAATGGCTAGCGTTTAAATGCAGATAGGCGGATTATATCACAATTTTCTGAGGAAATCCGATAAGTTTCTATCATGGCAAGTTATCGCTTATAGTGCTTCCTCCCGAACCACTGGATTCCGTACCGGCATCCCCACCTAAAAATGGCGGTACGGGACAAGCGGCACCTAGGTGATGCTTCTTATGATATTCCCTTCAGGTCGGTGAATAGGGTCTCTCCGCCGCAGGCAACTGGCAGACGATGTCAGACTAAAAATCTCAGGCAGGTTCCTTCCCATTGCGTGGGTTATCGGGAGTGATTATCAAAAAGGTACTATTAAAACGAAGGATATCTGGGCTATCCGCTTAAACTATTGAAACCTTTTATCTGACCATGATAACGGGAGATTCTATGCTCAAGATCGAAGATCTTTGGGTAACCATTAATGGGAAAGAAATATTGAAAGGTATTGATCTCCATATCCCTGCCGGAGAAGCTCATGTTTTGTTCGGGAAAAATGGGTCCGGGAAATCTAGCCTATTAATGGCCATCATGGGGTTTTCACACTATACGCTGGGGCAGGGAAAGATTATTTTCCGGGGGCAGGACATCACTAACTTGCCCACTTATGAACGGGCTCGGCTCGGCTTAGGGTTGGCCTTCCAGCGTCCCCCGACGATACGGGGGGTCAGGACCCGGGACATTCTTACGGCTTGTGCTGGCAAGAGGCCTTACCAGGACCTGGTGGAGCAATATGGCTTTGCCCCATTTCTTGACCGAGAAATCAATTATGGCTTTTCTGGGGGGGAGATCAAGCGGACGGAATTGTTGCAACTTATGGTCCAGGACCCCAAGATGGTGCTCCTGGATGAGCCGGAATCCGGGGTGGATATGGAGAACCTCCAGGTCGTGGGGGAAATTATCGGCCGCTTGCTCCAAAAGGACCGCCGTCGCCAGCATCGGGAGAAATCCGGCTTGATCATCACCCATACCGGCTTCATTTTGGATTATATCAATGCAGATCGAGCCTACATCTTGGGGGAAGGCAGGCTTTGTTGCCAGGGCAACCCCAGGGAACTGCTCCATGATATTAAAAGCTACGGCTACGAGGAATGCGCCAAATGTCGGAGATGAAACAGCGGGCCGAACATGTCCGGAAGAAAAAGGCCGCGTTCGGGCCTGACGTGAATCTGGCGGAGTATTCCCGTCAGGGCGGCGCCTGGGAATACGACCCGGATTACCGGGGGTTCAGCCCGGAGGAACGCAGCCGCCTCCTCACGACGGGGATTGAGCTCACCGACGAGGACCACGCCGGCACCTTCCTCCAGGCCGACAAGACCATCGTCCATTGTCGGGCTCAACAGCCGGGGGTGGAGGTGCTGCCCATCACTGAAGCAGTGCGCCGCTATGACTGGGTGGCGGACCACCTGTGGCGCCTGGTGGCGGTGGATGCGGACAAGTACACTGCCAGCACCGAATTGGACTTGGACAACGGTTATTTTATCCGGGCGCTGCCTGGGGCCAGGATCGAGCAGCCGGTGGAGTCCTGCCTCTACCTGCGCACGGACGGCTTCGCCCAGCATGTGCACAATCTGGTGGTGGTGGAAGAGGGCGCCGAACTGCATCTCATCACCGGTTGCGCCACTCATCCGGGGGTGGTTTCCGGCCTCCATATCGGGGTATCCGAATTTTATGTACGCCAAGGCGGCCGGCTCACCTTTACCATGGTCCACAACTGGGGAGAGCAGGTCCATGTGCGGCCGCGCACCGGCGTGCTGGTGGAAGCAGGGGGCCACTACATCTCTAACTATATTTTACTCCGGCCGGTGAAATCGGTGCAGATGTATCCCACCGTGACCCTGAACGGTCCCGGCGCCGTGGCTCGGATGCAGTCCATCCTTATCGCCCACCCGGGCTCGGAATTAGACGTGGGCGGCCGGGTCATCCTGAACGCCCCCCGCACCCGGGCCGAGATCATCGCCCGCACCATCACCACCGGCGGCACCAGCACCGCCCGCGGGCATCTCGTGGGCCTGGTGCCGGAGATTAAGGCCCACCTGGAATGCCGCGGCCTCATCCTGGCCCCCCAGGGGGTGATCATTGCCATCCCGGAACTGGAAGGGCGAGTAGCCGGAGTAGAAATGTCCCACGAAGCCGCGGTGGGCAAGATTGCCGCCGAGGAGGTGGAATATCTCATGGCCCGGGGCCTAGATGAAGATGAGGCCGTGTCCACCATTGTCCGGGGTTTTCTGAAGGTCAAGATCGAGGGCTTACCCCCCGCCCTGGAGGAGGAAATGGAACGGGTCATCCAGGAGACGGGAAAGGGATTATAGATAATTTGCGGAGAAAATGATGCGGAGAGAAGCAGCCACATTGGAGATGGAGAAGCTGTTTATTCGTTCAACGCCTTGGCCTGAGGCCCAAGATTCCCAAAGAGTACTGAACTATGAGAGATGAAGATAAAGCCAAAGATCAGCTCATCAGCGAGTTAGTCGAACTGCGGCAAAGATTTGCTGACTTGGAAGCTAAAAACGAGCGCGCCGTGGGGTCCTGGCGAGACTTATGGGCCTCACATGAAGCTATTGTTGAAGCATTTGACGGGCTCATTTATATCTGTTCCGAAAAATTCGAAGTAGAGTTTATGAACAAGCTTCTCATCAGAAATACCGGCCAATACCCACTCGGACAGAAATGTTACAAGGCTCTGTATAATTTGGATGATGTCTGCTCCTGGTGCGTAAATGAACAGGTTTTGCGCGGCGAAACAGTTCGCTGGGATTGGCTCAGCCCCAAAGATACTTGTTGGTACCATATTGTTAATACACCGGTTCAGCATCCGGACGGCAGTCTGTCTTGCATGGCGATGATCCAGGATATCACCGAACGCAAGCAGGCGGAAGAAAGCTTACGGCGGACAACCAGGGCGCTCAAGACCCTCAGTGAATCCGATCACATCCTGGTACGCGCCAACGAAGAGTCGCATTTAATAGATGAAATATGCAGGATTGTGGTAGAAATTGGCGGATACCGGTTGGCGTGGGTAGGCTTGGCGGAACAGGATGAAGAGAAGAACGTGCGTCCGGTGGGATGTGCAGGTTTCGAAGAGGGATATTTAGGGTCGGTAAATATTTCCTGGGCCGATACGGAAAGAGGGCAAGGACCTACCGGCCAGGCGATCCGGATGGGCCAGACTTCTATTGTTAAAAATTTGGCCACCGATCCCACCTATGCTCCCTGGCGGGAAGAAGCGCTGCGGCGCGGCTATGCCTCTTCCATTGCTCTACCTCTCCAGGAAAAAGGTAAGGTCATGGGGGCGCTGAATATTTACGCGACCGAACCGGATGCCTTTGATCCAGACGAGGTTAAGTTGCTGGAGGAGCTGGCATTTGACGTGGTTTATGGCATCGGGGCCCTGCGCACCCGGGCCGAGCATGAGCGGATGGAAAAAGCCTTAAGGGAAGCTGAAGAGAAATACCACAGTATCTTTGAAAACGCGGTGGAGGGCATCTTCCAGAGCACTCCCGAGGGGCGCTTAATTGGCGTTAACCCGGCCCTGGCCAATATGCAGGGTTACGGATCACCGGAAGAAATGATCATCAGTATCATGGACCTGGGCCACCAGGTCTTTGTCGATCCTAACTGCCGCGCTGAGTTCAAACGGGAAATGGAGAAAATGGGAGTAATTCGGGGAGCAGAATATCAGATATATCGCCAAGACCACAGCAAAATCTGGATTTCGGTAAATGCCCGGGCCGTGCGGGATGAACACGGCGCCATCCAATACTACGAAGGTTTTATTCAGGAGGTCACGGACCGGAAAAGAAAGAAAGCATGATGTAATTTAGATTGAGTTGACACTGATTGGAAAAAGGCTCAGGGTATCCCCTGGTTAATGGAGCGAGGTTACGAAAAGAAACCCAATAATGGGGATACTGTCAAATCAAGTCTGAATCAGCACTTAAGGTCAATTAGCCGTTCACAGAATTTTTCAATCACCCGGCTAAAACGATTCGCCAAGAACCAGCCATATGGAAATATTCCCTGCGGTTCAGTCTCAATTAGTTACAGTGGCTTATTTCTCCATGGAAATCAGCCTGGAACCGGCCATTCCTACTTATAGTGGGGGATTAGGGGTATTGGCCGGAGATACTCTGCGCTCTGCGGCCGACCTGGGCGTTCCCATTGTAGCAGTAACCCTTTTGTATCGCCAGGGCTATTTTCGCCAACATCTTGATGCCTCGGGTAATCAAACCGAAAGCCCTGACCTGTGGAACCCTGAGGTACTCTTGGAACCCCTGGCGCCTCGCGTCGCTGTGACCCTGGAAGGAAGAGAGGTGGAGGTGCGCGCGTGGCGTTATCTGTTACGCGGGTTGTCGGAGCATCCTGTGCTGATATATTTCCTGGACACCGCACTGCCGGAAAACAGTCGCTGGGATCAGACCCTCACAGATTTTCTCTATGGGGGGGATGACCATTACCGTTTGTGCCAAGAGGTCATTTTAGGCTTTGGGGGAGTGGCCATCTTGAAGGCCCTGGGGTGGGAAGGAAAGATCATTTACCATCTGAACGAAGGTCACTCGGCTCTACTTACCCTATCCTTGTTAGAACGTCAAATCGAGGGTCGAGGCGGTGAGATTCTCCAAGAGGCCGATGTGGAGGCTATCCGGAAATTATGTGTGTTTACGACACACACCCCCGTACCCGCCGGTCATGATCAATACTCCTGGGAGATGGCGCAGCACGTGTTGGGGGCGGAGCGGTCGGCTCTCTTAGAAGCCACGCAATCTTGCTTTGATAATAGCCTTAATATGACCTATCTCGCCTTGCGTTTTGCCCATTATATCAATGGGGTCGCCATGCGG
The DNA here is from genome assembly GCA_026388765.1 of Deltaproteobacteria bacterium. Lineage (GTDB taxonomy): Bacteria > Desulfobacterota > Desulfobaccia > Desulfobaccales > 0-14-0-80-60-11 > JAPLJC01. The sequence goes on from JAPLJC010000073.1 coordinate 8,691, forward strand.
CACGGCCAAGTTTCCCTCGGCATGTTTCCTCGTTATCCGATAAATGCCATTTCTAATGGCGTACACGCCTTTACCTGGACTTCCCTCCCTTTTCGTAACCTGTATGACCGTCGTATTCCGGAGTGGCGCCACGACAACTTCTACCTTCGTTATGCAGTGGGCATCCCGCTTCATGAAATCCAGCAAGCCCATGCCGAAGCCAAGAGGAGACTATTGGCAGAGGTGGAAAAGCAGACAGGTGCTCGCTTGCCTGAGGACGTGATGACGGTGGGCTTTGCCCGGCGCGCCACATTATATAAGCGCCTCGATTTGCTCTTTTCGGACCCCGAGCGCCTCAAATCAATATCTCGTAATGTTGGCCCGTTGCAAATTATTTGTGGAGGCAAGGCTCATCCCCGGGATGATGGCGGAAAAGAAATGATTCGGCATATCTTCAGGGCCGCGCAATTGCTGGGCGACACGGTGCGCGTGATTTATCTGGAGAATTATGACATGGCTTTGGCCCTGATCCTTTGCGCCGGGGTTGATCTGTGGCTCAATACGCCCCATAAACCCCTGGAAGCCTCGGGTACCAGCGGCATGAAAGCTGCGCTTAATGGGGTTCCAAGCCTGAGTGTGCTGGATGGCTGGTGGATTGAAGGTCATGTGGAAGGTATCACCGGCTGGTCAATCGAGGAAGATGATTCTTCCAGCGAAATTGCTTCCCTCTACGATAAACTGGAACGGGTGATTCTCCCACAATTTTATGGGCGGCCCCTGGGTTTCGCCGAGGTTATGCGTTCTGCCATTTCGTTGAATGGCTCATTTTTCAATACCCAACGGATGGTGTCCCAGTATCTCAACAATGCCTATTATCCTTTAAGAACCGCAGCGAATGACTAAAAATGGTCTTCTTAGAACGGCCTTAGTGGCGATCCCCAGAGTAGGGGCCAGAATTTCTTATCATGCCCGGCGGTGGTATGTCCATGTGGCTTCGGCTTTTCCTCTATCGCACCATTATCCGGCATTGCTGGGTTGGGCTCCTTAAGCCCTACAGTAGTGAGGTATCTTGGTTCTGGTATGTGGTATGCTCAAGTTCTGAAAGATTTGCTTCCTCAAGGAGACTTGTGCTATCATGGCGTCGACTAGTGGACTCGGCTTCAATAACAGAAATTTCGAGGGACTTCTTCCAGGGAATGAGGTACACAAAACTACTTTGGGACCGCAACGGCCAAGACTGCTGCATAATCTCGGTTAACTTTGAAATTTGAATAACAGGATGGACAATGAGAAAGACCACAATTTTTCGGGGCCTTATTCATGCTCCCGAAATCCTGCAATTGCCGTGCTGCCATGATGGCCTGTCCGCCAAGGTGCTCGAACAAGCGGGATTTAAGGCTATCGGAGCCGCGGGCTACGGCCTGTCGGGTAGTTTGATAGGCATGCCCGATATTTCGGTACTTATGGGCTCCGAAATGATTGCCCAGTACAGAAACATCTGTGATGCGGTGAATATCCCTGTTTTTGTGGATATTGACACCGGTTTCGGAGATGTGAACAACGTCATCCGCACCGTCAAAGACTGTGAAAAGGCCGGCGCGGCAGGATTGTTCATCGAGGACCAGACTTATCCTAAACGGTGTGGCCATATGGCAGGCAAGAATGTGATTTCGGTGGAGGAATACCTGCCGAAGCTCAAGGCCGCTCTCTGGGCCAGGGAAGATCCGGATTTCGTGATCATGGCCCGCACGGACTCTTTCGCGGTCTACGGTATCGAGGAGGCCGTCAGGAGAGCCAGGATCTACGCCCAGACCGGGGCCGACATGGTCTTTGTGGAAGCGGTGCCTGCCGCTGATGATATGAAAAGGGTGAACCAGGCCCTGGCAGAGTCTGATACGCCGAGCATGGCGAATATGATCGAAGGAGGGAAGACCCCTCTCTTAAGCGCCCAAGAACTGCAAGAGTTGGGCTACAGCGGGGTTGCCTATCCCTGTGCCTCCGTCTATGTGGCGGTAAAGGCCTTGCAGGGATGGGCGCACCACCTGAAGGAACACGGCGGCACCGCCGATTATCTCGACCACATGCTGACCTTCGATGAGTACTTTGAGTTTATTGGTGCTCAGGCGATCAGGGAGCGGGAAAAACAATTCCTCTAAAGCCGGCGAGAGGATGCCTTGATGATCTAGCTAATACCAAAAGTTTTTTCCGTTCCGGCTCATACTTCAAGAATCTAAATCTCCCTTCGGGTTAACACCGAGCTTTGCCCTGCTGCGCGCATATTGAGGATACCAATGGTTGAGCCCTAGGCCCAACCCGATCAACCCCAATGACACCGCCTGATAGCCCAGCCCGCCGGCCCACCAGCCATAGGTTTTTCCCGCGCTCATGCCTGTACTTATGAGAAATATCACCCCCCAGATCACCGTGAGGGTCCGGCAGGTCCGGTAAAAGCTCGGGGCTGCCTGCCGCTCCGGGGGCACGGTCTCCCGGGCATAATCCAGGACAAAAGGTTTGCCCAGGAAGATGGACGACCAGGCAATAGCCGCCAAGGCCCCTTGGGACAGGATATCCAGGTTGTTGATCACCCACAGGTTTCTACAAAGCACCACCAGGACCAGAAGGACGCCGAAAAAGAGCAGCGAGCCCCAGGTCAGGATGAACCCTTTGGCCAGCTGTTTGTAGCCCATGATCGGCACCAGGGCCAGGCCGACGATGATGGCGGCGTTCAACCGCCACAGGGACGGCCCGGAAATAACGCCAAAAGCGATCCAGGGCAAGAAGCCCAGCAGGATGCTGAATACCTGTTTCATGTTACTAAACCTACAATGTGCTTATGGTTTAAGTCATTCGAGGAGAGTGGGGGGAGAGCAGCGACTCCCCACCCCAAAGCCACCGGTCATCCGGCCTGCCCTGGCGGCTTGCCGGTCAGACCGAACTTGGCCATGGTTTCGCTCCAATAGTGGTTGGCTTCGTTCCTGAAAACCTCCGGCCCGCCTGGAAAAAGGTCCTTTCGCAATCCCGCCTGCACCTCCGGCGTAATCCGTCCCTGGCGGATGAGTTGCTCCCCAGCCTGGCGCACCAGGTTATAATACCAAACGAACGTCTCCTGAAACTTTTCCTCGCTCAGGCTATCACCAGCGGGCCGCAGGATTTCCCCCAGGTAACGCCAGCCCAGCTTTTGGGCGAAGAACTGGAAATATTGCACCAGCGGCGCAAAATGGTCGAATTCCGGAAAGCCGCAGGGGGAAACCAGCAGCATTGCTCGGTCCCGGGGGTAGCGGTCCGGGTGGCCGCTTTTACCCGGATGCTTGGGATCTTCCACCAGCCACGGTTCGCAGGAAGGCAGGGTGCGGTCAATGAAGTTCTTCATCAGGCCGGACATGTTATAGTGGTAAAGCGGAGTTCCGAAGACCAGCATGTCGGCCTGCACAAACCTTTCCAAGACCGCGGCCATGTCATCTTGCTGTACACATTTTCCGGGGGTCTTAACCCAGCACAGGAAGCAGCCCAGACAAGGTTTGATCTGCAAATGGCCCAGTTGCACTATTTCAGTGGTGGCGCCTGCGGCGCGCATGCCCTCCAACAGCGGGGCCAGGATATGATAGGTGCTGCTCTTTTCCTTGCGGGGTGAGCCATTGATGGCCATTACGTGCATGAACATCTCCTGGGGTCAGGTTAGAGTGGCTGTCAGAATGCTCTTGTGGCCGACATAATAGCATAAATTTCCCTGAGAAAACATTTAAGGCCCCCTGCAAGCACCTCCCTCTATTGGTGCGCCAGGAGAAGATGCGAAGCCACATGCACCTGCCATCTCTGGGGAAAGGTACTTGCCATTATCATAACTACAGCGGCGGCCTTGGGAGATGCCGAAGCTCATGAGATGGAGTTTATTTTACCTGGGGACCACCGTCTCCCAAGGAAAATGCCGGCCATCATAATGGCGGCCAAAATGTCCGTAAACCGCAGTGGCCCGGTAGATTGGCCGCTGGAGACCCAGGCCGGCAATCATCCCGGCGGGAGTCAGATCGAAGTGTCTTTTGACCCGGGCCAGGATTTCCTGATCCGCCAGGCGCCCGCTGCCAAAGGTTTCCACCCCCAGAGAGACCGGGGCCGGCTCTCCGATAACGTAGGCTGCTCGCAGTTCGCACCGGCGGGCCAGACCTGCGGCGACTACGGATTTGGCCGCCTGCCGGAGGGTGTAGGAGGCACTCCGGTCCACCTTGGTGGGTCTTTACCGGAAAAACTCCCACCGCCATGGCGAGCCAGGCCGCCATAAGTGTCCACCACGGGTTTTCTGCCGGTCGCCCCGGTATCGCCATGCGGTCCACCGATGACAAACCGGCCGGTGGGATTAATGAAGAACCGGCAGGCTCATCCAAAAGCGAGGCGGGGATAGCACCAGCCTGTGGCAAGGTCTTAGCTTGGTTTAATGCGCCCTTGTTCTTCTTACCTTCCACGAATTACGGCTCGGGTGGCAATCAGGCCGCTGGCCGAGGCCTGAATCAAACCCCGGGTTATCCCGGCGCCGTCCCCGATGATGAACAGGTGGCGGATAGGGGATTCCAGGTCCGGGCTCAGTTTCAGGCGGTGAGAATAAAACTTCACTTCCACTCCGTAGAGCAAGGTGTGGAGGCTGTTGATCCCGGGTACCAGGGTGTCGAGAGCCTCTAACATTTCCAGAATGTCTTTCAGGTAACGGTAAGGAAGGACGAAGCTTAAATCACCGGGGGTGGCACTTTTGAGTGTAGGCCGGGTAAGGCAACGTTCCAAGCGGGCAGAGGTGGTGCGGCGGCCGCTCTGGAGGTCCCCCAGGCGCTGAACTAAGGCCCCCCTTCCCAACAGATTGGCCAGGCGAGCGATATATTGGCCGTAGCTGATGGGATCATCGAAGGGCTCGGTAAAGGTGGAACTCACCAGAATAGCGAAATTGCTGTTTTCCGTTTTCCGGGAGGCATAGCTGTGGCCATTAACCGTGACCAAGCCGTCCAGGTCTTCTAAAACCACCTCGCCGTAAGGGTTCATGCAGAAGGTGCGCACCTTGTCATCGAAGGTGCGGGAGTAGTAAATCAATTTGGCTTCGTAGGCCGCCTCAGTAAGAGGGGCAAGAACCGGGGCCGGGACTTCGACGCGTACACCTATATCCACCGGGCTGGGGATAGAGGGGATGGCCAGGCGGTGGGCCTCTTCCCGCATCCAGGCGGCCCCAGCCCGGCCGGGAGCCGCGATCACATACCGAGCCTCCACCTGCTCTCCATTATCCAAGGCCACCCCAGTTACCGTACCCTCTTGGGCCAGGATACGCTGGGCCCGGCAGTTCGTGCGGATCTCCACACGGCCGGCCAAACGCTCTCTCAGGCGCCTGAGAACTTTTTGGCAATTTTCCGTGCCGATATGGCGCAAATGAGTGGGGATAAAGATCATCCCGGCATGACGGGCCTTAGTCTTAAGAAGTTCCAAAGTATCGGGGTCGCCCCCATAGAGTTCGGCCGGCGCCCCCAATTGCTGATAGATGTCGTCGACCTCCTGGATCAATGCGGTTAACTCTTCCAGGGGCAGAAGCTCGCTTAAAAAACCGCCCACCTCCGGGGAGAGGATGAGCTTGCCGTCGCTAAAGGCCCCCGCCCCGCCCCAGCCACACAAAAGTCCACCAGGCTGGTCCCGCCGACGCTCTTCCAGGGCTGGCCCCTGTTCAACCAGCAACAGTCGCCCCACCCCTGAATCCGCCAGTTTTAGGGCGGCAAAGAGGCCAGCTGGCCCGGCTCCAATGATGACTACTTCATAGGAAGACATACTGGACCTGATTATTCGCCCGCCAGAATGACGGTAGGCGCCCGCCTCACCTTGTCAATGTCCACAAGGGAACAATGGCGCGGGTGATCATGACCCACGAGGGTGATGTCCGCCCGCCTGAGGCGATGCAAGGCAAAGGGGTCAAAGTAGATTAATTTATCCCCTTCATAGATGAAGGAAGAATGGCCTGACCATAACAGCTTATCTAAAACCTTATCCAGCATGTTGACCTCTTTGCAGTTGATGGGTTTGCGAAAGGCCAGGGACAGGGCTGACCCGACTCTTATATTTGTAAACACGCCTGCCTTGACTGTCAAAGGCAAGAAAGACAATCCAGCTAGCCATTTTGTCCTGCGGGAATTTTTTAGTCTTGACCACCGGGGCCCGATTTGCTGGGTGCATCTTCGCCGAATTCAAGGAATATCGGGACGGTAAGCCGGAGCGCCGATGGGGCTCATCTTTAGGGGGGCTATATATTTCCAGATGAAAAATAACCAGATTTTATTTATAATATTGATGATTTTGTAGAGATTAGAAGTTTAGACTTGGGTAAGGACATGAAACAGGGAAGATCGATCCTTAGATATTTTTATTCCCGATTACTGCCTTGGGTGGTTGGTTTTCTGCTTGGGTCAATGATCTTCCCCTCCCCAGCCCTGGCCTTTATACCACACTGGGACCCCCAGGAAGCGTTTTTCATCCGCCAGTTTTCCTACCTGTTTTTCATGGTCGCCGTGATCTTCTTCATCTATGAACTCAAGCTAGCGAGGTTGCCACAACATCGAGGCTTTCGCCTACTGACCTGGGCCAGCGTGTTTTTTGCTTTGTGGAATTTCGATTGTTTCATCGGGCAATGGATCGCCCTGCATTTTGAAGCCCAGGTTGCCGAGGGGCCGCAGGGCATCTTTTCCCAGCGCTTGAACATGGCCAATCTGGGCAACTGGATAAATTATTTCACCAAACTGGATCACCTGCTCCTGGTGCCAGCCTTCATTTATTTTTATCTGGGTATCAGGGAGTTCATGCGGCAAGCGCAGGAGGGGAAGCAGTGATTTCTTTGCCCAGTTTTCCCCTGGTTCTATCGGATATCCTGGGTTCGGCCCTGGTCTTGCTGCTAAGTTGCGTCGCCTTCTCCTGCTCCCGGAAACTGCTGGCGCAGGATCCGGAAAATGCCTTGTGGCTTTTCCTCTATTGGCTCACCCTGGCCTTCCTGGCCTTTGGCCTTTCACGGGCTTTGGGGCATATTATCGGGCATATCCTGGTCTTTGCCGGTCAGGAATCCTGGTGGAGCCAGGTGAGGCCATACAGCGGCGGTTTAAATGCCATCCTTTCCATCGTGATCGCCTCGGTCACACTCTTTTTCCACAATATCCAGAAATTATATCGGCGCATGGAAACCGATCATCATCATATGGAAGCGACCAGCCATGAAATTCTGACGCTTAATAGGGAGATGGAGGCCTTGGTGATGGAACGCACCATGTCCGAAATGGCCCTGGGGATCGCCGACGGAATTCGCAATCCCCTGCATATCATTGGCGGCTTCAGCAATCGCTTACTCAAAAAAACCGCCCTGGATGATCCCGCTCGCAACTGGGCCCTGGCGATCGCGGAGGCTGCCAGGCGCCTGGAGCAGATGGTAGAGCGGTTTGAAAGCCTGGCCGAAGACAAGAAGTCATTCTTTTCCCAGGAAGACCTGACTAAAATTGTCCGGGACACCCTGGAAATGTTGCAGGGGGATTTCGAGCGCAAGCGCATACACCTGGTAACCGGGTTCCATCCTTATCCGGTCTATTGCCAGATTAATAAACATATCCTCAAGGTGGCCATAGCCCACCTGCTGCGCAATGCCCTGGAAGCCACCGGGGCCCAAGGCGAGATTCACGTGACCACCGCGGTAGATAAAGGCCACACCATACTGGCGATCCAGGATAGGGGGCGGGGGATGTCCCCCGAGGTAGTGACCAGGATATTTGAACCGTACTTTACCACCAAGGTGGGCGGGACTGGTTTAGGCATGGTCTTTGTACGTCAGATCATCGATGAGCACCGAGGGACCATTAATTTGGAAAGCGAGGTAGGCCAGGGTACCATCGTGACCATCAGGTTACCCATACGGTTCGGCGAATCTCCGATTTAAGTCATTTCCCTGCCTATTTCTCGAATTAAGGGCACGTTCAATTGTGTTTTTAATGATGCCTGGCTATTTATCTTTAGTCTAACTCCATCCCGAGAGCCTAATGTGAAGGCCCAAATGGTGCTTCGGCCAGACCCTCTAGGAGATCATACAGGGATTCCAGGCAACAAGTATTCAGGAGAAGGTGAGATGTATGCGCTTCCTTGACATGACACCCTACCATCCCTTCCGTCCCATGGGGCAGAGCTGCCAGACTCGCCCTATCCGCGAAAAAGCAGTGCGTTGGGTCAAGCCGGAGCCCCGGGAGACTCGGGACAGGCGCTTTGTGGGGCGGCCCCTGGCCCTGGCGGACATCGAGGCGGCTGCGGAACTCTGGCGCCATGCCTACCCGGAACTCTACGGCTCGTCCCACGACTTCATGCTCCACCCGGAAGATTACGAAGCCCGCCTGGCCCTGGTGCAGACCTGGGAAGAAGACTCTCTAAAGAAGCCCTGCTGCATGCTGGTGGTCCAGGAAACGGCCACCGGCCGCTTCGCCGCGGCCTCCCTCATGACCAAATACGACCAGAATCTCCAGATTGAATGGACTTTTGCCGGCACCCACCCCGATTACCGCCAGAAAGGGCTGATGGGCTTGCTGGGCGAGATGATGGCCTGGATGTGCAAAGTTTCAGGCGCCGAATACCTGACCACCTTTCTGGAGACTTGGCACACCATCACCCAGGCGGCAACTTTAAAAGAAGAAAAAGGCTGGAGGGTAGCCGGCATTTTCCCCGGCAACTTCACCCGCTGGGCCGGAGACCAGCAGGAATACCGGGCCTGCGAGGTCTATATGTATCGGTTCATCAACGAAGGCGACAAGTATGCCACCAAACCGGAGGAGTGGCATCTCCATCCAGAATTGCGGCGGCTCTGGGAGGCGCTGGAAGCCTTTAATCGCAGGTTGACAGAAAAAAATTGATGGGTCTTTAACCATGCGGTGGGAATGATTTCCTTTATGCTTGTATTTCAAGTTACCGGCGGCGCATTACGATAGGCAGAGCCTTCGGGATAAAGTGCACACGGTTTCGTGGTCATGGGAAGCCGGGAACCTTCAAATGACTCACCCCGGTGAGCAGATCGACGTTGCCGGCTTCTATTTTCATTTTTACCCTGTCTTACTTTCCTCACGCGGATCCTTATTTCGTATTATGATAGCGCCATGAAGATACACGAACTACTCACCCCGGAGAATCTCGAGCTCGACTTTGCCCCCAGCCCGGGCCAGGAATTGAAATCCCTCATCTCCCTGGCGTGCTCCCGGGTCGGGGATGCTTCAATGAATACCTGCAGCTTGCAAGAGGATGAGCTGCACCTGATTCATGGATACATGAGCGAAGGCCTGGGTATTCTCCACAACCTCTCCGAAGCGGTGAATAAGCCTTTGCTGGTCCTGGCCCTGGCTCCGGCCGGGGTGAGGTTGAATGGGCATTCCTGCCAGGTGCTGGCCTTATTGATCTCTCCCTTGAAGGGGAGTGGCTCCCACTTTCAGCTTCTCGCCAAACTGACTTCCCTGTTGCGAAACCGCCGCCTCCGGGAGGAAATGCTGGCTAAACGAAGCGGCGCCGAGGTTGTGCGGGCCATCAAACTTCAGGAGGAATCCGGCCACGAAAACTATTGGGTCCT
>JAPLJC010000069.1 GCA_026388765.1 Deltaproteobacteria bacterium
CTACCTGGCCATTTCCTACAACTCCTGCCGCAATCGCCACTGTCCCAAGTGCCAGAGCCTCAAACAGGCCAAGTGGCTGGCCGAGCGCCTGGAAAGGCTCCTGCCCACCCACTACTTCCACCTGGTGGTCACCCTGCCCCACGAACTCAACCCGCTGGCCGTGTACAATCCGGAACTCGTCTTCAATCTCCTCTTTGGGAGCGTCTCCCGTGCTCTCCAGCAATTTGCCCGCGACTATGAGCGTCTGCAGGCCCAAGTGGGATTCACGGCAGTCCTGCATACCTGGGACCAGGTTCTCAACTTACATCCTCACCTGCACCTGGTGGTAACCGGCGGCGGGCTGAGCGCAGATGGCGAGAGGTGGATTGCCGCCCGCAACAGTTTCCTGCTCCCGGTCCGGGCGCTCTCGAAGATCATCCGAGGTAAATTTTTGGAGGGTCTTAAGCAGACTTATCAAGAGGGCCGGCTGGAGGGCAAGGTTCAATGTCTGGCAGACCCGGCGCAGTTCCGACGCTTCACTAGGAAACTAACCCGGAAAAAATGGGTCGTCTACGCCAAAGGGTCTTTCGAGGCCTCCCAGAATGCCTATCATTACCTCAGCCGCTACACCCACAGGGTGGCCCTCGCCAATCATCGCCTGGTGAGCCTGGCTGGCGGAAAGGTCTCCTTCCGGGCCAGGGACAACAGCCGGCCTGGACACCAGCGGCTGGTGACCATCACCGCCCCGGAGTTTATCCGCCGCTTCCTGTTGCACGTTCTTCCCCCGCGGTTTGTCAAGATCCGTCACTACGGCCTCATGGCCCCCGGCAATGCCAAAACCAAACTGGAGAAGGCGCGAGTCCTCCTCAGCCTCCAACAACCAGCCGCCTATCAGGAACCCAAAGGCCAAGAGCTTGGCACCCCGATCGAGACCAAAACCTGGCAGGAGATGCTGCAGGCGCTTACCGGTGTGGATCTCTCCACTTGTCCGAACTGCGGCCAAGGTAAGCTGATCCGCCGCCGGCTGATTGGCAGTGAAGCTACCCCGGCGCCCACCGTATGGGATTCCTCATGAACTACTGCTGCTGTCTAAGCCTCACTCCTTCAACTCATAGTGCCTGGCGGAGCACGATAGGGACACGTTAGTCCCAAATGCCGGCCCCCAGTCCTATCCGGGCCTGCCCCTTGCCCTCGGACCCATCTCCTGGGCTCAAAATATCCCCACGCCACGCCTCATTCAGGCCTCAGGGCTTCAACCCCTCATCTCAACCCCAAAACCCTTTATTGAATCCCCATAGCCCAAAACCGGACTGATTCCTCCAAAACCCAGGCTTAGTTCATGATGACGATTATGAGAATGCGCTCCGCGATTCTCACAATCGCCTATTACATATCCGCAACCATTTGGATTTTTTGAGAAGATTCTGTTTTGGCAAGTGATCTGCTATCCATCCATTTTTTCTGCCTCAAATTTTTTGCCTGCGGGCACATTTTTATGCCCGGGATTGATATGCACGATTGGCTGCCACTTTTCCACTGGCACGCCATTACAGGACAGTGCTGCCCTATGGTCCATAAGCCCTACAGCATAGAGGTTGTACCAATAGCGGGCAGTGCTTGGCACCTGCTTCTACCCCTTGATTTATGTAAATCAATGCATATACGATATATCAAAGAAATTGTATTGGCCCACGCAGGACTTCGATTCCCAAACGCCAGGGGTAAAACGGCTGTCGTTGCCTTACCAGGAGGTCTTTAGACAAGACGTTTCTGGTACCTGATGGCTCTGCGGTTGGTCTGGCCCATGGAGGCATCCCTGGCCCCATGGTATCGGTCACACTCCGAGATATAAGGAGAAGGGAAATGTGGAATAAGCTGGTTAACCCAGTGATATTGGCTATTTTCATTATGTCGGCGGCGGTCTTGGCCCTATTTATGGGCGGTTCCGGTTTCCCGGTATCTGCTAGTTATGCCGCCGTTCCGGAGACCTGGAGAGTTACCGGCACACTCAACAATGCCCGCACCAAGCATAATGCCACGCTCTTGGGCAACGGCAAGGTGTTGGTGACCGGGGGTTCGAATGCAGGCAGCATCCTGAAGAACGCAGAGTTCTACGACCCGGCCACGATGACTTGGACGGCCACCGGCGATCTCAACACTGCCCGCTACTGGCATACGGCAACCCTCGTGCCCAACGGCAAGGTTTTAGTAGCCGGAGGGTTGATTTCAGCACTTGGTACCACAAAAACCGCTGAGCTCTACGATCCGGCCACGGGGACTTGGACGGCCACCGGATCGCTCAATAATGCCCGCGGGGCTCATACTGCCACCCTCCTCCCCAATGGCAAAGTCTTGGTGGTCGGGGGTTTAGGCGGTTCTCCTGTCCCTGACGCCCTGAAGAGCGCCGAGATTTACGACCCGGCCGAGGGGACATGGACAGTCATTGGCGGTCTCAACACTGGGCGCTTCTTACACACAGCCACCCTCCTGCCCAACGGCCAGGTGCTGGCAGCCGGGGGTTTGCTCAGCATGACTACGGCCACGAACGCCAGCGAGCTCTATGATTCGGGCGGTGGGACCTGGACGGGTACCGGCTTGCTCAATAATGCCCGCGGGGGTCATACCGCCAACCTCCTACCCAACGGCCAGGTGTTGGCGGCCGCAGGGTTTCCTAGTACTGTAGCTACCAGCGCCGAGCTCTACAACCCGGCTATGAGGACCTGGACGGCCACCGGTTCCCTCAACACAGGCCGTGATAAACATACTGCCACCCTTCTGAGATCCGGCCAGGTTTTGGCAGCCGGGGGCGAGAACGAGGGTGGTGGCGCCCTGAACAGCGCCGAGATCTATAAGCAGGCCAGGGGGAATTGGACGCCTACTGGCTTGCTCAACACTGCCCGCAAATACCATACAGCCACAATCCTGGGCACCAGTCAGGTGTTGGTGGCCGGGGGTGAGAACGAGGGTGGCACCCTGAACAGTGCCGAACTTTATCAACCACAACAAATTAACGTTCCTTTTCTTTTGCTGCTTCTCGATTAACCTGCGAGCCATGAAGACGGCCTTTTAACCCGGCAAGAGGGGGGTAGGCGCTGCAGATTCTCTTGCGAAAGAGCCGTGGATAGTAATTCAGACTGAGGTAGTCGTGCATTCAGTGGATCTAAACTGCCGCAGACCTGGACATCAAGTTAACAATCGTCAATGGCTATTCCGCATTTGGCGATCTTAGATGGAAATAATGGTTAAGTTTAATTTTAGGACCTGCTGCAGATGGAGGCGATAAAGGCTTTATTTCTCTCTGGCGGCTTTTTCTCTGGCTATAAAAAGAAACTTTCCGGGGTGACCTCGGAAGATGAGTGAGCAAAACCATTTCTTGACTAAGGTGGCCAAGGTTGCCGCATAATTTCGGTTTAAAGAAGCCCACCACCAATTTTGGACTGATAAAAACTTGTAAGCGGCATAATTTCAGATTAAGCTGGTCCAGGACACCGGCGCTCAGGCCGGGTCCTTGGTTCTTATCCCGGTCTCTCGGCACGAGATGCCCCTGACGACAGCCGGGCAGAGGCGCCTGGCCCTACAGGGTTTTTGTAATGGGGAGGGGCGGACTGAAGATGCGGTGGAAGCTGTAGTCCGGCCTAAAAGCGAGAGAGGTTTCTTGGCCGAATTCCTGGACCCGTCAACACCGGCAGATAAGGTGGCTAGGGACGCTGCACAATGTCAAGGTAATGCCACACGGGCTGAGCCTGCGCTGCCAGCAAGGAGTTTAGTATCATGAGATTATCATTTATGGGTAGTCTATCGTTGGTCGCGATCTCTTTGGCGGTATTCCTGCCCTTTCACAATGCTGATGCCTCCACTCGCATTTTTTGGAACTCCAACGGCCAAGCCATGCTGGCGGCGCGCAATATGGACCTGGACGAGGACGATAAGCCAACCATCTATGCCATGCCAGCGGGAATGAGCAAGACCGGAGGGATTAACGACAATCCTGCTACGTGGACTTCCAAGCACGGCAGCGTCGTAATAAGACTTAGCGGTTATGGCAATGTGTGTGATGAGGGGATCAACACCGAGGGGCTGGCCTTTCACTACCTCTATATGGCGGGCTCCGTGTACGAGACGCGGGATAGCAGGCCGGGAGTCGATGGGGGGATATATGGTCAGTATCTTCTCGATAATGCAGATAGTGTGGAAAAAGCCTTGGGTCTCATGCGCGATACCCAGCTGGTGCCGGGGTGGATGGGTACCTATTACCCCTGCCACCTGGCACTGGAGGATGCGGCGGGCGACTCGGCGGTGGTCGAGTTTATCGGGGGCCAGATGAAGGTCTATTATCATGATCCTGGTAATGCGACTTACATCCTAACGGACGAACCTCCCTTAGACCAGCAGCTGGCAAACCTGGGGCTGTATAAAGGATTCGGCGGGGATCTCCCCTGGCCTGGCGATGCCGATTCCAAGAGCCGCTTCGTCAGGGCTTCAGCCTTCCTGAAGACCCTGAATAACCAGTATTGGCTTCCCATCCCGGACCTCATCTCTCGCCTGTTCAGTGCCATCCGTCCTGCCGCGACACCGTTTGGCGCGATAATGTTTCAGGACGACGGCCCCGAAGAGTCTGCCTGGCCAACCCTCTGGACCTCCCTTTTCGATTTGACCAACAAGGCGATCTATTTTACCCACGACATGGCGCGGAATGACTTCTGGATCGATATGGGAAAACTCAAGCTTTTACCCGGCGCTCCGGTGTTGTCTCTGAGAGCCGACAGAACCGATTTGTTTGGAGAGGTGTCGAGGTTGCTGAGTTCGCCGGCACATCCGGCTCTATTGCTTTTACTTCTTTCGGACTAAACCAAAGGCTGAGGGCTGCACCTGCGCGGCAAGCAAGGAGTTTGGTGTCATGAGATTATCATTGGTGAGTAGTCTATCGGTGGTCGTGATCTCTCTGGCGGTATTCCTGCCCTTTCACCATGTTGAGGCCTGCTCTCGCATTTTTTGGAACTCCAACGGCCAAGCCATGCTCGTAGCGCGCAATATGGACGTGGCGGATTGGCCATTCATCTATGTCATGCCAGCGGGAAAAAGCAAGACCGGAGGGAACATAGACAATCCGGCTAAGTGGACTTCCAAGTACGGCAGCGTGGTAATGGCATATTTTGGTCAGGTCGATTATATGTGCGATGAGGGGATCAACACCCAGGGACTGGCCTTTCACTACCTCGTTTTGGAGGGCTCCGAGTACGAGACGCGGGACAGCAGGCCGGGAGTCGACGGGGGGAGATATGGTCAGTATCTTCTCGATAATGCCGCTAATGTGACAGAGGCCTTGAAACTCATGTCCCAGACCCAGCTTGTGATTAAGCCGTTGGACCCAAGGCTCCTACTTCGCTGCCACGTGGCACTGGAGGATGCGGCGGGCGACTCGGCGGTGGTCGAGTTTATCGGGGGCCGGATGGTGGTCTATCATGGCTCTAATTACACCGTGCTCACGAACGCACCTCCCTTCAACGAGCAGCTGGACAACCTGACGCGGTACAGGAAATTTGGCGGGGATCTCCCCTGGCCCGGCGATGTCGAATCCAAGGACCGCTTCGTCAGGGCTTCAGCTTTCCTGTCCACCCTGAATTCTCAACCGTTTCCGCCTCTCCACGCGAATCTCATCTCCCGCCTGTTCAGTGCCATCCGGGCGGTAGCGCCACCGTTTGGCTCTAGAGCGTCTGACGGAGAGTCCTGGCCAACCATCTGGACCTCCCTTTTCGATTTGACCCACAAGACGATCTATTTTACCGACACCGTTGCGAAGAATAATTTCTGGATCGATATGAAAAAGCTCAAGCTTGCACCCGGCGCGCCGGTGTTGTATCTGGAAGCCTACTGGCCCGATTTGTTTGGAGAAGTGTCGGGGTTGTTTAGCCCGGTAAAATAGGCCGCTCTATCACGTTTACTTCTTGCGAACTAATCCAAATTCATATTTATATCTAAAGGACTTGGGTGATTACTACCAGATGGATAAAAATGCCATTCCCCCATATAGAGTCCTCTAATCCTGAATTCCTTGGAAGCTTCTTCAAGTTGCCGCTGGCAATATTCTATATCTTTTCCAAAAAGATTTTCTGTCATAACTGCTTTTGGACCTGGTCCAGTAGCACGCAAAACAACAATATCTCTCTCTTCCGTCTCAAATCCGAAAAATATTTTTTCATTGAATTATTGACATACCAAACTCTCAAAAACCAGATATCTCATTGCTGCGAAGCTTAATGACCCCATTCCAGCACTGATCGGTAGTGGTGTGCCAGGGGAAGGCGTCCATTCAAATATTGTTAACGTGCTGAGAACTTGCCACTATACGCCCTTCCGCTAATTTTTCCATATCGATCGTATATCGGAACCCTTGCAAAGGGGATTGGAGATCACATTGACTTGGGGGGAGGCTGTCCCGAGGTGTTCCGGTTTTTGACTTAGACCAAGATCACGGGTTCGGGACCGGACGGCGCTGATTAAAAATTGAGTAATCAGCTCGCGTCCCGTCGCCCTTACCCTGGCCGACCCTTCCCGGTGGGAGCACCTCCAGCAATAACGCCCCCCAACCTTGGACTAACCCCTTGGTAGAAGCGTGCTCGCGCCGTAGAAAGCGTGTCACGCTTTTTTAGGGGGATCGGGGAGGCGAGGCTGAGGATGCACCCTGGGTTGGCCATAGCCAGTTCCCCCGGCTTCCCTCCCCCGGCCGAAAATCGTTTTTAAATTTATCGCCCTGGGTCCCACCCGGGGGGTGTCTTCCGCCGGGATCTCCCCGGAGGGCAAAAGCGGTATAGGCCGAAAAAATGGAATGATGTCCGGGCCAAGCATATAAGAGAGGGGGGAGGGAGTCCCAGTCTCCGGGTTTCCCTTTTGGGCTTCTCAGGCTGGGTGCGGGGTGTCCGGGCGGGGGCGGGGCCGACGGTCGGGTCGAGGTCCGAGGGGCAGCGGTCCCCCAAGCTTGGCAGGCAGCGGTGGCTGTGGCGCCGGGTCGAAGGCCGAGCGGCAGCGGGCTGTCACAGGAGAGGCGATGGGGGAGGCGACTGGCCACCGAGATCCGAGGGCAACTGAGGGCGGCGGCCCTAAAAAAGAATGTCTGGCGCCATGTTCGGGGCCGAGTGCGCCTGCCCTGTGGTCTGGTCCGGCGGTCCCCATGTGGCAGGGACGGCTGGGTCTGGTTAGCCCGGCCGGGGGGGCGCGGGCAATTGAGCGCAAGCCCTCATCCCTTCCCACCTGCGTTGCCTTCCGGACACCACGGGACATGTCCCCCGAAAAATACGTGTCTCCATTATCTACTTTAAAATACAGTAATTATTGTTAGAGGACAGGAGGGACACAAGGATCAGGGGGTATCCGAGAACAAATTTTCATATTTTTTGATGGCTATGAGGCAGAATTTTCTCCGAGGCGATGCAGGGGCACCAAGTACAGGCGGCCTTGGAGGACCAGGGAAGGAAGAGGTCTGCTTGTGACTGGTGCCCGGTGGTGAGGATAAGGGGATTCGGGCGGCTACCCACGTGATGGTAATCACCATTGGTCGGTCTGTCTGCCCCTTCCCCAGGAGCCAGACCGACATGTCCACCTTCACGAAACGCCAAGATTTTCTCACCTTTCGAGCCGGTATTGTCAGGGGCCGGGGTTCGGGCCGGCAAATAGTAGAGGTCTGGGACGGCTGGGGCAGGCCAAGCCGAGCAGGGGACGAAGTGGTTCTGGAAGCAAGTGCTGGTAGGGTGACAGGAGGGACTCGCAATTATCTCGTGATCGCCCAAAAGGGATACCACTATGCCCAGACCATGGTCAGGGAAGTGGTGGCCAGGACGCAGAGTGAATGAATCGGACACTTGGGACAGATGGTGGACAGGTGAGAAAACCACTCAAACCCGCATGAAATAAAAGCCGTGGACACTTAGGGACAGATCGGACGGATCTTAGGAAGCATAAGATGGAGGGATGCTGAATAATCTTAAATTTAGGCTTAATTATTTTCTTGACAAATATAACCAATGGCTATATTATATTGTTCATGACTGGAAATGAATTGAAACTGTGGCGCAAGAAATGGGGCATCACCCAGGTAGACCTGGCAAGGAGGCTGGGCACCTACCAG
>JAPLJC010000124.1 GCA_026388765.1 Deltaproteobacteria bacterium
GACCGGTGGCGGGGCAACCTCCGGCACAGGTGCCGCAGGTATAGCAGCGGTCCGCCAGCTCGGGGGCGATATTCCCGATCTTGCGGTGCTTTCGGTCTACCCTCACTTCTTTAGGGGCCTCTTCTGCCATGTTTCCTCCAGATAAAAATTATAAGCCATGAAACTTACTTGATTTATGGTCATAAAGGGTGGCCGCGGCGGTTTCCCGAGGCCAGCGTCTGTTACCTAAGTCCAGAATATCTATGGATAATCTCTTTTAGGTAAAAAACCCAACCATATTATTTATATATAAAATTTCCACCAAAAAAGAAAGGTTTTTTGCTGGACCACATTCGATTATATGGCCCCCATACTTCATGTCAAGGATAAAATACTAAATTTCACAAGGAGAGATTCCCCGGCCACCTGGGGAAATATTTGCGTCCATTTAAACAGCATGACAATTTCTCCTGCCGTCCGGGGTAATTTGTGGTAATCTAATCAGTTAGATAACGGCGGATCCGCCTGGAACTCCTTCGGGCCGCGGAGGAAAGGAATGGACTATAGTCTGGAAACGATGTCGGCCAGCCACCGGCAACCGGTAATCGACATTTTTAACCACTTTATCCGTCACCTTCCTGCCGCCTTTCTCACCGAGCCGGTGGATTACAGTTTCTTCGATCACCTCCTCAAGATATCCCGGGGCTATCCCGCCGTGGTGGTCAAAGACGCGGCCCAGCAAGTGGTCGGGTTCGCTTTTTTGCGTCCGCACTACTCTGAGGCCAGTTTTCGGAGGACGGCGGAGATTACTTACTTTATTCTTCCGGACCACACCCGGCAAGGGCTCGGCAGTGCCATCCTGGAGTTGTTCATGGAGCAAGCCGGACCAATGGGAATCGACTCCTTTCTCGTCGCCATTTCGTCGAAAAATGAAGCGAGCCTGAGATTTCATCTGAAGAACGGTTTCCGTAAGGCCGGCAGATTCGCTAAGATCGGCCGCAAATTCGGCGAAGATTTCGATGTGGTGTGGCTGCAGAAACACCTGGACCGGCCGGGGTAAGCCGGTCTTCTGGGCTTAATAAGCTAACGTTATTGGGGCCAAGTATGATCTTAACTTGCTGGTTAATGGTGCTGGCGCTTTTACAAGTTCTGCCGGTTTCGGCCCGGGGCGCGGAGTTTCCCTGGAAACCCGGCGATGCGCCACCACCGGTGGCGGGGATTCATCTGGGTGATGGCCGGGTCCGGCTCGAGGCGGTTTTGGGCCAGCCCAGCGGGACGGAGAAGCTGGGCGAAGACGCCTTGGCGCTCACCTACCGGAAACGAGGCGTCCAGGTGCTATATGCGCCCCTCGATGGCGCCGCCATCATTTATTTGCTTACCCGCACGGCCGGCGATATCGGCGGCATTCGCCTCGGGGATACCCGCCAGCAGGTCCCGGCCCGGTGGGGCGACCCTCCTGCCGCGAGCGGCCCGATGGGCATCTACAGAGCCGGTGACTGGGGGGCTTTCGTCAAGCTAAGCGAAGACGACAAGGTTAAGCAACTCGGCATCGGTCGCCTCACCGACAAGGCCCCCGAAGGCGCGAATTTTTACCGCAAAACCGATTAATTATTCGCCAACAATAGGTTTGGGCGGCACAGGCTTGCAAGCCTGTGCGGGCTTTCTGCACAGCCTGGAAAGGCTGTGCCACCAGGAAGAAAACTTATGGGTAACGAAGATGGCAGATGAAATTACCGCGCGACTGGAGTTGCTGGCTAAACTGGGCGAATCCCTGGCCCGGCATAAAGACGACCTGGTAGCGGCGCAAGGTCAGGACATCGGCGCTCCCTGCGCCATCGCCGCCTTCGAAGTGGACCTGGCCGTGGAGCACCTGAAGAACATGGCAGAGGAAGTCCCGTACGTGCAGGGGAAATCCCCCTATGGCACCGTGGCCGCCATCTTTCCTTACGACGCCTCGCCCATCATGCTGGCCCGGGTGGGGGGCGCCGCCATCCTGGGCGGCAACCGCTTCAGGTATAGTTGCTCCTCCATGACGCCCCGCTCCGCGCGGATTCTCCAGGAAGTGGTGGCCCCCTTGGCGAAAATCGAGGCCGTGACCGGGATGAAAAACCAGGATTTTGGCCGGCGTTGCGTCGAAGACCCCGCGGTCCGGGTGCTGTTCATCTCCGGCGGCGCGGCAGTGGGTGAGATCTACGCCAAGGAGGCCGGGCACTTCGATAAGCTTTTTTTTGCCGGCCCCAGCGGCTTGCCGCCGGTCATCCTGTTTCAGGACGCTAACCTTACGGCGGCGGTACGGTTCGTGGTGCGCCGGGCCTTCGTCAACGGCGGCCAGTACTGCACCACCCTGAAGCGGGCTTATATCCACCGGGATATCTATGAGACGGCCAAAAAGCTCATCATTGAACAAATGGCCGACATTCGAGTGGGCGACCCCCGGGACCCCAAGACCTGGATCGGCCCCCTCAAGGTGGCGCGCACCCGCGCCCTGCTGGACCGGGCCCTGGCGGCCTTGAAAGACCCTCACTTCCTGGTGCCCTATCGGCGGGAGGGGGAGTGGCAGGGACCCTTCCTGGTGGAAACCACGGAACCGCCCGACGTAGAGCTGTTCGGGCCCTTACTGACCCTGATTCCCATCGAGAGCGAGGCCGCCGCGGTGGAGACCGTGCTCGCCAGCCGCTATCCCTTCCTGGTGAGTTGGTTCGGCACCCCGCCTCCAGGCGCTAAAGAAGCCCTGACCAAAACCTTCGGCATGGTCTACGACAATCCGGACTTCCTCTTCACCCCCCTGCGCCTGCCCTTCGGCGGCAAGGGCCCGAGCGGCTGGATCATCGAGAACCACGACGGCCACCTGAGCAAACGGGACGGGGCGTTTATGTACAGCGCCGAGTTGGTGCGGGAAAAGTGAGCAGTAAGCCGCGAGCAGTGAGCGGCCGCCGGTCGTAAGTACCACGGCATTCGGGAGGGTAGGGTGGCAGAAGAGTTTCTGTATCAGTTGGACCTGTGGCTCATCTTGGCAGCCAGTATCGGTCTTTTTCTTTTGGGCGATGAAATTGGCTTCCGGATCGGGCGGCGGAAACGCCCAGACATCGACGAGGACGCCAGGTCCCAGGTAATTACGGTTCAAGGGGCCATGCTGGGGCTGCTGGCTCTGCTGCTGGGCTTTACCTTCTCCATGGCCATGTCCCGGTTTGAGGTCCGCAAGCAGCAAATCCTGGAGGAGTCCAACGCCATCGGCACCACCTATCTCCGGGCTCAATTGATGCCGGAACCCCAAAGAAAAGAGGTCAGTGCTCTGCTGAGGCGATATGTCGAGGCCCGGCTGAAGTTTTACCAGGCCGGCATGGATCGGGAACGATTTCAAGAGGCCAGGGGCCAAACCGAGCGGCTGCAGCTCCAACTCTGGTCACAGGCCGCTGCCTGGGGGGATAAAGAACCACGGGCCATCCCTGCCGGACTGTTCCTCCAATCATTGAACGAGACAATCGACCTCCACTCCAAGGGCATAACCGCCTTAGAAAACCATGTGCCCGAAATCATCCTGGTGCTTCTCTATTTCGTGGCCCTGGCGGCTACCGGGCTTATCGGTTATGGCGCCGGACTGGCGGGGCGGCGAAATTTCGTGGTTACCATGGTTGCCTCTATACTCATTGCCGCCGTAATCCTGGTGATCATCGACCTGGACCGGCCGCACCAGGGTCTGATCAAGGTGGGTCTCGGGCGGATGGTGGAGCTGCGTAGCAGCCTCAACCAAGTTAACCTGGAGACCGGCGGGACCGCACCCGGGCCAAAGTAAGAATGGACAGAAAGCTATTAATCTCCTGGCCCAAGACCTATCAGGAAGCGGTGGCCAGCCAGAAAGACCTGCGCCATCGCGTCCGCCTCATCCCCCTGCGGCGCCCGCCGCGGCTGGTGGCCGGAGCCGACGCCATCACCGACCGCGCCGACCGGCTGATCTTCGGGGCCCTGGCGGTCTATAGCTATCCGGATTTGGAACTGGTGGAGGAGGCGGGGGCCGCGGGGGAGTGCCCGTTTCCGTACCGCACCGGACTTCTCAGTTTCCGGGAGATCCCCATCCTAACGGAGGCATTTCGGCGGTTGCAAAGCCGGCCGGACGTGGTTTTGGTGGACGGCCAGGGGCTGGCCCACCCCCGGGGCCTGGGGCTGGCCTCACATCTGGGTCTGGTGTTGGCGGTGCCCACCATCGGGGTGGCCAAGAGTCGCCTGGTGGGTGAAGGGCCGGAGCCGGATTTGGCGGCCGGTTCAGCCAGTCCTTTGATTTATCAGGGAAAATTGGTGGGATTGATCCTGCGGACTCGACAGGGCATAAAACCCCTCTATCTCTCCGCCGGGCATCTCATTACCCTGGAGGAAAGCCGGGAGATTACCCTGGGCTGCGTTACGAAATACCGGATTCCCCAGCCTTTGCGCCGGGCGGATCAGCTAAGCCGCCGTCTGCAGGCGGCTGCGCTCCGGGCCGAGCCCCGTTAAGCCGGGCCTGCAGGCTGAAGAGCCGCTCCCGATGGAGCGGGCAAATGTGGTATTGGGAATTGCCGCATTCCCCCCGGACTGCATCCCATTCCCACCAGAGACAGTTTTCGCAAGCCCCCCGCCTCTCCTGGTTTAGGCAGATTCTTCCCGCCTCCCCGAAGTTGACCATTTCCCCCACTCCCCCGAGCGGTGTTTACGTCGTGGAAAGAATAACTTCTACCTTCCAAACGTATCAATGGGATCATTAAAAACTGAAATTCAATTTTAGTCAAATGTTTTTTTGGGGCTGGCCACGGTGGGGCCACGCCCCAGGCGAGGGTGTGGGGCCGGCACAGGCTGGAAAGCCTGTGCTACCAGGATTCAGAAAAAATCGCTCTTTTTAAAGACCAGCGGTTGCGCCAGGGGGTGGAGGATCTCGGCGTCCACCACCTCTCCCACAAACAGGGTGTGGTCTCCGGCGGCGCAGGTGTCCTTCAGCTTCAGGTCCAGGTAAGCGTAAGCCTGGCGCAGGATGGGGGCGCCGGTGGTGGCGGTGGTCCATGCCAACCCGGCGAATTTGTCCACCTGGCGGCCGCTCTTGTAGCCGAAGCGCTTGCCCAGATCGGCCTGGGTGCTGTCCAGCACATTGACGGCAAAGATGCCGCTTTCCTGGATGAGGCGATGGGAATAGCGGGATGGGGCGATGGACACCATCACCAGCAGGGGCTTGAGTGACACCTGGGAGACCCAGGAGGCGGTCATGCCGTTGACCACATCTTCCAAGCGGGTGGTAACCACGTAGACCCCATGCACCAGGGCGGCAAAGGCGATCTCTTGCATCGTTGGCCTCCTTAAAAAAGGGGAAAAGGGGAAATGGCCAAAAGGGGAAAGGAAAAAAACAAAGTTCCCATGGTCCCCGTTCGCCTAAGTTCCTGTTCGCTCCGTATCCCGAAAGTCTTGATCAGTGAGCGTTGGCGGCTTTCTCGGGCTTCCCGGCCTTGCTCCCGTGATGGCCCGCGGCTGGGACCCATTCCTCACAGAACCAGAACTTGCCGACCCCCTGGCCGAGGCGCTCGCACAGCCCCTTGTATTGGTAAATCCAGTGGCGGCAGGTGTGGCAGACCTTCAGGGGACGGTTTTTCTCTTGTGTGGTCATATAAAAGGCAATTTCCTTTGCAAAAATGTAGGTAGACTCAAGGCGGCCGGTTTTTGCTGAAAGCTGACTGCTGAACAGCTATTCCATGTTAAATTTCTTCTGGCTCCAGGTCAAGGCGGAAATGGTCGAAGCCGGCCCCGGAGATATCCACCTCGCCCCCACCGGTGACCAGAGACACCCGATCGCCGGCGACGATCTCCCCCAGAAGCAGCGGTGGGTCCAGGCCGGCCCCGGCGAAGGCCGGGGCTAGCCGGGCGGCCATGTCTCGGGTGGCGGTGAAGAGCAGCTGGTAATCTTCACCCCCCATCAGGGCCAGCTTCAAAGGGTCGGCCTGAAGATAGGGCGCCACGGCCAAAACCCGGGGTGAGATGGGGACCGCAGCCGCGGGGATGACGGCCCCCACCCCGCTGGCCTGGCAGATGTGATACAGGTCGGAGGCCACCCCGTCGGAGGTGTCGATGGCGGCGGTGGCCAGACCCTCGCGGGCCAGAAGGCGCCCGGCCTTCAGTTGCGGCCGGGGGGCCAGATGCGCCGCCACCAGGGCGGCCTTGAGGTCCGCATCCAGTTCGGGGCGCCTTTTCAGGACCTCCAGTCCGGCCGCGGCTTCTCCCAGATCATCGGTGACGTAAATCAGGTCCCCCGCCCGGGCGCCGGCGCGCTTGAGCAGCTGCCGGGCGGGCACGACGCCGGTGAGGGTAATGGTCACCGTTAGTTGCCCCGGGGAGGCCACGGTGTCGCCGCCGATGATGGCCACCCCGTACTCCCGGCCGGCTTGGGCCAGGCCGTCGGCCAGTTCCAGGGCCAGGCCGGGGTCCCGCTCCGGCGGCCACCCGAGGGAAAGCAGGGCGTACCGGGGCTCTCCGCCCATGGCGGCGATGTCGCTCAGGTTCACGGCCAGGGCCTTCCAGCCCAGTTGCGTCAGCGTGGTGTAGGACAGGTCGAAATGCACCCGCTCCACCAGGGTGTCCACGGTCCAGAGGAGGTAGTCGTCACCGTTGGTGCTCAAGGCGGCGCAGTCATCGCCGATCCCCAGGACGACCCCCGGCGGCGCCGGGCCGAACCTGCGGCTGAGGGCCTCGATGAGGGCGGTCTCCCTGGTCAGCGTGCGCTCTCCTCGCTGCATGGCTTTCCATTCCTGATGCGGGTTGTAGGGGCGGCTCGCGAGCCGCCCCTACGGGTCCTGATGCGGTCTTCTTGGCTCATAGCGGACGGCTGCTAGCCGACCGTTATGCTAATCCCGGCTGCGCAATTTTATCAGCAACCGCAAGATTTCGAGATAGAGCCAGATGAGGGTGACCATCAGGCCGAAGGCCCCGTACCATTCCATGTACTTGGGCGCCCCCTGGGCGGCCCCCTGCTCGATGAAATCGAAGTCCAGAACCAGGTTCAGGGCGGCAATGGTGACCACGACCAGGCTGAAGATGATGCCCACCGGGCCGTTGCCGAAGACCCCCGGAATCCGCACCCCGAACAGGCCCAGGATGAGGCTGACCAGGTAAAACAGGCAGATGCCGCCGGTGGCCGCCACGATGCCCCTCTTGAAACCCTCGGTGGCCCGGATCAGGCCCGACTTATACGCCAGCAGGAGCGCCAGGCAGGTCCCGAAGGTGAGGCCCACCGCCTGGATGACGATCCCGGGGTACTGGGCTTCGGCAATGGAGGAGAGGCCGCCGATGAACAGGCCCTCCAGCAAGGCATAGATGGGCGCGGTCACCCCGGCCCAGGCCGGTTTGAAGATGGTCACCAGGGCCACGATGAAACCGGCGATGGCCCCCACCCCCATCAACGGCGCTACCGCGGCGGCATTACCGGACTGGAAGAAGATGCTCCAGGCCCAGGCGGCGGTGATCAAGACGCACAGCAGCAACAGCAAGGCCTTGTTGGTGGTCCCCTGGATGGACATGGCTTCTTCGGTCCGGGCCACCCGGCCCAATCCGGAGAAGGTGTTGGCGCCGAGCGCGGGGTTGGCCGTCCTCAAGGCCATATGGAAGTCCTCCCGAGTAGTTGGTGGAAATGCTTAAGATTATCAGGAGTGTATCATCATCCAAGGCGCGGCGAAAGAAAAATGGGGCAGGTTGAGCTTACTGCGCTTCCGGCCTCAGCAGGCGCATCAGGTCTGCCGTCTCATAGACCACTTCTT
>JAPLJC010000049.1 GCA_026388765.1 Deltaproteobacteria bacterium
CCCAGTCGAGATGGTCCACGCCTTAGTATTGGTGTCCATGCCGCTTATGACCTTGATTTGCTCGGGTAACACCCCTAGTTCCTCAGCCACGATCTGGGCAGCCACGGTCTCATGCCCCTGTCCATGACAGGCGGTGCTCAGATCTATAGTTACCATGCCGCCATGGTCAATGTGGATGGTGGTCGCCTGGGCTGTACCTGACATCGGTCTCTTGCTCCGTACCTCTTCCGGCAAAGCCATCTGCATGTAGCCCATGTTCGAAGCGGAAGGGTCGATCCCCAAGGCGATGCCGATGCCGATCAGTTTACCCAGGCGCTGTTTTTCGTCCCTGAAGCGGCAGAGTTGTTCATAGTTGCTGATCTCCAGAAGCTTGTCCAAAGCCGCAGGATAATCACCCGAATCGTACACTCCCCCGCTCGGGGTGGTGTAAGGCATTTGCTCTGCTGTTATCAGGTTTGTTCTTCTGATTGCCACCGGATCAAGTCTCAGTTTGCCGGCCAGGCTTTCGATGGCTCTTTCTATGACAAAGTAAAGATGCTGGCAGGCATAGCCGCGCACCGGGCCGGTCAATGATTTGTTGGTCACCACGATACAGGCGTCCATTCTGACCGCGGCAATATCATAAGGTCCGTTCAGGTTCCCCAAAGGCCGCAGCACGCAACCCGGTTCGGGGGCTCTAATATAGCCGCCGACGTTATCGATGAACTTCATGTCGAGGCCGTGAATTTTACCTGCGCGGTTGGCGGCCAGGCGCACATAGGCCACTCTTTCGGTGGTGCTGCTACTGGCGGTCAGACTCTCCATTCGGTCTTCGATCCATTTAACGGGTACTTTTGCCTTTTTGGCCGCGAGACAGATCAGGACGACATACGGATAAATCGCGATCTTCGTGCCGAAGGAAGACCCGATATCAGCAGGGACAATCAAACGCAACTTGTTGGGGGGGGTCCTTAAAGCGGAACACATAACCGGGTGCATGGAAAATGGCCCGTGAAAATTGTTCCACGTGGTGAAGCTGTCCCGATCGGGCTCGTATTCAGCGATCACGCCGTAAGTTTCATTGGGATAGGAGGAATACTTGGGGAAAAACAGCTTTTCCTCAACAACTATTTCCGCCTCTCCAAAAACCTGATCCACTTCGCCATAGCTGTAAACCTTATGGAAGGCGATATTGTCGCCATGCTCTTCGTGGAGAACCGGGGCATCCGGCTGCATCGCGGCCTCCGGATCTACCACCGCGTCCAGAGGCTCATACTCGACCTCCACGACTCCCAATGCATCTTCGGCGACGTAGCGGTCCGTAGCAACGACAACGGCGACGGGTTCCCCGACAAAACGCACTTTATCTATGGCACAAGAATAATACTTCATATTGTGGGGGCCGATCACTGGAAAAGGATTCGACATCTCGGCAACTTCCCGGCCCGTCAGGACGGCGGTCACGCCCGGCATACTCAGAGCCTTATCAACCTTAATGCTTTTGATCCGTGCATGAGCATGAGGACTGCGGAGGATGGCGGCATGATGAATATTCGGTACCGGTTCGAGGTCGGCAATATAGCGACCGCGCCCCAGTACCAGTCGGTCGTCCTCTAATCTTTCCATAGGCTTGGACACCCAAAGCTTCTTTTTTTCCATGGCAAATCATCCTTCCCCTGTACTTTTCGACAGCACCTGCGTTAGGCCTATGGTGCGGGGCTCGCTAGGTAAATTAATCAGCGTCTGCACCAGGATCTTCTCCCGTAAGGGTGGCAAAGAACTCCGTCGTCTTTCAACGCCTACCACTTCCCTACGGGGCTTCAGATGGCTTTTTTTTTCCGGAGAGCTCTGTCGCTGCACCTTCGATGGCCTCAACAATGTTATCGTAACAGCCGCAACGGCACATATTGCCGGCAATCGCCCCTTTGATGTCCTCCCTGCCGGGGTTAGGACTTTTTTTGAGGAGGTCGTAAGCATTCACCAGCATTCCGGGCGTACAGAAACCACACTGAAGGGCGTGCTGCTTCTTAAATGCCTTTTGCAGCGGGTGTAAACCACCCTGCTGGCCCAAACCCTCAATGGTGGTGATCTCGGCCCCGTCTGCCTGGACCGCCAGTACCAGGCAACTGTTTACTGCCTCTCCATTTAGAATCACGGTGCAGTTTCCACATACCCCGTGCTCGCAGCCGATATGGGTCCCGGTCAATCCCAAATCCTCCCGGATTACATCAACCAGAAGCCGGCGAGCCTCTACTTCTATTTCAGACTCCTGCCCATTGACTTGCAAACGGATCATATGCCTGCTGCTTTTGTTCATCGCGCTCATCGGGAACTATTGCCTCCCTTCGCTAGCTCTGTGATGTGCCTCTTTTAAAGCTCTCTTGGTAACAACGCCGGCCATGGCGCGCCGGTAAGCTTTCGTTCCATGCAGGTCCGATTCTGGTTCCACCTGCTCCGAGATCAAGTCAGCAACCTTTGCCAAGAGATCGTCAGTCAACTCTTGGCCTCGGATAGTTTCTTCAGCCTGGAGCGGTTTCAAAGGGGCCGGCGAACATCCCATTATGCCCAAATGCACGTCGACTACCCTATTTTGCGATAACTGCAGCAGACAGACAGCCCCGGCGATAGCAAAAAAATTCTCCTTGCGGGCCAGTTCCTGGACGCTCCAGCCGCAACGAGGCGGAGAGACGGGCACTCTTAGCGCCGTCAGGATGTCAGTCGGTTGCAAGGTCGTCATCATAAAGCCTAAAAAAAACTCTGCCGGTTTCAACCAGTGCTCACCTCCAGGACCTTCAATCTTGATATCAGCATCTAACGCTGTCACGACTGTGGGAAACTCGGCAGCCGGGTCGGCATGGGCGACGCTGCCGCCGATGGTGCCACGATTTCTGACCTGACGGTGGGCAATATGTCCGGCGGCCTCGGCCAACAGTGGACATTTTTCCTGAACCAGCGTTGAGGTCATTATCCTTTGATGCGTTACCATGGCGCCAATTTCAAGGAAGCCGTTTACCTCACGAATTTGCTTCATCCCGTCGATGTTGCGAAGATCGATGAGGGTTTCCGGAGTGGCCAGGCGCATATTCATCAAGGGGAGGAGACTTTGTCCTCCGGCTATAATTTTGCTGGTTCCGTGGTTACGTTCAAGCAAGGTGATGGCTTCCTTAAGGCTTTCAGGCGCAAAATAGTTAAAAGGGGCTGGTTTCATGGGGTCGTCCTCCTCACAATGCAAGACCGTCTAATCAAGCAGAAATCATCTGGAAAATAGCAGCATGACCTCCATCAGGTTTCATCTGTCTTTCCCATGATTCTTTTGAGCTTTTCAAAGAAGCCCGGCTGATATTCAGCCCTTTTCAATTTCAGTTGCTTGTCCATTTCTTTGAAGAACTGTTCGGCCATGATTTTTGAGATACCGCCGATCATCCGTTGGCCGATGGCGGCAATCTTCCCACCCACCATTATATCGAAATCATATCTCAGCACCGTGGCCGTAGGATTCTTGGCCTCGAACTCGATTAGTCCCTCGCCGCTGACAAATCCCGAGGCGCCGTTACCCTCCACGACCATCTTATATTGGTGCGGAAACATCTTGTCCGTTATCTGTACTGTCCCTGTGTAGTTACCTTTTATAGCAGCAATCCCCAGACTGAGTTCCGCCTTGTAGGTATTTTCATCGATTAAATCTATCTTCTTACAGCCTGGTATGCTGGCCCTAAGAGCTTCGGGGGTCAGAAAATGGTACCAAAGCTCTTCTCGGCTGACCTGAAACTCATAATAGTTTTTTATCTTCATCGGCGACTTCCTGCTTTTAATTCTTTAATTTTATTCTTGCATCCAGGACAAAACACCCGTCGGGAAACGCTTGCACCGGGTTGAAATCTATTTCTGCTAGCTGTGGGATCTCCGTTAAAAGCCTGCCGGTATTGACAATCACCTGACAAACTGCCTCGAGGTCGCAGGCTGGTCTGCCTCTCACACCCTTGAGGATTTCATATGCCATCGTTTCTTCAAGTTGGCGCCGGGCTTCTTCTTGATCCAACGGGGCCAGGCGAAAAGATACATCCTTGAAGACTTCGATGAGAATGCCTCCCGAGCCAAACATGACCACCGGCCCGAACTGCGGGTTATCGGCCCCACCTACGGCGACCTCTACTCCGGCGGACATTGACTGCTGCACCAAGATACCGCTTATCGGCACGCCGCCCGCCTTCTCCCGAACATTTTTCAACAGCCGGTCGAAGCCCTCATCAAGCTCTTGTGGTGTTCTCAGATCCAAAATAACCCCACCAACCTCCGATTTATGTATCACTTCCGGTGAGACAATTTTTATTACGACAGGGTAGCCAATCTCTTCGGCTGCGTGCAAACCTTCTTTTTTGGTCCGCACGAACGAAAATCGAGGATGGGGAATAGCAAATTCTGCACATATCTTATAAGCGTCCGGTTCTGGTATAAAGCCGTAACCATTACTATAACATGATGCAATAATATCTTCATATTTCATTTTTTTCTTTTCTCCTTTATCTTGACCGGGTTTAACCGTTACTTGCTAACGCGTGCCTGGTACTGGCTATAGGTCACCAGGTTGGCCATAACCTTGGCGGCAACGTCGGGATATTCCAAAGTGGGCAACCCATTGGCCTCCAGGATTTTGCGCCCTTCAGCAACGGCATAGCCATAGCCCAAGACGGCGAGAACAGGTTTCCTCTGCTCCTCTGGAAAAGACTGGTAGGCTGCGACTAGGTTTTCAGCCAGCTTTCTCTCGTCCAGAAAGGCGGGGGGCGTAGTGAGATAGATGAGACCGTCAACGTTCGGGTCTGACAAGACGATCTTCAGGACTTCTTGATGGAGCTCTTCATTCACGGCCCCGGTCATGTCTGTATAGCCGCGTGGCCTGTCTACCGTAGCCGTCGGCGCCAGAGTAGCCCGCAGATTTTCCTTGGTCGTCTCAGCAATCTGCGCCATCCGGATCTGTTTGGCGCGGCTTAATTCATCCAGGCAAATGGTTCCCGGACCACCGACGACTGTCAGGATGTAGATCCGATTGCCTCTCGGCCTTGGCAACTTGCCAAAAGCGCGACAGGTATCATAGAATTCCGCCACCGTCGCAGCCCGAATGACTCCTGCCTGCCGGAAAGCGCCATCATAGATGGCATCGCTGCCGGCAATGGAGCCCGTATGGGTCTGAGCGGCCTGAGAGCCGAGTTCGGTCTTACCTGCCTTAAAGGCAACGATCGGTTTCCTCTTTGATACCTCAGTAGCAGCTTCAATCAATTCCCTGGCATTGCCGATGCCCTCCAGATAAAGGGCGATGACTCGAGTTCTTTCGTCTTTCCCGAGGTATCTGAGAAGTTCAATGGCGTTGACGTCCGCCATGTTTCCCATTGATACGTACTTATTAAGCCCGACCAGACCCAGAGGATGGGCCCACTCCAGGTAGGATACCGAGAAGGCCCCGCTTTGGGCAATGAAGGAGAGTCCGCCCCTCGGGTAGCGGCCCACATCAAAGGTAGTGTTCACTCCGCTATAGGTATCCATGATCCCCTGGCAGTTGGGCCCAACCAGTCTTATACCGTTCGCCACCAGGATTTCTCTCAGCTCTTGTTCTCTCTGCCTGCCGTCGGCACCGTGTTCGCTGAAGCCGGCGGAGACCACGACCACGCCGGCCACATCCCCTTTCTCTTTTTTCCTGGCGACGATTTCTTTGGCGGCGTCCACGCAGGCCGCAGCCGGAAGAACGACAACCACCAAATCCACCAGCCCTGGAACTTCTCCAATATTCTTGTAGCACTTAAGGCCCGAGATGGTCGTTGCCGAGGGGTTGACCGGATAAATGGCCCCTTGGTAATCCATTTCCAGCGCAAATAAGATAATCTGATTGCCCGGCTTGCCTGGCACCGAAGACGCGCCAATAATCGCTACCCCTCTCGCATTGAAGAGCATATCGAGCTGATCATGCCCCACTTCAGGTTGCTGCATTCTATTACTCCTTAAGTCAGCAGGTTTAGGTTGCGGTGCGAGCCTTGCTTATTCTTGCTCCATCCGGGTTTAGAATGGCCGAATCTTGATCAATGATTGAGAATCAATCATCCCTTAGCCCGCGGGTTAGGGCCTGAAGAGGGATTGGCTGCCTTACGGACCCGGCGATGGTGACAACCGCTTCCCAGTATCCTAAGGCTCACCTTTGCCTAGATCGTTCTCTTTTCCAAGCAGCCCAAAATACTCTGACTGTGAAAAGCATTAAATATGCCAAAACCAACGGTTTATGCGGCTAATAGACTGATACACAAGGTTAATTTGGCCTTGAAAGTCTGCCTCTATCGACACCTAAAATGTAAACTTTCAAAGAACTGTTAACTATAGTTGACATAAATATCTTGTAGCTATTTGTGATGAACCGGCGCTTAAACTGGCCGGCAAGGGGTGGGGTGATGAAGAGCTGTTAGGTACCAAATTTTAAGTTAGGATGGGGGTCAAGTCAAGCCAGAGGTCCTGGCGGAGCCTAGCTTAGCCAGGTGCTGGCGGCCTATAACCCAAGCCACTGTGAGCGCCTAACGTATTGTATTCCCGCTGCCAAGTCCTCACTTAACCGGACCGGCAGACGCATTGCCGCCAGCCTGTTTTCCCGAGCTTTTCAATAACCCAAATCCTCGCCTACCAGTTTGACGTGAATCCGGGAATCCTGCACTTGGCCCTCGATGATCAGCCACATATTGCAGATCCTGGCGGGGCTTTGGCAATCGTGGCAGAGGCCGGTTTCCCGGCAAGGTGTCTCCCTATTGACGCGGATGGCATTGATGGGAGCGGCATGGTATTTAACCCGGGCGATCGCGGCATCCAGATCGGGGACCACCTTGTTCATGCCCACCACCAGGATGACCTTCCTGGGGCCGAAACACATGGCCGCCACCCGGTTGCCGGTGGCATCCAGGTTGACCAGCCTGCCGTCCAGCGTCAGGGCGTTGGAACTGGCCACCATGTAATCCGCAGTCAGTCCCTTAAGCCGCAGGGCATGGGCCTCTTCGGGCGTGAGGCCGGGGACGAAGGGATCAATCACCACCACGCCTGGTTCCTTGGCCAGTTCATCCCATAACCCCATTTCCACCAGAGACATGGAGCCACAACGGCTTACCCTGGAACCTGCCGGAATCATGGCGATAATCTCTTCCCTGGCCTGTGCGGCCGTGGGGGCATAGCTGGCCTCCATCCTTCTCTTGGCCAGCTGCTTAATCAGGTGTGCGGCCAGTTTTTCCCGGTATTCGATCTGGTGGGCATCCATGCTGTCTCCTGTTTGCCCCTGCCGGTGGAATCCCGACGGACCTGCCATCATCCCGGTTTCGCCAGAGGCCTGGGGCAACGTTCTTGAAGGGGCCGTCGAGCTCGGCGGTAGCGAGAAAGCCGGCTTCCAGATCCCGGGCTCGCGGCATCGTGGCCAGGCACTCGGCTTCGCTGGCGCCGCGCTGATACGCCCACAAGGCAGGCCCAGGCCGAGGACCGGGACCCACAGCTCCTGGGAGCCAGGAAAGCGAATTCCCTGATCCGCCTGACCTCATTCCAGGAGTTTTTTCAGTTCGAAGCGCAAGGTCTTACCCGAGCCTGTCCGGGGAATTTGGTCTATGAAACGGATCTCGTCGGGAACCTTGTGAACCGAGAGGTGCTCGCCGAAGAAAGCTTTCAGAGCGGCGCGGTCAACCTCGGCGCCCGGCTTGCTTACTACGAAAAGGACCGGAACCTCGCCCAGAAACTGATGCTTGCCGGCCACCACGGCACAGTCCGCCACCCCGGGGAATTTCAGTGCAACCTCCTCGATCTCCGCCGGGGCAATGTTCTCTCCGCCGCGAATAATCAATTCCTTCAGGCGCCCGGTGATGGTGATAAACCCATGGGGGTCGAACTTGGCCAGGTCCCCGGTCAGATACCAACCATCCACCAACGCCTTGGCCGTTTCTGCGGGCTTATTATGATATCCCGGCATGACGTTGGGGCCCCGGACAATTAACTCGCCTTCACTCCCAGGGGGGACATCCAGGCGGGTTTTGGGATCGACCATTCTCACCGCCTGGCCGAGGATGGGCGGCCCGCACGACCCCATGACCCGCTCGGGGCCCGGCCAATTCAGGGTAATCATGGTGGAAGTTTCGGTGCTGCCGAGGCCATCCACCAGGGGAACCCCGGTACGCCGCTCGAATTCCACATTGAGCGTAGCCGGCATGATGGCCCCCGCCGAGATGCACAGCCGCAGCTTGCCGAAATTAAGTGGGCCATCTCCACCCTTGAGCAGCAGGTAGTGAAACATCGTCGGCACGCCCGGGAAGAGGGTGAACTCGCCGCTGTTTAACAGCTCCAGCGCCTCGGTGACCGAAAAGCGCTCCATGACCCGGGTGGTGGCGCCGGTCACCAGCGTCCCCAGGACCGGCAGATCAACTGCATAGGAAAAATACAGGGGCAGAGCCGTAAGCATGTAGTCATCAGAAGACAATCCGGCAATAGGCACCCAGCAGGCGGCAACGACCCAGAGCATGCCTCTCTGGGTAAGGAGCGCACCTTTGGGTTTCCCCGTGGTGCCGGAGGTATACAGGATGAAGGAGGGAGCATCGAGGTCGGTGCCCTGGTCGGCATCCGGGCTCGCGGCCCTTGCCAACAAAGACTCATAACTTCTTACGTCAGAGGGTGCGCCGCTTGCGGCCAGGCCGCGTAGCACCACGGTTTTGACGGACGGAACTTGAGAGCGAAGTTTCTCCAGGCGTTGGGCCCGCTCCGCGGTGGAGATAATGACGCGACTGCCGGAGTCCTCCAGCCGGTAGAGCGCTTCATCATCCGTGGCGTCATAACTTATGGGCACGACCACCGCACCCCGGCGCACTATGGCCAGGCAGGCTTCTATCCAGGGCACCGAACTGGGGAAATGGATAGCCACCCTATCCCCCGGCCTGATGCCCATTTCTTGGAGCGCGGTGGCTAACCGGGCCGTCCGCTGTTCCAGATCCCCGTAAGTGATCGAGGTCTGCGCGTCCACAAACGCAGTCTTACTGCCTTGCGTTTGGGCTTTCTCCCGGAGATGCTCAGCTACTGGTTTGATAAGGCTAATGTGGATCATTTAGATAGCTCCTTCCTGATCCAGCCGCAATTAAGGCTGGCTCGCCAAGGGTCTGTCCATTGGAGCAGGGCCGGCCCGGCATCCGGCCTCGTTAAGGCTCAGGCGCTGAGCTGAATCGACAGCGGCTCAAGAAATTCCTCCAGCCCGAAGACCCCGAGTTCCCGCCCGTAGCCGGAATGTTTGAATCCTCCAAAGGGGGCCAGGGCGTTAAAGGGGGCGCCGTTGATATCAATCTGGCCCGCACGAATCCGCCTGGCCACCTGCAGCGCGCGGTCGGTATCCGCCGACCACACCGCCGCCGCCAAACCATAGGGCGTCCCGTTGGCAATGGCCACCGCCTCCTCCAGATCCCGGTAGCCGATGATGCACAGGACCGGCCCGAAGACCTCCTCCTGGGCAATCACCGCGCCGGGGTCCACATCCGTGAACACCGTGGGCCGGACATAAAACCCCCGGCTTAGTCCCTCGGGTGGTGCGTCCCCTCCTATCAGGAGCCGCGTGCCCGCCTGGATGGCCTCCTTGATATATTGCCGGACCCGATCCCGCTGCCTGGCCGATACCAGTGGCCCCAGTTTCGTGTTGGGATCGCCGGGGTCGCCCAAGGTCATCCCGGCCACCAGCGGCAGCACTAGTTCTTCCACTTCGGTCAGGCGGTTCCTGGGCACCAACAGGCGCGTCAGAGCATTGCAGGTCTGACCTGAGTTCAGAAAGCAATTGTTGACGGTGGTCCGCAGGGCTTTAGGGAAATCTGCGTCATCGAGAACCAGGGAGGGCGACTTGCCCCCCAGCTCCAGCGTGACTCGCTTGGCGGTTGCTGCCGCCGTGGCCGCAATTTTGGTGCCGGTGCTGGTGGACCCGGTAAACGAGATCATGTCGACGTCATCATGTTGAACCAGCAGGTTTGCGGTTTCCGGGCCGTTTCCTGAGAGGAGGTTAAACACGCCGGGGGGAAACCAGGCAGCCTCCAGCGCCTCGGCCAGCATGAAGGCAGATAAGGGCGCCTCACTGGCTGGCTTGGCCACCACGGTGCAACCAGCCGCCAGGGCCGGCGCCACTTTGCCGACCAGTTGATGCAATGGGTAATTCCAGGGAGTGATGGCCACCACGACGCCCTTGGGTACTCGAAATACCCGGGAATTAGCGATTTGGACTTCAAAGGGGAATTCCCGGAGGACTTTGGCGCAGCTGTCCATCACTATCACGGGCAGCGCCGCCTGGATCCGCTGGGACATCTTCAGGGGCATGCCCACCTCGCGACTGATGACCTCGGCGATCTCGGACCCGCGAGCCTTCAGATTATTTGCGGCTTTCTCCAGCAATTCGGCCCTGACCGCCACCGGCGTGTCCGCCCATTTTCCCAAGGCTTGTCGGGCTGCCCGGACCGCCTTATCCACCTCCGCTTTTTTGGCGACGGGGACCGTACCCAGGAGACTTTCATCCCCCGCGTCGATCACTTCGATAACGTCACCACTCGATGGTTTGACCCATTTCCCGCCAATGAACAACTGTTCCATCTTCCGCATGATTGACCTCCCAGATGGGGGTTGGGAGAGGGGGTTTGGGGGAGCAGGTAGGGCGGGGTGACCCCGCCCCTACGTCCCTCCACCCCAAAAAACCTTTTGCCGGGGCTCTCAAACTCTCTATTTGGACCAGAAATTGAGGGCCAGTTCCCGGCGGCGATTCCAGACTTCGTTTTTCTCCGCAAAGGCCCTGAGTCCCACTCCCGGTTCCGCATCGGGGATCTTCGGGGTTTCAGGGCGCCAGTTATTGGAAGAAGTGATCACCTCATTCATAGCCTCGAAGGCCAGGGCTGTGGCTACGTCGGCATCGGCGTTTTTATTGAGGACGAACTTGAGCTGCCGCAGGCACTGCTGGTTCTTGACCAGCATCATCTGGATGAACTTTTCGACTTCCTGGTCCACCTGCGCATCCGGCACCGCCTGGTTGAACATGCCCCACTCGACTCCGTTCGCCGCGGAATGAAGCGCGCCGATCATGCAGATTTCCTTGGTGCGCCGGCGCCCAATGAGCCGAATCATGCGGGTCGTGCCGCCCCAGCCGGGCGTCATGGCGTTATCGACTTCCGGGAAGCCCCACTGGCAGCTTTCCCCGGCCAGGACAAAGTCGCAGACCATGGCGGTTTCAAGCCCGCCACCCAGCACGTAGCCCTCCACCACCGCCAGGGTCACCTTGTCCATCTCTTCAATGCTTTGGGCAAAGTCCTGATAGTAGCGAATCCGCTTCATCACCTGGTTGGGATTGCCCCACATGCCCTCGTGCATCTCGATCAAGTCATCGCCAACGAAGAAGTTTCCGCCCTCGCCCCGGAACACGACGATATGGACCGACTCGTCGGCGCCCACCTCTGAAACGGCGCTCCGCAGTTCATCGGTGATGGCGATGGTCAAGGTGTTGAGCTTCTTGTTCTTGGTCTTCCAAGAGATTGTGGCGACGCGGCCGCCATGGCTCTTGGTAATCTTTACCTGTTCGTACTGCTTGACGTTGACCGCTCTATAGGCGGGGACCAGAACGGCGGGTTTGAGTTTTTCGCTCATTTGCCTTCCTCCATTACTTTTCGGTATCCAGCAGCCAAGAGGCGCACCTTCGTCCGGGCTCGCCCGAGCAGCTGCCCGACCTGCTTCCGTCTCACCCCGGGGCAAACCTGAGGGTGACAGAAATTTACTAAGTCCATTTATGCAAGTCAAGCTTTTTTTTGCCTCCATCGTAAAAAGTCCAGGGTATCTGGGGCAGGTGGCGCTCCGCCGCACCTGACCCGGCCGAGATCCGCTCGGTCCCAGCTGGGATAATTCGGCAATTAATACCGCCTCGTATCATAGATAACAGGGATAATCGGCCTGGCCGGCTATTGACTTGCATAAATGGATTATCTATACTTAGCCAAAATCTTTTTGATTTCGCCGGCGCCTCAACTGCTACTTTGGTTGGTTGAACCTCTAAAAAATAAAGAGAAACCCACTCCGAGATGGAAGAAAAACTCTTAGCCCCACCGCGGTCCACCAAGAGCGCCTC
Organism: Deltaproteobacteria bacterium; assembly: GCA_026388765.1. GTDB lineage: Bacteria > Desulfobacterota > Desulfobaccia > Desulfobaccales > 0-14-0-80-60-11 > JAPLJC01. The sequence goes on from JAPLJC010000049.1 coordinate 12,107, forward strand.
GCCCCGGCGTTTAAAGGGAAAGCGGCCTTCCTCCCTCGAGCGGTTTTGTTCGGTGGCCCGCACCGTCGAAATCTTGTCTGACCCCTGGAGTTTTCTGGTTCTTCGGGAATGCTTCTTTGACACCAGGCGTTTTGAGAAATTTCAAAGTGTGCTGGGGGTTTCCCGGACGACTCTGGCCAAGCTCTTACAGAAGCTCACGGCCCTCGGATTGCTCCGGAAGGAACTCTATTCCTCCCGGCCCCCACGTTTCGAGTATCGTTTTACGGATATGGGTAGGGAACTCTACCCGGTGATGTTGGCTCTCTTGAAATTTGGGGACACGTGGCTCCGGGGCGAGTCGCCTCCACCGCTGCAGCTCTTCCACCAAGAATGCGGCCATGATTGCGCCCCCCTGGTGGTCTGTTCCCATTGCACCACCGAGATTCTGCCTCGCCGCGTGCACTACCGGGATGGTCCCGGAGCCGGAAGCAGCCCGAGGGAGGCGGACCGGATACGATCTCGCCGGGTCTCTGATCCGGCTACCCTGGAACGCGGCCGACCCTGCTCAGTGGCTCGAACGCTCCTAATTCTCGGGGATAGGTGGACCTTCCTGATCCTGCGGGAAACCTTTTTTGGCATTCGCAGGTATGAAGAATTGCGCACGCGCTTGGGGATTGCCACCAATATCCTGAGGGATCGGCTGTCGCGGCTGACGGAACAAGGCATACTGGTGAAAACCCTTTATCAGGAGAGTCCGGAGCGGTTCGAATATCGGCTTACCGAAAAGGGGAAGGACTTTTATGAACCCTTTATGGTGATGATGCGTTGGGGTGACAAGTGGCTTTCCGACAGCAAGCCGCCGTTAAGACTTCGCCATCGGGATTGTGGACGAGACTTTGCCGCGGTGGTGGTCTGCGATCACTGCCATCAAGAACTCGATCCCCGGCAAATGGGCTATACCCTTCGCTATACCTTGTGATCCCTGCTGCCCCCTCCTCGGCCAAACACCAGGCGCCGTGCTTTCCCTTCGTAGCCTATCGGTTAACCAGACCCAGTGGAGATCAGGAAGCATTTCAAAATTCATCGCCAAACCGCATAAGTCCTTATTCTCTCCAGACATCCTCCCGTTCAAAATCAGCAACGCTTTCCCCACTTCGCTCTTCAGACGTTCGAATCCAATTGTCAACCCGTTCTTCACCGTAGGTCTTGCGCCAGGCTGAGACGATTTCCGCTATGGGAACATCCGCATAGGTGCCGATGAATTCGACATATTCCATATAGCGTTGGTTCTCCTCATTGTACGGTTGGAACAGAGAATCTTCCCGCCCGCTGAATTCAAGGGGAGACACCCGGTGCCGTTCACACAGTTCTCGATTGAAGGCCGGGGTAGCCTTGACCCATATGCCATTCAGATACAGTTCCACGAAACCATGAAAGACGAAGAGGTCCGCTCCCAAATATTCCAGCAGTTGTCGGGTGGCCAGGTGGTTCTTGACATTCGCAAAGCCGAGTCGGCTGGGTATGCGAAAGGCCCTGGCCAGGGTGCAGAGAAGCGCGGCCTTGGGGATGCAGAATTGCCTGCCCCGTTTGATGACCTGGCTGGCCTGATAATGCTGGGGTAGATGAAAGGGCGCGTATGGGTCATAGCGGATACCGTCCCGAACCGCCAGGTAAAGCTTCACCGCCACTTCCACCGGGTCTGTGGCCCCCTTGGCGGCCCGCCGGGCATACTCCTGAACCAGGGGATGACCGCTATCGATGATGGCCGTCGGGGTCAAATAGGGGAGCAGATTTTCGGTACTGTTTTCGGCCGCAGACCGGGGTTCAGGGGTCATGTTCTGCTCCCTCTGGGTGTTATAGAGCATATGGCGCTCACAGAAGTAAGATTTGATTATTTTTCTTTTAATAGCACAATTTATTGCGCCCAAAAGGACGAGATAAATCACCCTCCTAAGTTAGAATTACTGGTTTTACGGCCAATTGTTATTAAAAGTTTCTTCCGCCTCCAGTGACCAGCCACCTCATGAAACCCACGGGCGAGAATCCCGGGGGCTAGCGAATAAACCCTATGGCCTTCCAGTAGGGCATGCTAACCAAGATTGCTATAATACACGCTACGGCATAGGCGATACCCCCCATGGAGAGGTGTTTGGCATCCCAGACGTCCTTGTTAATTGATTGGGACATCATGGCAAAGGGTTGCTGATAAGCCAGGAAAAAACAGTTGCCGCCGATGGTGAAGACAACGGCAATGATAATGGGGTGAATGCCATGCTGAGTGTATAAAGGCACCATGAGAGGTGCTATTAAGGCGGCAGTGGTAAATCCCCAACCTACGTCGAAAAAGCGGAACAACCAGTAAATTAGCACAAACATCAGCAAGAATGCCAGCGGGTTGGGAGCCCAGCTAGATATTACCGGATCGAGGAGCTGTGACAGCCATTTGGCAATACCGGCCCCCGCAGTAATTGAGGCCAGGCTGATGGCGGCACCTAAGAATAGGATGATATCCCAATTCACCCCGGTGCCGATATCGGCTGTGGTAATCACCCCAAAGATGGTTAAAGCAAAGAAAGCAGCCAAGGCAGTAGCTGCTGTGGGGATTTTGTGGAGGCTTTCGGTGGCAAACATCAGGAAGGCCGCGATCAAAATCAACAAACTCGCCAATTCGTTACGAGTGATCTTACCTAACTTATTATATTCTTCATGAAAGGCATGACGATCCATTTGCAGTGGTTGCTTTGGCCTTAACATTAGATATAGCGAGGTAACGTACACCACGGTTACCACCAGCCAATACAGGGCCATACCCTTGAACCAGTCGCTGGAGTTTCCCAGGGCTTTTACCTCAGCAGGAAACATGCCGGTAAAGATCGGCCCCCAAAGGGAACCGGTCAACCAGCCGACCCCTGGAATCAGGGCCATCCCAAAGGCTGTTAAAGTAATGAGGCTCGCTTCACGGCTGCCCAATTTCAGGCGGCACGCTTCGACAGTCCCTAAAGCAATGGGTATGACGGTGGCCACCCGCACGGTAATTGAAGGCGTGAGCAGTGATAAAATGACGCCAACGATCACCCACCCTATCACTATGGTCAAATAAGAAGGCCGGAAACTTTTGAGGACCCAGAAAACTATTCTCCTTCCCAACCCGGTTTTTTGTAAGACAAACCCGAAGTATAAGGCGGGAATCAGCACCCACAGCGCCGGACTGCTAAACCCGCTCATCACCACCGGAAACTTCAGTCCGGCGATGAGGCAACCGCCCAGCAACACCGCGCAGCCGGCGGTATAGGGCAGCCCACCCGGACGGAAGACCCACAGGCCCAGGGCAATGATGATGGACGCGGCAGCCATGTTGCCGGTGCGGGCCAGCGCGCTAATGGGCTGCACTACCCCCACAATTAATCCAATTAAAGCAAAGAGGATAGCTCCAGTTACTCTGGTATTCATTAGTTATTCCTCCAATCTAGAAAATAAGGTAGTTGCACAACCCCAAGCCCCCAGCTGTTCCGGGGGCGTCTTCGGCCTCTAGTAAGCACCCCAACCACGATCTTACTAGAGGCGATCAGACGTTAACTTTCAGCCGACTGGAGATCTTTGCCATATTGCTTCCCCGGCACCGGCAGGCCCACCAAAGAGGTTGCCGGAGAGCAAGGTCGAATGCCCTTTTATCATTGCGCCGCTTCTGCCAACTTCTCCTTGTACCGCTGCTCTTCCAGTTCCTTGAGAACCTTTCTCCTAATCTTGCCTGTGGCGGTCTTAGGCAATTCCTCCACGAATTCCACCTCCTTCGGCGCCTTGTAGGGAGCTAACCTGGCCTTTATATGTTCGATGACGCTTTCTGCCAGTTCCTGGGAAGTCTCCTTTTTCTCTCGCATAGTAACGAAAACTTTCACCTTCTGTCCCATCAGAGGATCGGGACTTCCCACCGCCGCGGCTTCGAGGACCCAGGGGAGTTCCACGCAGGCTTCTTCCACCTCTTTGGGCGAGATCAGATAACCCCGGCTTTTGATCAAATCGTCGGACCGGGACACATACCAGAAATACCCGTCCTCGTCTTTGTAGGCCTTGTCCTGGGTGTAATACCATTCGCCCCGCAAGACCTGCTCCTCCCGCTCAGGCATCTTCCGGTACGACAGAAACAAGCCGGGATGATTCCTATTTATGGCAATCTCTCCGGTCTCGCCCACGGGGCATTCATTTTGGTCATCGTCCAGGATGCGGACGTCAACCCCTGGAAATGGCTTTCCCATGGACCCGGGCTTGATCTCCCAACCCGGGATATTGCCTACGAACTCGTGGGGCTCGGTCTGGCCCAGGCAGTCGTAAATCTTCACGCCGAATCTGTGGAGGAATTCATTGAAGGATTCAGCCGGCAGCGGTTCCCCGGCACTGTGGCAAAGTTTCAGGGACGACAAATCGTATTTCTTTTCAGTCCCCTTTTCCGCGAGCAGCATCCGGTACATGGTGGGCACCCCGTTTAACACGGTAACCTTGTATTTCTGGACAAATTTGAAAACCGTGTCCGGATTGAAGCGCCCGTAATACAAGACCACCGCAGAGCCACAATGAAACGGGTAGAAGAAGCTGTTCCCGAAAGGAAACATGAAGCTGATTTCCTGGGGATGCAACACGATGTCCTGGGGGGTAAGGCGCAACGCCAGTTTGGCAATGGGGTCACCGGAGCCTATGAGCCACCGGTGGGCATGTTCCACCCCTTTGGGATTGCCGGTGGTTCCCGAGGTGTAGAGAATGTAGGAGCGGTCATCTTTGCTGGTGTCCTCGGCTTCCAGTTTCGGGGACGCATCCTTCATCAGTTTATCGTAAGAAAGACATCCCGGTTTCTCTCCGCCGATGAGCATGATGTGTTTGAGGGTGGGGCACTTGTCCTTGACTTCTTCGATGACGTCCACCAGCTCGGGGGTGGAAAGCGCCAGGACCGCGTCACTGTTTTTCAGGATGTGCTCCATCTCCCGGGTTCTGAACATGGTGTTGGTAGGAATCGGCACGGCGCCGATTTTCATCCCCCCCAGCACCGCCGCGAAGACTGCCACACAGTTGCTGGAGCGGATGAGGAAGGCGTCGTCCTTCTTAACCCCCAGGTTCTTCAAAACGTTACCAAACTTATTTTCCAGGGCCATTAGTTCGGCGAAGGTTATTTTTTTCTCCCCGTCGTAGATGGCAACATTGTTGCCGCGGCCCTCCTTCACGTGGCGATCCACCGCGTGCACCGCCATATTGAACCTCGCCGGCACCTGGAGGTACCCTTCCGGCAATTCAATACCGCTTTCTTTCACCGTGCCCATCTTCACTTCCTCCTTTTAGTTAGTTTTCTCAGCCCGGACACAGATCGGTCGTCTGGATCTGTCCAACGAAAACACCCACGATCCCTGCCTGTCTGTATTCCTCTCTGGGCTGTTTGGGGGTGGAAATCCAAATGAGCCTCATGGCGAAGTTGACTTTCTCCCTTTTCAGGCCGATTGCTGCTGCACCTTCCGGCGCAGTTGCCAAAGGGGGAACTTGCCGCAAGTGATGCTTCTTTGCTCCTCCGGGGGGATACCGATGCCGGCCGCATCCGCGTACTTCATCTTCTTGGCGATCTCCGCCACTCTGTTGCCGACCAACCGGATGCGGACCATGCCGGCGGCGTCGTCTAAAACCCCATGTTCCAGGTAGTTGGGCCTTTGGCCGTAAGCCGCGGTGCTCACCTTCGCCCAGGCCCGCCCCACCGGCAGCATCAACCAGTTTCCGGCTATGGCCTCCATCGTCATGAGGGCGAATTCTTCTCCCACCCCAAACCAGGATACGGTCAGGGTTCCAAAGACGATATTGCGGAAGTCGCCGGTAAAAAAAACCTGATATCTGCACCTGGAGGTCAGGTTGATGAGCTGCGGCGGAATGGTGTGGGTCCAGACCGGAGCGCCCCAAATCATGCCGTCGGCTTGCGCCATCTTGTCGATGATCCAGTTGGCGTCGTCTTTGAACTTGCAGGGTTCTTTATTCAGAATGCAATCCTGACAGTGCATGCAGGAAGCTATCTTCTTATCTGCCAGGGTTATGAACTCCGTCTCCACCCCTTCAAGTTGTGCTGCGGCTTCCAAAGCGGCCTGCACGGCTTTATCACAATTGCCGTCTTTAATCGGCGTCCCGGAAATTCCCAAGATCTTCGTAGTCAGATTACCCATGCATTGAGCCTCCTCTTTAAACCTTCTCTTGGCGTTTCAGACGGCTACCTGCACTTGTCTGCATCTCCCTGAAGCCAGCCTGTTGAAAACCCGATAGGCCATGCGTGAACGGCTATCCTTTGGCTTGCTCAGAGAGAATTTGAGGCAGGACCAGCTGGTGGCTGGCACGTGACTTATCCTGAGCGAAACCCTCATCCCGGTTATATGGTATCTTTGAAGGCGGGTTTTCTCTTTTCCATAAAAGCCTCGATGCCCTCTTTGGCATCTTGACCGGAAAAGCAGAGCGCCAAACCGTCGGATTCCAACTGACAACCTACTTCCACATCACGATCGACCCCGTTTCTGATGACGCTTTTTATGGCCCGGACCGCCACCCTGCCCTTGGACGCCAGGGATCGGGCCACCTTCATGGTCTCTTCCCAGAGCTGGTCGGCAGGCAGGACCCTGTTGACCAAGCCGATTGTCCAAGCTTCTTTGGCGTCCATGGTCCTGCCGGTCAGGCACAACTCCAGGGCCCGATTCCTACCCACCAGGCGCGGCAGCCGCTGGGTGCCGCCGAGCCCGGGGATCAGGCCCAGGTTGATTTCAGGCTGTCCAAATTTGGCAGTGTCCGCGGCATAGATCAGGTCGCAGGCCATCGCCACCTCATTACCACCGCCGAGAGCGAACCCGTTGACGCAGGCGATCACCGGTATGGGCAGTGATTCCAGCCTGGAGAAGACCTGCTGGCCGAACTGGCTGAACTGTCTGGCCTCAAGAGGAGTAAAATCTTTCATGGGCGCAATATCGGCGCCGGCCACAAAGGCTTTCTCCCCCTCTCCGGTCAATACCAGCACCCGGATATCCGGCTCGGCGGCCACTCTTCGCAGAGAATCCGCCAATTCCTTTAACAACTCTGTGTTGAGGGCATTCAAGACCTTGGGCCTGTTGAACTTGATGATGCAGATCCCGTCCTGCACTTCGTAGAGAATATTTGCATAGTTTGTCGTCATGACTGACTCCTTTGCTGGCACTGGGACTGGTCCCGGTACTTAGATTGAGCAATCACCCGGCCTGAGCCTGCCTGTCTTCGGGCTCCAAGATCGAGAAAGCCCGGCGATCATTTCTTGGACCAATCGTAGAAGCCCTTGCCGGTCTTCCGGCCGTAGTGGCCTTCCTGCACCAGCTTTCTCATGGACTGAGGAACAATGAGCTTCTCATCCTTTAGTGCCTCATAGAGGTTGTCCGCCAGGTTGCAGTAATTGTCGAGTCCCGCCAAATCGATCAATTGAATGGGCCCCACCGGGTGACCTGCACCCGTTCTCATCATCTGATCGATATCCTCTTTGCTGGCTACTCCACTTTCCCAGAGCCGCACCGCGTCCAGGACAAAGGGGGTCAACAAGCGGTTGATGATAAAGCCGGGAGTATCTTTAGCCAGCAACACTTCTTTGCCGAAAGACCGGCAGAATTCCATGGAGATCGCAAAAACTTCATCCGAACAATAGGAAGGTCGAATGAGTTCCAGCGCCCTGCTTTGGGCCACCGGACTGAGCAGATGGATGCCGACCACCCGTTCCGGTTTCTTGGTCGCTTCGGCAATCTTGGTAACCGAAAGGCCCGCAGTATCCGTGGCCGCGACCTTAGCTGCCGGGCAAATGCTATCCAGACGGGCAAATAGCTCCTGCTTGATCTTAAGGTCCTCGATGATGGACTCGATAATGATCTCGGAGTCGGACAACGCCGCCAGATCTTTGGTGGGGGTGATTCTGCCGAGGGTCACCTCTTTCTCGGCTTCCGTCATTTTTCCCTTGGCCACATAGTAGCCATCCAGAGACCTGGTGATGTTTTTCAGAGCTCGGCTCAGCGACTCATCGCTGCGCCCGTACATTTTGGTTTCATAACCGGTCATCGCGCAGAGCTGGGCAATGCCATGACCCATAACACCCGTACCGATCACACCAACTTTCTTAATTGCCATCTTTCCCCTCTCCTTTCTTGGAGCCGTGCCGGCCAAGCAGAATTTGGGCGGCGGGTTATTCCTTGATGCCCGCGAGTTTTAGGACCTTGCGTTTGTATTCTTCCAGGTTCTTCCGGAGATCCCCGGTGACGACCATTTGTTGGCTGGCGGTGGGCGCCCCTCCTTGCGAGGACTCGGCCACCAGGATGTTGCCAATGCCGGTGAGGTATTCCATCAGCCGCATCATTTTCAGCCGGTTCTCGGTGGGCACTGCCGGGTTGGCCTTAAAATACTTCTGGATCAGAGCCCCCAGCTCAGGGTGCTCCATATCGGCTTCGGTGGGCATGCTCATGACCAAGCCGCCGCTAATATCCACGCCCATACGCGCTCCGAACCACAGGGCTTTGCTCGCCTGGTACTTGCCCACGTTGGCATAGAGGCCGTTGGGGAAGTAGTTTCCGGACTCGGACTTGAAGCCCCGGTAGGCCGCTCCCAGGATGCAGCCGTAGGAGAGTTCGCTCTCATAGCTCATTTCCGACAGCTTCTCCATGATGTGGCCAGCCTTGGCGACGCCGTTGTATTCCGCTATTACTGCGGCGCCGCCGATCAACAGGTCCCGGTGTCCGCACTTGCAAGCAGCAGTGACGCAACGAAAACAGGGAGACAGGCGGCCGACCAGGGGGCCGGTAAACTCGTATTCTCCGCACATGAAAACCCGATCCCAGGGAACCAGCACATCATCGAAGAAGATGAAGCAGGCATTATAGACACCATACTGCTCATTACCGAAGTCGATTCCCTTAGCCCCGGGGACGTAGCGGCGAAAGTCGGGACTGGGAAACTGGTGCAGCAGGGTTAGACCTGGCGCATTCGTGGGGATGGCAAAGGCGAGGGCATATTGTTTCTCGTCCTCTTTCATGGCCCGGGTCGGCATGATCAAGGCCTCGTGGGCGATGGAAGCCCCGGAAATCAGGACCTTGGCTCCCCGGACGACGATGCCCTCTTTTTTCTCCTCCACCACTCGCAGGTAGAGGTCCGGGTCCTCCTGCTCCGCGGGCCTTTTGCTGCGGTCACCCTTAGGATCGGTGATATAGCCCCCCACAGAGAGGTCCTCACTCTGAACCTTCGCCCAGTATTTGCGGAATCTCTCCAGGTAGCCAGTGCCGTATTTCTTGTCCATCTCGTAGGTAACCGATTCGAGCCCGTTGGCAATGTTGCCCGAGACGCAGCGGGCGCCGGTGCACATGCCATGGTGGTGCAGCAAGTCCCGCATGAGGTCCAGTCGCTTCACGAAATCTTCCGGACTATGGTAAAGATGCGTAAAGTAGTTGATGCGCTCCCCGGTGAGGTGGGAGATGGCAGTGATCTTGTCCTGGTAAGTGGGATCAAGAGCCAGGTCGTAAGCCAGGGCCACCGCGTCGATGGCCGGTCTGGTGATGGGATGCTCCAGTTGATTGTCGATGCGCTTGCCAAAACAGAAGACGTTAATCTTCATGTCTCTGATGCTGTCCCGATACTGTTGGCCAGTCATTAAAGGCATATGGTTTCTCCTTGGTATCCAGCCCCTTAAGGAATCTGTTGCTTGGAAGCAAACTCCAGATCATGGATGGGGATGATGATATCGGCAATTGCCTGCACTCGCACGGCGCTGGCAAAGGCCGCGAGGCTATCGGTGTGAACGCCGGGAGTCAACACCGGCCAGACCTTCCGCATTTTCTCCGGCGGCGAGAAGTTGGCCGCCACCGCACAGAAGCCGCTGAGGACCGCGGTGCCCGCCGCCGTCTCCACTGCCACCGCCTGGGTTCCGGGAGTATGACCGGGAACCTTGAGCAGCTTGACACCCGGGAGCAACTCCACGTCTCCTTCCACTTCTCTGAACTTCACCCCATCGAGGGCTCCGCCCCGCAGATAGGAGCCCAGGAATAAGGGATGGGGGTTTTTAGCAAATTGGAGTTCGTCTGCCTGAACAATCACCTCGGCATTCCGGCATTCGGGGGTATTGCCACAATGGTCGAAATGCAGGTGGGTTTGGATGATCAGGTCGATTTGCTGGGCCGAGGCTGATACTGCGGCCAGCGCCTCCGCAAAGGTTTTGATTTCCTCATATTCCCCATACCAGTACTTGCGCATCAATGCCGCCGGCGCTCCCGTGTCCACCAGGACGTGCCTGTCGCCGACCCGCAGGTACCAGCAAACGATGGGGACCCAGATCTCCTTAGGGAAATTCATCATGTAGGTCATCAGCGATAAATTCATCCGCATTTTGCCCAGCAGGAGAGGCTTTATCGTCAGTGCCACCGTGTCATTCCTCCTTCTTTGTTTAATGAGGTCAGCGGTAATCAGGTTCGTAGTTTATCCGGACCCCAATCTCGACAACTCTTTGGGATCTAACTCATGCATATACTTGTGTTCAGCCTCATCCAGCCTGGACCATTCCCACGAGGCGTCTCCGTGAGGCGGATGAATGACAAAATAGAACTCTCGCTTGTAGACCTCCCCCAGTTCTTCCCTGGCTAGTTTTTTAATCAAGGCAAATTCGGCCACCCGCCGGGCATTGACCACACTGAGGAGGCGGGCCTTGGCATCATCCTTTACCGTAATCTCCCCGGAGCCCGCAGAACTTCCCGAGGCTGTCGTCCCGTGGGGCCAAGACACCGGCAGAGATTCGTTCCAGCGGTTGCAAGTGTTCATGATATTCAGGCAGGACTCCTGGCCGCCTTCGTGGTCATAAGAAACCGCAATGTTGGCTATGGGTTTCAGATTGTTCCAACCAGTCCAGATGCCGGCGACCACCCGCTCCGCAAAAAGCCTGAAGGTAATGCTGGGAGCCATGGCCACCACGCATGAGCCTAATATGAGGCCGTCAGCCTCGGCGTACCGGGACATGACCTCTTTGCTGAAGTAGTCGTCTTTCAGAATGCAGCCGTAGGTGTCCCGGCCGGGGTATTCAGCCCCTTTCCAGCGTTTGCCCCCATGGGGCATATCCGGGTATTTGTCGCAATTGAGACAGGCCCTGATCTTTTTGTCGGTCAGGTCGACGAATTCACACTCGAAGTTCGCCACCGACCCTATCCGGCGGCCAAACTTCTCCACGGCCTTCAGTGAATTCACGATGAGCCAGTTAGTATCACCCTGCCGGGAATCATCGCATCCGAAGCCGACGATCTTGCACGACAGCCCATTTCCTCCGGTTGGCCTCGGGTGCTTAAATATGCTCCCATCCAATTGCTTCAGATCTTCCTGGTTCAAACCGTCCATGAATTGGCGGTCCTTCTCATCCAGGTCGGTCCAGGCCCAGCTTTCATTGCCGAAGGGCAGGGTGTATCTTTGGATCATTTCTTGCGAGTGCAGATTCCCCAGACGACGTTTGGCCAGTTTCCGCATCACCGCCACCTCGGCAACCCGTCGGCCCACAAGAATCGCGGTCCATTGGGCAAAACGGTCATTTTTAACGGCGATCACCGTGCCGTCGTCATCACCGCAGACTGGACCATATGGTACCCCGCTGGTGCCCGAACAGCCGAATAGTGGGTGCACCGGCATCATTCCCAGGGCTCGGGTGCAAATCTCCATGCCCTCCAGACAGCGGTCCTGCCCTCCCATCGGCATAGTGGCCACCGAGACGCATCCTGCCGGCTTGTCGCTGAAGTAGCCGTGCTTGACTCCCACCCGCAGACGCTCACACAAGGTAATAAACTTACTGGTAAAGGAGCCGGTGAACACCGGTGAACCGAAAATGAAGCCGTCGGCCTCGGCCATCTTGGGAATCAACTCGCTGATGATGTAGTCTTCCTCCTCGCTTTCATAATGGCCATCGACCTTCTTGCAGGCAGCAAAACTTGCCATCCGCTTGGTTCGCTCCCGCAGGTCGATAAACTCGGTTTCTAGGTCCACGACGTCGGCTATCCTTCTGCCGAACTTCTCTACCGCCTTCAGAGCAAACAATGTCAACCAGGCCGTATTTCGGGCCCGGCGGTGGTGACAACTGATGCCCAGGATCTTGACTTTCACCTTTTCCATAGGTCGCTCTCCTTTCCAAACAGCCAATCCCCTGCCTTGTATCCTGATAGGAAAAGCATTAAATATGCCAAAACCAAGGGAGACGGTTCTTGGGGCTAATAGACTGAAATACAAGGTTAATATGGGCCTTGAAAGGCTGCCTCGATTGACAACTAAAATGTAAATTTTTCAAGAACTGTTAACTATAGTTGACATAAATTCCATTGAGAGTATATTGGATTTAGAAATTATTTGGTAAATCAGCGCTTGAACTGGCCCGGCCAGAGGTGGGGTTATGAAGGAGCTGTTAGTCCGCCATATCATGAGCAAGTCATTCGAAACTGTCCGAGCCGATGACAGTTTGCAAAGGGTTATCCACCTGATGCGGAAGACCAAACTTGACGGCCTCCCGGTGGTCGAACCCGACGGGAAGTTGATTGGCATGATGCCCAAAACCAACCTTTTTGCTGCACTCGGTGCGGGTTTTCCCCTCCACACCCCCATCACCGAACACTTCGTGCGGGAGCCGGTGGCGTTCCGAGAATCAATGCCCTACAGTGTGGCCGCGGATACCGTTCGCAGTACCAAGATAGGCTCCGCCCCGGTGGTGGACGACCATGGCAAGGTCAGGGGCATGGTGACCAAGGCTAGCTGGATCATGGCCATGTTTAGGGAAGAAACCTATCTTAACAGCCAGCTGCGGGCGATCTATGACAGCATGCACAATGGTCTAATAGTGATTGACAAACAGGGATGCGTTACCTCGGTGAACGTCGCGGCGCGGCGCATTCTCGGCTTAACTCCCTCGGAAGGGGTAGGCAAACGCGCGGCTGCTATTTTACCCGGTCTGGGTCTTGACCTCGTTTTGAAGGGCCAAAGCCTTATCGGTGTTGAACACCGGCGGGGGCACCTGAGGCTGGTTATCAATGTCACCCCCATTGTCGGGCAAGGCCAGGGAACCTTAAAAGAAATTGAAGGCGCCGTCGTGGTTTTTCAAGATTTGACGGAACTGCAGCGGGTTACCGAGCTCTATGAAACCTTGCAATCGGTAATTGATATTGCCTATGATGGCATTCTGGTGGTGGATGAGAAATGCCGCATTACCATGGTAAACGAGGCGATGGCGAAGTTTCTGGAGGCCCACCCGCAGGAGATGATCGGCAAGCCAGTTCAACAGTTCGTCAAGAATAGCGGTCTGCCCCAGGTGGTCAAGACCGGCATCGCCGAAAAAAACGAGGTGCATGTTTTCGATGGCAGAAAACCTTACATCGTCTCCAGACAGCCCGTCATGCGTGATGGCCGGGTGATTGGCGCGGTGGGCCGTATCCTTTTCCAGAATCTGGAAGTTCTCAAAGAATTAGCTGAAAAGTTGGAAAGTATGGACCGGCAATTGAAATATTATAAGAACAAGCTTGCTCAAGAATCCGGCATTGCGAGCTTCGACCAGATCCTCACCTGTGATCCGGAATTCATTAAGGCCAAGAATGAGGCGCAAATTGCCGGGCGCGGCAATTCCAATATCCTGATCACGGGAGAAAGCGGTACCGGCAAAGAACTGCTCGCCCAGGCAATTCACCGTGAAAGCGGTCGCAAGGGCACTTTGGTGAAGGTTAATTGCGCCGCCATTCCCGAAAATTTGTTGGAGTCGGAATTCTTTGGATATGCGGCAGGCGCTTTCACCGGCGCCAGTAAGGGGGGGAAGCAGGGCAAATTGACCTTGGCTGACCGGGGAACCCTTTTTTTGGATGAAGTGGGCGACATGTCTCCGTTTCTCCAGGGAAAGCTCTTGCGCGTGTTACAAGATGGCACCTTCGAACCGGTGGGCTCTAACCAACCTGTCAAGGTAGATCTACGAGTCATTGCGGCCACCAACCAGAATTTAGAACAGATGATTAAGGAAGGTAAGTTCCGCGCCGACCTCTATTACCGTTTGAATGTTATCCGTCTAGACATCCCTCCTTTGCGGGAGAGGCCTCAGGATATCATTTTGATAGCCCATTATTTTCTCAAGAAATACAATAAGATCTTTGGTGTTAACTTAAAAGAATGCTCCAGTCAGGTGAGAAATATCTTCACTCAGCATGATTGGCCGGGTAATGTCCGTGAGTTGGAAAACGTTGTGGAAAGGGCCATCAACTTTGCCCGGGGGTCTAGTATCGAGGTTGAAGAACTCCCTCTTTACCTGAGAGATGAAGCGCAGGGTAAGCAACCCAGTCATGGACGTCGACGCAAAAAAATGTTGCGGGATCGGCGGGAAGATGCGGAAAGCGACGCAATTCGGGCCGCTCTGGAGCAAACTGGCGGCAATAAGGCTCAAGCTGCAAAAATGCTTGGCATCAGTCGCACCTGGCTGTACGCCAAAATGGCGCGGGTGGACCTATAAGGGAGAGAGAGCTTTATCTATCTCGAAAGATTATAGTCTGGCTCAGCCCCATCCGACTGCTCGACCCCGTCCTGGGAATCGCTGAAACGGACCCCTCCTGGCAGCCACGGGCGCTTTGGATTGTCTTCCCCAGGTTCTAGAGACTTCAACCAGCCAAGCTATGACTGCCCTCGGGAAATTCCCCTCCATGAACAGTGCTCTGGTCAGCACCCTTGGAAAAGCGACTGGCAAGCGCTTCTAAGGGGGTAGCCGTCCTTCCGGGAGGGCTGGCGGTGAGGCGCCATGGGGGCCAAAGGTCAACTAGTAAATGAGGGCTCCTGCTTCAGGATGGTGGAGCCCACCCGAAAAAACGCTCCTGGATTACCGGCCGCCATTTCCGGGCGCCTTCCAGGTCCAGGCTGACGGAGAAAATCTCTTCTTGCTCACTTTTTTGCACGGTGGCCCAAGTGCAAAGGTCATCCCAAGGCCTGACAATGTCTGACAGTTCCTTGGGGCTGTCAGGAGCCGGGGGCTGGATGGCGAAAGACCAGCCGCCCTGGAGGGGATATTGGCGTCCGCCGATCTCCCCCCTATAAGTTGCCGTATTTATTCCCACCACCGGCAGATAATAGTCCCAGGCCCGAGCCAATGAGGCCATGAGCCAGTGCCGGCGCATGACGGGGAAGTAGGAGGGGTTGACAATGAGGTCCACCCCTTGAGCCACGAGCTCCCTGCTCCCTTCGGGCCGCCCCCAGAAATCGATACACACTATCAAACCAACCCGGCCGAAATCAGTATCAAAAGATTGCCAGCTATCTCCAGGGGTGACGCCGAAGGCCCGGCGTTCCAGTTTCCCGGGGTTGACCTTGGGTTGGCGGCCCACCAGCTTCCCCTGGCGGTCAAACAGCGTGGCGGTGTTGTACCGTTTTCCCCGTTCCTCCGCCACCAGACCGGCGACCACATAGGCTTGCAGGTCCCGAGCGGCCCGAGCCATTTCTTCTTCCCCCCAGAAGGGAAAATATTCCGGAAAGCAGATAAGATCAGCGTTCTGTCCGCGGCAGCGATTGAGTAACCTGAGGGCTCGGTCGAGGTTCTCTCGGCTATCCAGCCTGCTGGCCGGAAGCGGCTGAATCAGAATGATTTTTACCATATGGCCTAAAACTCCCTAACTTTCTGGCTTCCCATAAAATTAATACAATCTCTGCGGCATCAAAGCAATTAATTTTGTCTCTCTTCCGGCAGGGGACCAGCCCTTCTCCCGGCCGACTTCGCCCACCGGGAGCACCAGCTACTGTCCGCCGCGACCCAAAGTATTTCGATTTACTTTCTAACTTTACTCCTGGTAAAATCGCTTGGGGGATAGGTCACAATGCCAAGGCTTTTCAGCTTAACCGTCGGGGCGGCATTAGTGGCCGTAGCCGTGCTGATTTGCCTGGCTGGCTTGGCGGCGGCGCAGGTCAAGCCGGCAGACCCTGGACTCCTCCCGGAACTCTCCCTTTATGCCGGCTCCAAGAGTTGTATCGAATGTCACGGCAAGTTTTACCAGCTCTGGGCCACCTCCCGGCACGGCTTGGCCCTGCAACCCTACACCCCCGAGTTCGCCCGGGCCAACCTGACCTCCCAGACCAAAGACCTGGTCATCGGCAAGTACCATTACCGGGCGGACCTCACCCCCCAGGCCGGTTGGGTCCTGGAAACCGACCCTAAAGGCAAGAAGAAGAAATATACCATTCTCCACGCCCTGGGCGGCAAGAACGTCTATTATTTCCTCACTCCGTTGGTGCGAGGACGCCTCCAGACCTTGCCGGTGGCCTATGACCTGCGCCGCAAACAATGGTTTGACACCGCGGCCAGCGGGGTGCGCCACTTCGGCTCCGGGCCGCCCGAAGAGCCGGTCCACTGGCAGGAATGGCCCTACACCTTCAACACTGCCTGCTTCAACTGCCATGTGAGCCAGCTCAGCACCAACTACGATCTGGCCACCGACACCTACCGCACCACTTGGGCGGAGGCGGGCATCAACTGCGAGACCTGCCACGGCCCCTCCAAGGGGCACAACGAAGTGATGCAGGCCGCGCCCCAGGGCCAAGTGCCCCCGGACCTCAAGATCATCAGCGTCAAAAAGATGACCACTGAGCAACACAACGCCCTGTGCGGCTCCTGTCATGCCAAGTTGTCCCCCCTCACTACGGTTTTCCCGCCCGGGGACCGGTTCTTCGATCACTTTGATCTCGTGACCCTGGAAAACCCGGACTACTATCCCGACGGCCGGGACCTGGGAGAGAACTACACGTATACTACCTGGCTCCTGAGCCCCTGCGTCAAATCGGGCCAACTCGACTGCATCAAGTGCCACACCTCCAGCGGCCGCTATCGCTTTAAAGACGAGGCCACGGCCAACGAGGCCTGCCTCCCCTGCCACGCCGAACGGGTGGCCAAGGCGACGGAGCACAGCCACCATCCGCCGGACAAGCCGGGAGTACCCAACAAATGTATCTCCTGCCACCTGCCCATGACCGCCTTTGCCCGTATGAACCGGAGCGACCACTCCATGCTGCCGCCGGCGCCAGCTGCCTCTATAAAGTTCGGCTCGCCCAACGCCTGCAACTCCTGCCATAAGGACAAGGACGCGGCCTGGGCCGACCAAGAGGTCCGCAAATGGCGGACCCGGGATTACCAGGCCCCGCTCCTTTATCGGGCCGGCCTCATTGAGGCGGCCCGGAAGCGCGACTGGCAGCAGCTCCCGGAGATGCTGGCCTACATCACGAGTAAAGAGCGGGACGAAGTCTTCGCCGCCTCCCTCATCCGCCTGACCATGGCCGCCCCGGATGAGAGGATCCGTCCCACTTTGCTCCAAGCCATCCAGGACCCCTCGCCCCTGGTGCGTGCTGCAACGGCTGAAGCCCTCTCGGTCCGTCCCGGTAAAGAAAGCTTCCAGGCCCTGGCGACGGCCGCGGGGGACAGCTACCGGCTGGTGCGGGTGCGGGCCGGGGCCTCTCTCGCCCATTATCCCGCCGCCTGGTCCCAGGGCGGGGACCAGGATCAGGTGAAGCAGGCCACTGAGGAGTACCTGGCCTCCCTGACGGCCCGGCCGGACCAGTGGACTTCCCATTACAACCTGGGGAACTATTACCTGAATCGGGGGGAAGTTAAACAGGCCCTGGCTTCTTATGACACCGCTCTCAAGATCGAGCCCCGGGCCGCCATGGTGATGGTCAACGCCGCCATGGCTTACGCCCAGACGGGGGAGAAAGAGCAGGCAGAGAAAGCCCTCATGAAAGCCATTAAAGTGGCGCCGGACAATGCCGCCGCTCACTTCAACCTAGGGCTGCTTAAAGCCGAGCAGAACCGGAGCAAAGAGGCGGAGCGCCAGCTTAAGGAAGCCTTCCGGCTCGACCCCAAGATGGCCCCGGCGGCCTATAATCTTTGCATTCTCGCCGGCCAAGACCGGCCGGCGGAGGCCCTGTCCTGGTGCCGCCAGGCGGTGGCCCTCAATCCCCAGGAGCCCAAATACGCCTATACCCTGGCCTTCTACCAGAAAATGCAGGGGGACCTCCAGGGCGCCGCAGCAACGTTAAAAGATATTCTCTCACGCCGCCCCGGCTTTACGGACGGCTCTTTACTCTTGGCCGAGATTTACCGGCAACAGGGGGAGCGCTCCCAGGCCGAGGCCGTGCTCAGCCAGGCCCTCCAGGCAGAAAATCTGTCCCCCACTGACCGGGCCCGGCTGACCGCATCGCTCCAAAAATTGAGCCAGCCGGAACCTCAAAAAGAAAATCAACCCCGCCCGCGGTAACGACAGGGCGGCTTTAACCAGCGCCTAACCTCCTCTCACCCTTTTGCCTCACCTCCATCCTCGCACCACTGGCAGCCCAGAGGCTTGCCGCCCTCAACTCCTCTCTCCCCCGGCTTTTTTTCTAATAAAATTATTATCAGTTGATTTTAGCTATTGAGAACATTATCTTTGCCTATCCTGATACCTATCCTTCAGTCAGCGTTCATAAACGTACTCAAACCCCTTCTCCAGCAAAGGTCTCTGGGCGCCATGAGCCCCATGGCCTCCTGGCCATTCTAAGCCTCGAGAATCGCACGCCTAAGAAGTACTAAGGCGACGGCAACAGCTCTGAGAACCTTACGTGAAAACCCCTTAATAAGGAGGAAAGGATGAAGCGACGACGCAAAGTAATCCTGCTGGCCGTGGTCCTGGCCCTGACGCTGGTAGTCGGGCTTATCGGCCCGGCCGCGGCCCAGGAAAAGGGCAAAGACAAGAAGCCCAACATCGTCTTCATCATGGGCGACGACATCGGCTGGTTCAACATCGGCGCCTATCACCAAGGCATCATGTCCGGTAAGACGCCCAACCTCGACAAACTGGCCGCGGAAGGCATGCGGTTCACCGACTATTATGCCGAGGCATCTTGCACCGCGGGCCGGGCCAACTTTATCACCGGCGAGTTGCCCATCCGCACGGGCATGACCACTGTGGGCCAGGCTGGTGCCCCCCTTGGTATTCCGGACGAGGCTGTCACCATCGCCACCGCGCTTAAGTCCATGGGCTATGCCACGGGGCAGTTCGGCAAGAACCACCTGGGGGACCTGAACAAGTTCCTGCCCACCGTCCACGGTTTCGACGAGTTCTTCGGCTATCTCTATCACCTCGACGCCATGGAGGACCCTGCTCACCCCAACTACCCGCAGGAGTTGCTGGACAAAGTCGGCCCGCGCAACATGGTGCATAGTTGGGCGACCGACAAGGATGACCCGACGGTGCAGCCGCGCTGGGGCAAGATCGGCAAGCAGAAGATCGAGGACGCGGGAACCCTCTATCCCGAGCGGATGAAGACCGTGGATGACGAGATCCGCGACAAAGCCCTGACCTTCATCGAAAAGGCCAAGGCGGACGGCAAGCCCTTCTTCCTCTGGCTCAACCCGACGCGGATGCACATCGTCACCCATCTCTCCGAGAAGTATGAGAAGATGCGCAACTCAAAGAATGGCTGGACCATTCACGAAGCCGGCATGGCCCAGCTCGACGACGACGTCGGCCTCGTGATGAAGAAGTTGAAAGACCTGGGTGTGGACGACAACACCATCGTCGTCTTCACCACCGACAACGGCACCGAGAGCTTCACCTGGCCCGATGGCGGACAAACCCCGTTCTATGGAGCCAAAGGCACGGGCTATGAAGGCGGTTTCCGTGTGCCCGCGATTATTCGCTGGCCCGGCAAGGTTCCCGCCGGCAAGGTGGAGAACGGCATCATCTCCGGACTCGACTGGTTCCCGACCTTCCTGGCCGCCGCCGGCAATCCAAACCTCAAGGAGGAACTGCTGAAGGGCAAGAAGATTGGCGCCATGACCTACAAGGTGCATCTCGACGGCTATAACCAGATGGACCTGATTACCGGCAAGGGGCCGTCGAATCGCCACGAAATCTTCTACTTCACGGAAAGCAACCTTGCCGCGGTGCGGATCGACGACTTCAAGTATCGCTTCATTGAACAGCCCGACGGCTGGATCGGCAGCAAGGTCCATACCGACGCGCCGGCTCTTACTAACCTGCGCCTGGATCCCTTCGAGAGAACGGGATGGCCCGCGGGGAATTTCGGATCCTACCAGTATTTTGACTGGTTCAGATTCGAGTTCTGGCGCTTCGTGTTCGTCCAGCAGGAGGTGGCGAAGCTGGCCATGACGGCCCTCGAGTATCCGCCCATGCAGAAGGGCGCGAGTTTCAATCTCGATGCCGTGAAAGCGAAGATCGAGGAAGCCATGAGAGCACATCAGGGGCAGTAGTCGAAGTGTTTTAACCTGGCGGGCGCCCCTGGCTGGGGCGCCCCCACCGGAAAAACCATACCACCGGTTTTGCACGGATGGGAAGGCAATATGCTTAGAGAAGAATCATCGGCAAATATAGCTGGCAGAAGCAGAGCCGGTTCAGCTGGCAGAGGCTTCTTCGCCCTGGTCAATTTGGCGCTGTGTGGTTTACTCCTCCAGGGCTGTATGGCTCTGCAGGTGCGCCACCCTTTGCCGGAGCACCTCCAGGACCAGGCGGAGGTTGAAAATCTGCCCGGCATCCGGGCCTGGGGCGACGCCCTTAGTGAGAGCCTGGAGCAGAGTGCCATCGAGTCGATCAAGCAGGAGATGGCCGCCAATCACGGCAAGCTCGAGCCCGAAGCCAATTTCTTGGCTCTGTCCGGCGGTGGCGGCGTCGGCGCCTTCGGCGCCGGAATCTGTGCGGCTGGACCGAGGCGGGCAACCGGCCCAGCTTCAAGCTGGTGACCGGCATCAGCACCGGGTCCCTCATTGCGCCCTTCGCCTTCCTCGGGCCGGAGTATGACGCCAAGCTGAAAGAGGCCTACACCACCATCTCCGACAAGGATATCTATAAAGTTCCCGGCAAGTTAAAGTTGTTATTGAACCTTGGCAGGCTCGAAGGGGTGGCCAGTACCGAGCCCTTGGCCGAATTGCTGACACACCTCATCGATGACCAAATGATTCAGAAAATCGCCGCCGAGCATAACAAGGGCAGGAGCCTGCTGGTGGGGACCACCCAGCTCGATGCCCAGCGCCAGGTGATCTGGAACATGGGGGCCATCGCCGCCAGCGGCCACCCGGACGCCCCCAAGCTGTTCCGCCAGGTCCTCCGGGCTTCGGCCTCCATCCCCGTGGCCTTCAATCCGGTGTACATCAAAGTGACGGCCGGCGGCCAGGAATACGACGAGATGCACGTGGATGGCGGCGTCCGCGCTGAGGTCATGCTGTATGAGGCGGCCCTCAATCTCTTTACCAGCCAGAAAAAGCTTGGGTCTCTGATACCCGACCGCCCCCGCAAGCTGTACATCATGCGCAATGCGCAAGTATACCCCGAGTATGAAAGCATCAAACCTTATATCGGGGATATCGGCACCCGGGCCATTAGCAGCCTGACCAAATACCAGGGCGTAGGCGATTTGTACCGCATCTACGTCCTGGCCCAGCGGGACGGGATCGACTATAACCTGGCCTTTATCCCAAAGGATTTTCACCCGAAACGGGCCTCGGAATTCGATACCAAATATATGAACGAAGAATTTGATCTGGCCTACAACCTGGCGCGCTCCGGCTATAAATGGCACAAATACCCGCCGGGGTTCGAGCCCTTAACACCTCAGCCGGCGTCAGGCCAACAAGTTCAACCTTAACCATTTTCTGGCTGCGGTGGCCAAGTCTGCCGCCTAATTTCGGATCAAGAAAAGGGGCGAAGCGTGAGCGCACTAATAGTTACTTTGGTTGCCTTTGCCTGCATCTTCGGCGGCACGCTGCTCGGTATGTTGCTTCGCACTATTCTGCCCGAACATCATGTGAGCGATGAGTCAAAGGACGTTGTGAAGCTGGGGATCGGCATGATCGCGACGATGGCTGCTCTGGTCCTGGGCTTGCTGATCGCCTCGGCCAAGGGTAGTTTTGACACGGCCAGCAGCGGGCTCAGGCAGGCAGGCTCTCGCATCATCCTGCTCGACCGCGTTATGGCCCATTATGGACCGGAGACCATGAAAGCGCGCGATCTGCTGCGCCGCGTTATCGCCTCCTCGATCGCGCGAAGCTGGCCGGAGGACAAGGTTGAGCTATCGTTAGCTAAGGCTGGCGAGGGGAGGGTCGATATCGAAGCTGTCCAGGACCAACTCCGCCA
Source organism: Deltaproteobacteria bacterium (assembly GCA_026388765.1). GTDB lineage: Bacteria > Desulfobacterota > Desulfobaccia > Desulfobaccales > 0-14-0-80-60-11 > JAPLJC01. The sequence goes on from JAPLJC010000049.1 coordinate 34,237, forward strand.
ACTGTCCCCCCGGAACGACGCCCAGCGCTGGCTTTGGTCCCGGGCCTTGCAAATCAGCGGTGATATTGCCGAAAATCGCTGGCTTCTCATCGAGCAGATGGGGCAGAGCTCGATCCCGATGCCATTCTTGGTGATACTGGTCTTTTGGCTCACCGTCATCTTCGCCACCTTTGGCCTGTTCTCCCCCCGCAATGCCACGGTAATCGTCGTCTTGCTCGTGTGCGCCTTGTCGGCCGCGGGCTCACTATTTCTGATCCTGGAATTGGACAATCCCTATGGAGGGCTGATAAAGGTCTCCAGTGCCCCACTGCGTAACGCCCTGGCGCATCTCGGTCAAGTAGATCCTAAGCCGCTCCCGTAGTAACAGTGGGCAACGGCTTCGTATCGCGACAAGGAGTATAACCTTGCCTCATCCCTGGGGAAACAGGAGGAGGGGACCTGGAAGATTTCGTTCTCTCAATGGTGAGTGTGTTGCTCATGGCAACTACAACCCCTTTACTGGATATAAATACGTGGTCGCCGATTAACGAGATGGAAAAATGAGCAGACGAATTTTGGTAGGACTGGTTGCGACTTATAGAAGGGTTTATTTCATCAGCCCTTGTGCTATCATGCCTACCACAATAAGAGACAACTTTCCGGGTTAAAGTCGGTAAGGCGGATCCCGGATGGTAATCATCGGAGGAGAGCATGTCACAACCATTTAAACCACTCTCCATATGGGTCATCGCCAGCCTGATCTTGCTGCTGGCAGCGGTTCCGGCCCTGGCCCAGCAGGTAACCGGGGTGCCGGGGTCTCCCGGCGCCACCACCACTATCGACGGCAAGCAATTGCCTCCGCCGCCGCCGAAGTTCGGGGGCGTGATCAAGGAAACGGCCCCCCAGTCCAAGCCGTACTGGCCGATGCGCGTCGTGCCGCCCAAGGGCGCGCCCAATGTGCTGCTGATCATGACCGATGACGCGGGCTTCGGTGTCCCCAGCACCTTCGGCGGCGTGATTCCAACCCCGGGGCTCGACCGCATCGCCACCAACGGCCTGCGCTACACCAACTTTCACTCCACGGCGCTATGCTCGCCCACGCGCGCCGCGCTGATCACCGGGCGCAACCATCATTCGGCAGGCTTCGGCGTGATTGCCGAACAGGCTACAGGCTATCCCGGCTACGACAGCATCATCACCAAAGACAAGGCCACCATCGGTCGTATCCTCAGGGATAACGGCTATGCCACGTCGTGGTTCGGCAAGAACCACAACACGCCGGAGTACCAGGCCAGCCAGGCAGGCCCGTTCGACCAGTGGCCCAGCGGCATGGGCTTCGAGTACTTCTACGGTTTCATCGGCGGCGACACCAGCCAGTGGCAGCCGAACCTGTTCCGCAACACCACGCAGATCTACCCGTTCCAGGGCCAGCCCGGCTGGAACCTGACCACGGCCATGGCCGACGAGGCCATCGACTACATGAATCGCATGAACGCGCTGACCCCCGACAAGCCGTTCTTTATCTATTACGTGCCTGGCGGCACGCACGCACCGCACCACGCGACCAAGGAATGGGTGGACAAAATCCGCCAAATGAAGCTCTTCGACCAAGGCTGGAACAAGCTGCGCGAGCAGATCTTTGAGAACCAGAAGAAGCTCGGCGTGATTCCTGCCAACGCCAAGCTCACATCGTGGCCGAAGGACCTCAAGGAGTGGGACCAGCTTTCGGCTGACGAGAAGAAGCTCTTCATCCGCCAGGCAGAAGTCTTCGCGGCCTACGTGGCCTACACCGACCATGAGATCGGCCGGGTGATCCAGGCGGTGGAGGACCTGGGCCAGCTCGACAACACGCTGATCATTTACATCGAGGGTGATAACGGCACCAGCGCCGAAGGGACGATGATCGGCACGCCCAACGAAGTCGCGATGTTCAATGGCGTCAATCCGACCGTCGAGGAGCAGCTCAAGTACTTCTACGACGTCTGGGGCACCGACAGGACATACAACCATATGGCGGTGCCCTGGGCCTGGGCCTTCGACACGCCGTTCTCCTGGACCAAGCAGATCGCCTCGCACTTCGGCGGCATCCGCCAAGGCATGTGCATCGCCTGGCCCAAGCGCATCAAGGACGCGGGCGGCATCCGCCACCAGTTTCACCACGTCATCGACATCGTGCCCACCATCCTCGAAGTTACCGGCATCCCGGCGCCGATCACGGTGGACGGCATCAAGCAGACGCCCATCGAGGGGATGAGCCTGGCCTACACCTTCGACCAGGCCAACACCAAGGCGCCTTCACGGCACAAGACGCAGTATTTCGAGATGTTCAGCGACCGCGCCCTCTACCACGACGGCTGGATAGCGAGCACGAAAGTCATGCGCGCCCCTTGGGACGGCTATCCGCCGAAGTTGGGCCCGCTCGACTACCCTTGGGAGCTGTACGACCTCAAGAGCGACTGGACCCAGTCGGAGGACGTCGCTACCAAGTATCCGGCGAAATTGAAGGAGATGCAGACGCGCTTCTGGCAGGAAGCAAAGAGATACCAGGTGCTGCCGCTGGACAATTCCGTGCTGACGCGAGTCATCACGCCGCGGCCGAGCATCACCGCGGGCCGGAATGTCTTCACCTGGACCCGCCCGCTTACCGGCACGCCCAACGGCGATGCGCCGAGCATCCTCAACACCTCGTATAACTTCAAGGCCGAAGTTGAGATCCCGCCGGGTGGCGCCGAAGGCATGCTCATCACCCAGGGCGGCCGCTTCGGCGGCTACGGCTTCTACCTGCTGAAGGGGAAGCCGGTCTTCCTGTGGAATCTGTTGGACCTGAAGCGAATACGTTGGGAAGGCCCCGAACTCGCGCCTGGCAAGCACACGCTCGAGTTCGACTTCAAGTACGACGGGCTCGGCCCCGGAACGTTGGCGTTCAACAATTACAGCGGGATAGGCCGGGGCGGGACCGGCGTCCTGAAGGTGGACGGCAAGGAGGTGGCCACGCAGAAGATGGAGCACACGATACCGTTCATCCTGCAGTTCGACGAATCGCTGGACGTCGGCTCGGACACGCTGACCGGCGTCAACGACGCGGATTATCAACCGCCGTTCAAGTTCAGCGGCAAGATCAATAAGATCACCTTGACCATCGACCGGCCGCAACTGTCCCCCGAGGACATCAAGAAACTGGAAGCGGCGCAGCATAATAAGAAATCTAGTGAGTAGCGGGAGTTAACCCCGGGGGCAGCCCTCTGAAGAAGGCTGCCCTTTCTTTCCCCTAAAGCTATAACTGCCGTTCCTGGCAAGATACTCGCTATCAATGAAGGGGAATGGCTTGACTGACTTTAAAAAATACCTTTGCTTCCGGAATTTGTGCTACGATTTCTCCCAAAAGGCAATTGGGCTACAAAATTAAGACACCTTTCAGGGTTAAACTCGGGGAGAGATGTCCCCCAATCCCTTTTTTGACTGCGGTGGTAAGACTGCTGCATAATAGCGGATATCACTATCGGGGGTATCATACCATGGACCAAAACGATGAAGTCATCCTGGAGATTTTCTCCGATTACGTCTGACCCTGGTGCTACTTCATCACCGGGCGTGTTGACAGGCTAAAGAAAGAGTACGAGATAGGGATCAGGTGGATTGCCTTCCCCCTTCATCCGGAAACACCGGAAGAAGGCGTGAGCCTCGAGGAGCTGTTCAAGGGACGGGGACTAGATCTCCCTTCGTCCATGGGGCATCTGAAGAAAGTCGCTGCCGAGTTGGGACTTCCCTGGGGTATGCGCACGAGAACCTGCAATAGCCGCCGGGCGCAAGAACTCGGGAAATGGGCTGAGGCATTGGGAAAAGGGGATGAGTTTCACCAGGCTGTATTTCAGGCATACTTCGCTGATGGCAGGAACATCGCCGATCTTTCGGTCTTGAAAGAGATCGCCGGGACAATTGGCCTTGATGGCCGGATGGCGGAACAGACCTTGGCTGAGAGGACTTTTAAGGCAGCGGTAGACCGTGACTGGGAGTATTCCCGCACCTGCGGCATTACAGCAGTTCCAACTTTCATGATTGATGGGCGGATAGTGGTCGGCGCCCAGCCTTACCAGGCTCTTAAAGACCTTGTAAGTGCCGCGGGGGGAAATATGCGGAAATGATGGGCGCAGTCCCGTAGACCTGATGGCCCCTTGCCTTTCCTGGATTGGATTCTCAAATATCCCTTAATTAAAGGAAATGGCCATCGCGATCCAGATTTCTACTGCCACCAACCCACCTCCACCAAAACCGCCAAGGACCTCAAGTTCACCGCGAACCGGCGTCTCTCCAGCAAACGAAAAGCCGAAAATTAACCTTTTTGCAACGGACTCAACCTATAATTTCCCCTGGAATTCCCGGTTTGGCCCACTGATAAAAAAGAAAACGAGCCTGAAGGGGAAACACCCGGATACAGCCGTGGGAGGCGGGATATCCAGGAACTATTCCTTCATGAATGAAATAATCATTGCCAATGCTCAGGGCATGATCCATGGGCGCCTGTTCATATTTACTGGAGTAATGAACTTCATCCATATAATGGACCACAAATTTTCTTAAAGGCGTCGAATTGTGGGTTCCGGAAGAAATTGGATAAGTGTATTTCAAATTTCCCCATTCATAAAGGCCGAGATATTGCTGGCGGCGATCTATCAGAATGTACTTTTCATGATTGGCCGCGCCAGGCAAAAATTCCGGCAGAATTTTCGGCTCTATGGAAAAGTCGAGGGGCACGAATATTTTGTTCTTATCGGTGCTAATGTTACCGGGCCCATTCACGACCAACAGGTAATGGGTTCCATTAATGAGAGCAATTCTGTCCTGGGCAGGAATAGGCTTTTTCTTTAAAGAAGGTACGGAATAGACAAATGTCCTTATGCTTTCACCACTCTCCAGCATAACTTCTACGCATGGCACCTCATAAACCATATCTATCTGTCCGGTCGTCATCCTTCCTTGTTCAGCCAATTCCTTATAAATAGGATTATCTTGCTCCATGTCTTGAGCCCGAACTGATGGACTCAAAAGGAACAATAAAATTACTGCAACATTCAATAAAATTATTGCTTTCGTAAGATTTAGCTTATTTGGTATTGCTGCTAATATGCTTAGCCCCGGCGCTAGGGGCCGCGGCTCAAACCTGATCCAGGCTGCACAGCCGCAATGAGCATTAAGGCCAGGCATGTTGGGTCCCAAACCTTTTGCATAAGGATGTAAGTAAAGATAAGAACAGGCAGGCGTCCGCGCAACGTTGGCCGAAGGGAATAATCTCCACGGCGAACTGCTTTCTGTTAGGGCATCAACGAAATATCAGAAGGGAAACTAACTGCTATGACCAGAAAATTATCAACTCCCTGAAAATAACGTCTATCCAGACCATATCTGGAATTTTGCCCGCTCAAGCGATAACTGCCGATTCTGGCAAGATATGTGGCGATCCACCTGAGCGGGGACCACGACTAGGAGACTGGCTTGGATTCTAACCGGATACCGCGGCACGCACCTATCAGGGAAACGTCAATGTCAATCGCAATGTGACGGCCTCTGGGAACTGGAACGCCTACTATGGCCCCAGATATGGCGGCGTCGTCGCCGGGGCGGCCACCGGGTTGGCGGTGGGTGCGACGGTTGGTTATTTGTCCGCTGCGGCCCGACCAGTGGCGGTGAACAATCAGACTTACTACGTTGACGGCAACACCTATTATCAGAAGTGTTATCAGGGTTCTGAAGTGTCCTATTGCATGGTCCCAAATCCCAACCAATAGGGATACTTCGGCGTCCTCGCCGAAAGCTGCAAGCCGATAATCCCTTGCCGGACGCCCCAGCCGGGGCGCCCGGCTCCTTGGGGCGGGATTTATTATGGGCTTGCGGAGAGCTAAAAGTAAATGCTACAAGAACACCGAGGCTTGATTGCGCCGAGATCAGTTGATTTCCCCAGGGAGGGGCATCATGGGTAGTCCTTTTGATCTTGCCCACATTGACGCAACTTGGTCCCAGGCCCAGGCATATTTTTCTCAACACGTACTTTCCTGGTCAATGGCGGCCCAGATCGTGGTCATCGGCTGCGCTCTCCTGTTAGCCCGTCAAGTCAGCAGGGCCATTGGCACCTGGTTGACCCGCCAGGAGGCGCAATACGCCACGCATCCAAAAGCTTGTGCCGACCTGGCCATACTACTGCATTTCGTCAAGGTTATTGGTGCCTTTATCGCCTTTATCCTGGTGTCAATTGCCTTTGGTATTGCGGACCATTTCAACTTGCCCCGGAATGAACTGTACGCCGTGGGCATCATTTTGATTGCCCTGACCGTGATGCGCTTATTCACCGACGAGATGGAAAACCGCTTCTGGGCCAGAGTTCTGGCCATTGCTCTTTGGGTTTTGGCCTTTCTCTATATTTTCCATCTCATCCACCCCTGGCAGCGTTTTTTGCAAAGTATTGATTTTCAGCTCGGGCAAGTGCACGTTTCCCTCTTACATGTTCAGCGCGGTTTTATCCTGTTGTTGGCTCTTTACTGGGTGTCTAAAAACCTGCGGATATTTTTCCATTTCTGGCTGACCAGAAAATCAGGTGTGACCCCCGCAGTCCAAATCCTGTTGTATAGGCTCGGCAGCATTTTTCTTTTTTCCGCCTGTGTCGTCATAGTCTTACATTACCTGGAGATCGATCTCACTGTCTTCGCCCTGTTCAGCGGCGCCCTCGGGTTGGGGCTCGGTTTCGGCCTGCAAAAGGTCTTTGCCAACCTGGTGAGCGGTTTCATCATCCTGGCGGACAAGTCCATCAAGCCCGGTGATGTGATTCAACTGGGAGACAAGTATGGCTGGATCAATTTCTTGGGAAGCCGCTATGTCTCCGTCATCACCCGGGACGCCACCGAGCATCTTATCCCCAATGAAAACTTGATAACCGGCGAGGTGATCAACTGGTCTTACAGTCAGAACCTCGTCCGGTTAAAGGTGCCCGTTGGCGTCGCCTACGGTTCTGATTTGGAGAAAGCCCGGGAACTGATGCTGGCTGCCGCCGCCGAAACACTGCGGGTCCTCAAAGATCCTAAGCCTGCCTGCCTTTTAACCGGCTTTGGAGATAATGCCGTCAACCTGGAAGTGCGGGTGTGGATCAACGATCCCCAAAATGGCCTTGGTTCAGTGAAGAGCGACCTCTTTTGGGGCATCTGGCAGCGGTTTCGGGACCATGATATAGTAATGCCCTATCCCCAGCGGGACGTGTACCTCAAATCTATTCCTGATACACTGCTTCGGACTGGGTCAGAGGAAGGCTGAAGCCCCCTAATTATCAGCCAAAGAGCTACCCTGGAGAAAAACGCACATGACGGCCCTTGGTGAAATGATTATAGAACAACCGTCGGCAGACACGCTGAAGGTGATTCTTTCCGGGCACTGGCAGCTGGGCGCCGAACTGCCTGGGTCCGATAAGGTTAAGCAAACGCTCGAAGACAGGCCGGGGGTTCGTAACCTGGTCTTCGACACCCGGGAACTGGCCCATTGGGACACCGGACTGCTGACCTTCCTGGTAAACTTGCACAAATTCTGCTCCCAGCAAAAAATCAGTCTGAATAGCGACGGACTGCCCCCCGGAGCGCAGAGACTGTTGGCCTTGGCCTCGGCGGTACCCGAAAAGAAAGATGCCCGCCAGGCGGAGGGGCGGGTGTCGTTTCTCGCCCATGTGGGCAACCAAACCGTCGATTTGTTCCGATCTGCCGGGGAAATGCTGGAATTCCTCGGCGATTCGGTCATTGCCGTGCAGAGGCTGCTGCGTGGCAAGGCCCAGTACCGCCGCTCCGATTTGGGCTTAATCATGCAGGCCTGTAGCGCGCAGGCATTGCCGATCGTCTCCCTCATCTGCTTTTTGGTGGGGTTGATCCTGGCGTTTATTGGCGCCATCCAGCTGAAGCTCTTCGGGGCCCAAATTTATGTGGCCGATTTGGTGGGCATTGCCATGGTGCGCCTGATGGCGGCGATTATGACCGGCATCGTCATGGCCGGGCGCACGGGGGGGGCCTTTGCCGCGCAGCTGGGGACCATGCAGGTAAACCAGGAGATCGATGCCCTGAAAACCCTGGGCATCTCCCCCATGGAGTTTCTGGTGCTGCCGCGTATGCTGGCCCTGGCGGTGATGATGCCCCTGCTGTGCCTTTATGCCAATATTATGGGCATACTGGGAGGTATGGTGGTGGGGGTAGGGCTGCTCAATATCGGTTTTATAGAATATTATAACGAGACGGCGAAGGCGGTCGATCTCTGGAATCTGGGCATCGGCCTTTTTTCCGGCTTGGTGTTCGGTGTGATCGTGGCCCTGGCCGGCTGCATGCGGGGTATGCAGTGCGGCCGCAGTGCCTCGGCAGTCGGTGATGCAGCCACGTCCGCGGTGGTCACCGCCATTGTCGGGATTATCGTCTCCACCGCGGTGATCACCGTTTTGTGCAACATGCTGGGGATATAAGGGAATGCCAACCGCGCCTTAGGATAAAGTGAAAATGACGGAAAAAGAAGCCCACATCACGGTACAGGATCTCACCATGGCGTATGGCGACTTTGTTCTCATGAGGGACCTGACCTTTACCATAAACCGGGGGGACATTTTTATCGTCATGGGCGGCAGCGGCTGCGGCAAGAGCACCATGATGACCATTTTAATCGGCTTGAAGGCCCCGGCCAAGGGTAAGGTTTTTTATGGAGAGGTCGATTTCTGGGGAGCCGGTCAACAGACCCGCGACCAGATCATTCGCCGGGCCGGGGTGATGTACCAGAGCGGCGCGCTTTGGAGCTCCATGACCCTGGCCGAGAATATCGCCCTGCCGCTGGAGACCTATACGGATTTAAGCCGGGCCCGGATTCGCGAGGTTGTCGAACTGAAACTGGCGTTGGTGGGGATGGCCGGATTCGCAGAATTTTATCCCTCGGAGATCAGCGGCGGGATGCAGAAACGAGCCGGTATAGCCCGGGCCATGGCCCTCGATCCGGAAATTCTGTTTTTCGATGAGCCTTCCGCCGGCTTGGATCCGGTGAGCGCTCGCCGCCTGGATGACCTGATCCTGGAACTGCGTGAGAGCCTGGGCACCACCATGGTGGTGGTGACCCATGAGTTGGCCAGCATCTTTGCAATTGGCAGCAATTCCGTATTTCTGGATGTATCCAAACGAACCATGACGGCCACGGGCAACCCTAACCAGCTTTTGGCCGAAACCCAAGACCCCAATTTGCGCCTGTTTTTAACCCGTGGCGAGAAATCTTAA
>JAPLJC010000151.1 GCA_026388765.1 Deltaproteobacteria bacterium
TCCTTCACGGCCAGAATTTGCGGGACCTGAAGCGGAATGAAGTCTCGCCAGCCCGCTACCGGGAGGTGCTGGACGATTTGGTGGCTCACGGCCACCGGCCCTTTGTCTACCTTTGGGGTGGGGAGCCCATGCTCTACGAGGGCTCGGTGGATCTGATCGAACATGCCACCGCCTTGGGGCTGCCCTGCTCGGTGGCCACCAACGGCACCCGTATCGCCCAAGTGGCCGAGCGTCTGGTCAAGGCGCCCATGTTTCTCCTGCAAATCTCCATCGACGGCCCGGATGCGGCCTTGCACAACGCCACCCGCCCGGGAGTGGGCGGGGCCGACAACTTTGCCGACATCCAGGCGGGCCTGGCCGCGGTGCACGAAGCCCGGCGGGTCCAGGGGCGGAGCCTGCCCCTGATTGCCTCCCTCACCACCATCTCCCGGAACAATTTCCGGCACCTGGTGGACATCTACGACGCCTTCCGGGACCAAGTGGACCTGTCGGTTTTCTACCTTTCCTGGTGGATCGACGCGGAAAACGTCCGGGCTCATGAAGAAGATTTTTCCCGGCGTTTCGACTTCAAGCCGGTGCGGCCGGCGGGCTGGGTGGGCGGTTGGCGCCCCGATGACTACGCCGAGATGAACCGGCAGTTGCAGGCCGTCCTGGCCCGCTCCCAAGGGGCCAAGAACCCGCCGGTCACCATTATCCCTAATGTCACCGGGGAGGCCGACCTGCGCACCTACTATACCGACCACCGGTCCCGGTTCGGCTTCGAGCAGTGCATCTCCATCTACCAGGCGGTGGAGGTCAACAGCAACGGCGACCTCTCCCCCTGCCGGGACTACCACGACTACGTGGTGGGCAACCTCAAAGAGGCCACCATCACCGAATTGTGGAACTCGCCGGCCTACCGTAAATTCCGCCACAGCCTGGCCACTGAGGGGCTGATGCCGGTCTGTTCGCGTTGCTGCGGTTTGATGGGGTATTGATGAAGGAGTAGCCAGTAGTCAGTAGCCAGTAGCCAGTAGTCAGAAAACCCAAAAACCAAAAACTAAAAACCAAAAACTAAAAACTCGAAACCAAAAACTCGAAACTCGAAACTCTCTCTCATTGGACCGTCCGATAAATACAGCTTGCAGCCCTAGCCCCGACCGGCTGTTCAGTCCGGCCCGGGTCGTTTTTCTCCTCCAAGACCTGAAGTTCGGCGGCACTCAGCGCCAGACCCTGGAATTGGCCCGGCGGCTGGACCGGGAGAAGTTCCAGGTAGAAGTTTGGCTGCTGATGGCTGGGGACGACCTGACGCCGGTGGCCGTAAATTGGGGGATCCCCCTGGTCTGGCTGAGCCGCCGGGACTCGGTGGGCCCGGCCAGCCTGTTACAGCTGTGGCGCCGACTCAGGGGCAACTCCATCGACCTGATGATGCTCTTGACCGCGGTTCCCAATATCTGGGGCAAACTCGTGGGCCGCCTGGCCGGGGTACCCATCATCGTTAGCAATTGCCGCGGCGGCGCGCCGCAGCGGCAGCACGAAGCCTGGCTCTGGCCTCTGGCACACCACATTATTTGCAACAGCCTGGCCGAGGCGGAAATTTTAACCGGCTCCTACGGGATTCCGGCGGACCGGGTCACGGTAATCCTGAATGGAGTGGATCAGGAGTTTTTCCAGTCACCCCGGGGCGCGCCCTCAGGCCCGCCCATGATCCTGTCCGTGGGCCGTCTGGAACCCGCCAAGGACCAGAAAACCCTGATTGAGGCCTTTCGCCTGGTGGCTGCCGACCACCCGGAGGCGCAGTTACGGCTGGTGGGAAACGGCTCCCGGCGGGAGGAGCTCATTAGCCTGGTGGCCAGATATGATCTGGCGGGGCGCGTGCAGGTTCTTCGCGGCCGGCCGAATCTTCGTCCCCTGTTTCAGGAGGCTACCGTCTTCGCCCTGAGCTCTCTGGAGGAAGGACTCCCTAACGTGGTTCTGGAGGCCATGGTGGCGGGACTGCCGGTGGTGGCCACCCGCGTGGGAGGGTTGCCGGAGGTAGTGAGACCGGGCCGCACCGGTTGGCTCGTTCCTCCCGGCGATGTCCCGGCCCTGGCTGCCGCCCTCAGCCACTTGCTGTCCGACCCGGAAACCTCTCAGGCCTTCGGTCGGGCCGGTCGGGAGCAGGCGGCGAGGGATTTTTCTCTGGCCAGCATGGTGCGCAGTCATGAGGAGATTTTTATGAGCCTCGTGAAGAGCCGTAGTGGCCGGGACCGACGATCTGGGGGGGAATGAGAAAATGGCCTCCCGGGTGGCTTATGTGCTCTTGTGGTTTCCAGAACCTTCCCAGACCTTTATCCTGGATGAAATAAACACGCTGCGGCAGCAGGGCCTCGATCTCGAAGTTTATACGCTCTATGGCCCCCGACCGCCCGGGCGGCTAACGGGCCTGGCGCCGTGCCTGGCGCCGGTTTTCCATCTGGGGAGCGCCGCCCTGGGAGTTGTGCTGCGAGACCTGGGGAGCCTGCGCCGCCGTTGGGGACCGCAGGCCGGGCCCTTTCTCAAGAGAGTCCTGGTGCGCCGGTGGCGCAGCCTGGAGACCGCCGGAGAGGCCGTCTGGGCCGGTTTGGCCGGGGTCCACCTGGCCCGGCGTTTTGTGGAGGCGCACATTGACCACATTCATGCGCCCTGGGCCGATGGGCCGGCCACGGCTGCCTGGGTGGCTTCGGGGTTGAGCGGCATCCCATTCAGCTTTGCGGCCCACGCTCACGACATTTATCCCCCGGATGGCGCCTTGACTGAGAAGCTGGCCGCGGCCGTCGGGATGCGCACCATTTCTGAGGCAAATCGCGGCTATCTGGCCTCCATGGTTCCCGCTGAGGCCGGCAAGATCATCAAAATCCCCATCGGCATTCCCTTGGGGAGCACCGAAAAACCCCCGCCGCCCCGCCCCGCCGTCCCGCCGTACCGCTTGCTCGCCCTCGGCCGGTTAGTGGCCAAAAAGGGCTTTTCCGTCCTGATTGAGGCCTGCCGCCTACTCAGCGCCCGGGGGTTTGAGTTCCACCTGACCCTGGCCGGCGATGGCCCCCAGCGCGCTCAACTCAGCCGGTTAATCCGAAAGCTGGGGCTTGAAGATCGGGTAGACCTGGTCGGATTCGTCCCCCACCGGGAGGTGCCCCGGCTGTTGTGCGACTCCGACCTCTTCATCATGCCCAGCGTTATCACCCCATCCGGAGACCGGGATGGCATCCCCGCGGTTATCCTGGAGGCCCTGGCCCATGAAGTGCCCGTCGTGGCCACCGAGGTTTCCGGTATTCCAGAAGTCATCCGGCCGGCGGTCACGGGTTGGCTGGTGCCGCCGGCGGACCCGGAGGCCCTGGCCCGGGCCGTGGCCGAGGCGTGCGCCAATCCGTCTGAGGCCCGGCGCCGGGCGCTGGCGGGACGGGACCTGGTGGCCCGGGAGTTCGACTCCGCGAAAAATTACTCCCGATTAAAGGCCTTATTCGAGAAACTAATAGGTTAGGCTTTTCTCCCGGAGGAACTGAGCCACCAGGGCAAAGATCTCGGGATTGCCGCAGAAGTTTTCCTGGCCGACGTTCCGGCGAAAATCAATGAGGTTGGCCTCAAAGGCGGGGATAATCTCCGGGCGGGGATGCAGTCGGGTGAAGTACCGGCCGTAGCCCAGGCGCTCCAGGTAAAAGGCGTTGAGGAACTGCTCGAAGGCGCCCTGGATGGGGAAGGCGATCACCGGCTTGCCGTAATAGAGGGCTTCGGAGATGAGGGTGTGGCTGCCGCCGCAGACCACGTAGCGGCAGGAGGAGAGATCGTCCAGAAAGCCGGTCTCGGAATTTTTCTTGAAGTGCAGATTGCCGTCGCTCCCCTCGGTATCAAAGCCGTAGACGGCCACCTTGGAGGGGATGGCCCGGAGTAATGGCAAAAAGCGCTTGAAGGTGGTATATCCCTGGTAAGCCACGACGTGATCGCCTGCCGCGGGCTGGCGCCGGAGCACCGTCTCCCGCAGCAGCGGCGGCAGGATTCTGGCCCGGACCCCGGGCCGGACCGGCGGCTGGAAAAAGGAGATCACCAGGTAATCGCGGGCCCGGCTGAAAAAGGTCCGCACCGCCAGGGCAGTGGCGAGATAGCTAAGGTAATGGGCCCACGGGACCGGGTGGCGGCAGGCGGTGATGACGTGCTGATGGTCCACCGACAGGCAGGGGAGGCCTGCCAGGGCGGCGGCCCGGGGCACGAAATACTCGTAGTCGCTCATGGTCGCGTCCGGCTGGAAGCGCTCCATGATCTGCAATATCCGGTTGATATAGGTGCGGGAGCGGCTCCGGACCGCCAGGTTGGAATAGACGGTGGCGGCCAGCGCCACCTTGTGGTCCCGGATGGGGGTGGCGGGATTGGGAATCTCCTCCACCGGGAATTCCCGGCGCAGGATGGCGGCGCCGGCGCCGTGGCTGACGAACAGGAACTCGTGGCCCAGATCGGCAAAGTGGCGGGCGATGGTCAGGGCCCGGACCGCGTGGCCGTGGCCGGTGCCGTGCACCCCATAGAGAATTCTGCCCATATCGTCAGGCAATGTAAACCAGCCGGAGCCGGAGGTCAATCCCTACCGCCGATGAACGCCGACAATCATTGATAAACGCCGATGAAGGCTGGCAGCAGTCAGCTTTCGGGAGCCAGCCAAAGACTGAGTAGATGACCGGTAGAAGCGATGATTAATTGGATTAGAAAAGATTAATTCCCCCTCACCATAACCCTCTCCCCCATTGGGGGAGAGGGAATAAAAAATGAAACTGCGATAGCGCCCGCTATTGCTTCCTCTCTCCCTCTTGGGAAGGAGAGGGCTAGGGTGAGGGGTGGCAAGCAAGGATAAAGCAGTATTTATGGAAATTTTCATCTTGACGGCCATGGCTCTGGTGCTTCTGGGCCTGGCGTATTTGATCTTCGAGGGGGGGCGGCGCCTACGTCCGGGGACCGCGGCTGTGGTCAGCCGGTTGACGGAGTGGCCCCGGCTGGCGGTGCTGGTGCCGGTGACCGGGGCGGCGGCGGGCCTGGCGGGGCGCCTGGAGACGCTCCTCAGCCAGGATTATCCCAGCTACCAGGTGGTTTTCACCACCCGGGACGCCGAGGACCCCGCCACCGCCGTCATCTTAGCGCTGATCACCCGCCACCCCGGGGCCCGGCACGTGGTCGCCGGCCCGGCCCGGAGTTGCGGCCAGAAGAACCGCAATCTGTTGGCAGCCGTGCAATTGGTCGGCCAGGCCCCGGAAATCCTGGTCTTTTGCGACGGCAACCAGTCGGCTCCCCCGGACTGGCTCAAGGAACTGGTGGGGCCCATCGTCGCCGGCCAGGCCCAAGTCACCAGCGGTTACCACCAGCTCATCGCCCCGGACCCCGGGGTCGCCGCCCTGGGCCGGGCCATCTCGGTGCTGGCCCTCTACCTGACCAAAGGTTTTCGCCGCCTGAACCAACCTTGGGGCGGCGCCACCGCCATCCGGCGCCGTCTGTTTGAGGATTTGGCCGTGGCCCAGGTCTGGGCCGAAAACGTGGTGGACGACGTCTCTCTGGCGGCCCGGTTGGTGCGGGCGGGCCTGCCGGTGGTCCTCGCCAAAGGGGCCTGCCTCGACACCCCCATCGAGGGCGAGACCCTGGCGGGCTGGCGGGAGTGGCTGACCCGGCAGTGGCTTTACCTGAAGTTCTGCATGCCGCTAACCTGGCTGGCGGCGGGCCTGGCGGTCCAGGTGAACCTGGCCCTGGTGCTCCTGGCCGCGGCGTTCCTGTTGCTGGCGCCCCTCGGGTTGACCTCCGGGAGCCTGGCCCTGGCCGCGGCGCTGTTTCTTACCGGGCTTACCGGCCTGGGTCTGGCTCTGCGTTCTTGCCACCCGCAACCCGGACCGTGGGGGAAGTGGCTGGTAGCTTACTTTGCGGCCATGGGGATGGCCAGTTGGGGTCATTTGAGGACCTTGGGCACCATGGAGATGCGTTGGCGGGGGATTGTTTACCGGGTCGGCCGGCAGGGGAGGGTGGTGAAGATAGTCAGTAGCCAGTAGCCAGTAGTCAGTAGTCAGAAAAAAACAAAAACAAAAACAAAATCAAAAACTAAAAATCAAATGCTAAAAGCTAAAAGCTAAAAGCTCGAAACTAAAAACTCGAAACTCGAAACTCACTTCTCTGAGCGCCACCAATGGAAGCTTAGGGCCAGGGTGGGGGCCAGGGCCAGGGCTTCGGCCAGTTCCCGGGGCAGGCGGCCGTCCGCGGCCAGATAAAGGAGTAATCCGGCCAGGGCCGCAATAACCAGGTGCAACAAGGGTTTTTTCGGGATCAGGCCCAGGCGCCACTGGCAGAAGCCCACGGTGAGGGCCGCCACCGCGCCCTTGGTGATGACCATGGCCAGGGCCGAGCCCAACAGCGGCGACAGGGGCATGACCAGGGAGCACCAGAGGAGATTGATCACCAGTCCGGCCAGGTAGAAGAACAGGAGCAGCCGGGGCAAACCCATGCTGATCATCAGGGAGGCCGCCAGGTTGTGGAGGAAGGCGAAGGCCACGGTGAGCACCAGCACCTTCTGAAGCCAAACCGCCTCGTGGTAGCGGGGGCCGAAGATTAGGCCAATGAGGCGGTCGCTTTCGCTGAACAGGACGAACATCACCACCAGGGCCGCGGCCATCAGCCAGCGGGCGGTGTTTTGGGCCAGGCGAGGGACCTGCTCGCGGTCCGTCTGCCAGAGCCGCACGAACAGCGGGTAGAGAATGGACTGCAGCAGCAGGCTGGAGACCAGAGTGGAGATGCTTTCCACCAATCCCCAGGTAACGCTGTATTGGGCCACGGCCTCGGCTCCGGCGTAACGCTGCAGGAAGAAGAGATTGGCCTTGTTGTAAATACTGGCGGCCACGTCGATGAGGGCGAAGACCGCTCCCAGGCGCAGGGTGCGCCAGAGTCGCCTGACGGGGGGCCATTGAGGGCGGTACTGCGGCTGGGACAGGATCAGCCAGAGCCCGCCGGCCAGGTTGACCAGGGTTTCGATGAGTTTAAAAGCGGCCACCGCCAGGGGGGCGGCCCCGAGAATTAGGGCGGTGAGGCCATAACCAAAGCCCAGGGCCGCGGCCAGGGCCTTGATCTTGCCCTGGAGGTCCTGGCGTCCCTGGACCTGGAGGGCCACGAAAAAGGTGTTGGACATGGCCTCCAGGGCCACGGCAATGGCCAGCAGGAGCATGACCCGGCGTAGTGCGGGGGCGTAGTCCTGCCATTCGATGAAGACCACTGCCCCCAGGATGGCCAGGGTCAGCAGCAGCCCTTTCAGTAAGGTGACCTGGCCCAGGGCTACGCCCGCTTCCCGGTCCTGCCGGGACAGCAGGGTCACCAGGGGCAGGTTGAGACCGAACTCCGACACCAGGAGGAGGATGCTGCCCAGCCCGAGGGCCAGCATGAATTCGCCGTAAGTGGTGGTGCTGTGCCGGGCCAGATAGATGAAAAAGACGCCTTGCAAGGCGTCCCGGACCCAGCGGGCGCTGAGGAGGTAGGCGAATTTCTGGAGAATGCGGTGGTGGCCGGGCTGGTTAGGGCTGGCTAAGGGCATCAGGTTCTGAACCGGGGCCATATTTGTCTGGGTTCATGATCGGCAGCTTAGACTAGGAGCACATCCAAGGCAGTTTCATTTATACCAGATAATGGCAAAACCTGGTAACCAGGGGCAAGAAAAATTATTAGAATTTGCCTGAAGGGATTAAGCAGACATGGGAAATAGTCGCCAAGGCAAGACCGACAACTGGTTCCAGCAGAATCCGAGGAAGACCCTGGTCTTGGTGGTTCTGGTTTTCCTGGTGGTCCTGGGGTTGGGCACGGAACGGCTGTTGGGATTCCTCAATCACCGGCGCGGCATCGTCTTGGAAGCCGAGACCGAAAGGAGATACATCAAGCTGCGGGAGCAACGGCCCCTGCGGCAGATGCGGCTGCAGTTCCCGAAAAATCATCTGCCTTACACCGACAACGTCTTTACCAAAACCTATAAGATAGACATCGACGAGAACGGCTTCATCAAGCCGTCCAAGAAATACGCCGACCCCGACCTGAGTATCGTTTTTCTGGGGGGCTCCACCACGGAATGCATGTTCGTGGATGAGGAGAATCGTTTTCCCTACGTGGTGGGCGCCATCCTGGAACAGGAGACCGGCAAAAAAATCAATGCTTACAACGGCGGCCTGTCGGGCAACAACAGCCTGCACGCCATCGATCTGCTGGTCAACAAGGTGATCCCCTTGAAACCTCGGGTGGTGGTGTTTATGGAAAACATCAACGATCTTAGCACCTTGCTGTACGAGAAGACTTACTGGAATAAAAATAACGTCCGGGCGCCCATCGAGACTTTGGTCAAAAGCAAGTTGGTGGGGAAGCTGCTCAAGGAAATGTTGATCCCCAATATCAACGAGGCTTGGCGGAATTTTGCCAAGACCATTTTTCCGCACGAGGAAGACGAATTCGCCCAGGCCCGGGGAAAAAAGCTCACCGTTGATCAGGCCGGCCTGGCCCGTGAATTTGCCATGAACCTGCAGATATTTATTGATATTTGCCGGGACCGGGGGATTACCCCGGTATTGATGACGCAGGCCAACCGCATCAAGGACGACCCCGACCCGGTGGTGGCGGCCTACATCGGCAGGTACGGCCAGGATACCGGCATTTCTTACCGGGATTTTAAAGAGCTTTACGACTTATTCAACGACACCATCAGGGCGGTGGGCCGGAAGAACGGGGTCCTGGTCATCGACCTGGCCCGAGAGGTGCCGCCGGATAAAGAGCACCTCTATGACATGGTGCATTTCAATGACGCGGGTTCCAGGTACGCCGCCAAGATTATCGCCGCCAGGTTAAAATCCTTGGTAGAATAAATTATGCTGGTAGGGGCGGCTCGCGAGCCGCCCCTGCAAGACGCTGCCCCCTCAAGGGCAACAAAGGGCGAACACCAGGTTCGCCCCTACTTGACTCGCAGCGCCAGGGAGAGCCCGTCTTGCTCCGGAGAATGCAAGGGCAGGAAGCCCAGGAGGTTGACGGTGCGCCAGTCCGCGGCCGCGAAGATTTCCCGGTTGAAGGAGTCGGCGCCGGCGAAGCCGACGTTATCGGTGAACAGCAGGCCGCCGATCTTCAAGAGGCGGCGGCAGTGGGGCAGGGCCGGGAGATAGGACTCCTTGTCGATGTCCATGAAGATGAAGTCGAAGGGGCCGCTCATCTCGGCCATGAGTTGTAGCGCTTCCCCCACCCGGACTTCGATGTGGCGGGCCAACCCGGCCCTGACGAAGTTGGTGCGGGCCCGGGCCGCCATGGACTCTTCCCACTCCAGGGTGGTGACCCGGCCCAGCGCCGGCAGGCAGCCCCGGGCCAGGTGGATGGTGGAATAGCCAATGGCGGTGCCCAACTCCAGGAGGTTCACGGCACCGGTGGCCCGGGTTAAGATAAAGAGCAATTCCCCCACCAGCGGGCCGACGATGGGGATACCTTCGGTCTGAGCCTCTCGTTCCAACTCCAGGAGCAATTCATCGCGCCGGGGCACAAAGCCTCGGAAGTAGCTCTCCAGATGGTCCATCATCTGGCTCATGGCACCTCCCGCCGGTCAGGGTCAGACGTCAGAAACCCTGGAAAAAAATTTTATTTCGTGTAATATTACGCCTAGGGGAATAAAGGCGCCCACAGCAGCAGCCGCTTGGATCCCATCTCCGTTAGCCCCCAGGAGTCATGTGCCAGGGTAGCATAAGAGGTCGGCGCCCCGGGATTTGTGCCAGGGCCGCGCCCCTCTTGGTCCCCGGGAAAGGCCGGGGCCCGCCAGGTTATCATGGGAGAGAAAATATAGACTTACTTTCACCCCCACCCCTCCCACCTCGAGTGGGGGGAGTTAAAGGAAGATCATGGCGCAGAAAAAGCCGACTGGCCTTAAGATAATCTCTCGTTTGTTGAGTTCAACCCCGGAGCAGGCCAAAGATACGGGTATGGCCATGGTCCTCATCTGCCTGCTGTTGGGCTACTTCGGGAAATTCCCGAAGTTTTTGCCGCTGAGCATCGCCTTGCTGCTGCTCACCATGGCCTGGCCCAAGGCCTTTAAGCCCCTGGCGGTCCTCTGGTTCGGCCTGTCCCACTTGATGGGGCAGGTGGTCTCAAAGATCGTCCTCACCCTGGCCTTCTTCCTGATCGTCACCCCCATCGGGGTGATTCGCAGGTGGATGGGGGCCGACTCCCTGCAATTGAAGAAATGGAAGAAGGGCAGCGCTTCGGTGTTCGTCGAGCGGCAGGGGGCGATCCAGGATAAGGACTTGCTGAATCCCTATTGATAGATTCGGTAGCGCCGGCTTCCAGCCTGCACCGATACAGGCTGGAAGCCGGCGCTACCAGATAACCTCAGGAGAATTTTATGGATTTTGTTAAGGATTTGTGGGGCTTTTTGAGAACCCGGAAAAAATATTGGCTGCTGCCCATCATCCTGACCTTGCTATTTTTCGGGGCCCTGATGATCTTTGCCAGCGGCTCGGCCATCGCCCCCTTCATCTATACCATCTTTTAATGGGGGTTATCCTTGCCTGACGCTATTCTCGGGCTTTCCGCCTTTTATCACGACAGCGCCGCGGCCATTCTGGTGGACGGGCAGATCGTCGCCGCGGCCCAGGAAGAACGCTTTACCCGCAAGAAGCACGACCCTGCCTTTCCCGCCCAGGCCCTGGCCTACGTCATGGCGGAGTCGGGGCTCAGGCTCGGCGACCTAACTGCCGTGGCCTTCTACGACAAGCCCTATCTCAAGTTCGAGCGCCTGCTGGAGACCTACCACGGCTTTGCGCCCCGGGGTCTCAAGAGTTTCCTCATGGCGATGCCGGTGTGGATCAAGGAAAAGCTCCTGATGCGCTCGCTCTTGCGGGAGGAACTGGCCAAGGTGGGGGAGGGCCAGCCGCAGATGCTCTTTCCCGAGCATCACCTGTCCCACGCCGCCAGCGCCTTCTACCCCTCGCCCTTTCAGGAGGCGGCCATCCTCACCCTGGACGGGGTGGGGGAGTGGGCCACCTCCACCATCGGCTTCGGCCAGGGTAAGGACATCACCATCCTGCGGGAGCTGCAATTTCCACATTCCCTGGGGCTGCTCTATTCCGCCTTCACCTACTACACCGGCTTCAAGGTCAACAGCGGCGAATACAAACTCATGGGCCTGGCGCCCTACGGCAACCCCGAGGCGGAGCGGACCCGGCGCTGGAAGGATTTGATTTTGGAGGAGCTGGTGGATGTTAGGTCCGACGGCTCGCTCCTGCTCAACATGGATTACTTCGATTACGCCACCGGGCTCAAGATGTGCGTCGACGACAAGTGGACCTCGCTCTTCGGGTTGCCGCCCCGGGCCCGGGAGAGCCACCTGGACCAGCGCTACATGGATCTGTCCCTGGCCATCCAGCAGGTCACCGAAGAGATCGTCCTGCGCCTGGCGGAGACCGCCAAAAAGCTCACCGGCGCCGATAACCTGGTGATGGCCGGCGGCGTGGCCCTGAACTGCGTGGCCAACGGCAAGCTCCTGCGCCGGGGGACCTTCAAGGACATCTGGATCCAGCCGGCCGCCGGCGACGCCGGCGGGGCCCTGGGTGCGGCCCTGGCCGCCTGGCACATCGTTCAGGGGCGGGAGCGCCACCTGCCCAAGCCGGCCCTGGACCACATGCAGGGCGCCTATCTGGGACCGGAGTTCGGCGCCGACGAGATCGTGCGGCTGGCCCGGCGGCACCAGGCTCCGTGTCAACGTTACCAGGATTTCGACGGCCTCATTAAAGAGGTGGCCGCCATTCTGACCCAGGGCCAGGTGGTGGGTTGGTTCCAGGGCCGCATGGAGTTCGGGCCCCGGGCCCTGGGCAACCGCTCCATCCTGGGCGACCCGCGGCACCCGGAGATGCAGAAGCGCCTCAACCTCAAGATCAAGTACCGGGAGGGCTTCCGGCCCTTTGCCCCGTCGGTGTTGATGGAGGAGTGCGCTACTTACTTCGAGCTGGACACCCCTTCGCCTTACATGCTGCTGGTGGCGCCGGTCCGGGAGGAGAAACGCCACCCCCTGCCCGAGGGCTATGAGAAGCTGGAGCTGTTCGAGCGGCTCTACCACCTGCGTTCCGAGGTGCCGGCCATCACCCACGTGGACTATTCGGCCCGCATCCAGACGGTGCATAAAGAGACGAACGAGAGGTACTGGCGTTTAATTCGCGCCTTTAAGGAGCACACCGGCTGCGGCCTCATCGTCAACACCAGCTTCAACGTCCGGGGCGAGCCCATCGTCTGCACGCCGGAGGACGCCTACCAGTGCTTCATGCGCACCGAGATGGATTATCTGGTCCTGGGAGATTTTCTGTTCGATAAGAAGGACCAGCCTAAATGGCGGGAAGAGGGGGATTGGCGGCAGGAATACGAATTGGATTAAAAAATTGGTTCAAAGTTCAAGGTTCAAAGTTCAAGGTTAAAAGCAAAGGCAAAAACCTTGTCGGGGCGGTTCTCGAACCGCCCCTGGCTTTTTTGATAGGTGTAGGACAGCCGCCCCCGGCTGTCCTGGACAGGCGAGGGCGCCTGTCCCACATTTCTGTTACGGCGTTTTTAAAAGATCATGCGTGCCCAGTCTGCGGAGTAGACAGACTTCTTCTTCTATCTGGAAGGTGAAACGGTATCCCTGGGTGATCCTTCCTTCCCAAATGTGCCGCGGGTCCTGCATCTTCTTGATCTGGAGGGATGGCTGACGCTGGTTTTCCTGGAATAGTTGCAGCTTTTTATCAACCGCCTGCTGCAAATGCTTTGGAAGCCCCTGATAATCCCGGATGAAACTGTGAGTGAAAAAGAGCCTCATACCTTGGTGGTCTTCAGGGCCTTTAAGGCATCTTTAAGATTTTCAAACGGCCCCACTACCTTGCCTTGAGCCAGGTCCCGGTCCGCTGCCGCTTCCTTTTCCTGCCACTCTTTGGTGAAAAAATATTCCTGGTCCGGGTGAATCACTTTGACCGGTTTGAGCACCAGGGCGCCGTCTTTGATCTCCATTGCCACGTAATCCCCCTCGGCCAAGCGGATCGACCTGCGGAGATTTTGGGGGATGGTGATTTGATAATTCCTTTTCACCTTGACCAGTTCCATGGCGGACTCCTGATAATTTATAAAAATAAGATATTATAAATATCATAATTTATAAAAAAGCAAAGTCAAGGAAGGGCAAAATCCGAACTGCCTGCAAAGGCGTTTCCAAGCACAGATTGGGGAAAGCCGGCAGCGGTAGGCGTTAAGTTATCAGCAAAGGAAAAGAGTCATTATCGGTTCGGGTCGCGGACCGCCCCGACGTTTTTCCCCCTCGTGTCCAAGCGGGAATTGGGGAACGAGATAAAAAAATCGGCGCCCCTGCCTGGAATCCGGTCAAACCCAAGAACTTCCATTTATTTAATAGTTTTTTATTTTTCCTCTAATGTGTTACGGTCATTTGGAATGTGGTAATTATTTTTGCCAGAGTAGATACCTCCCCGCCCTTAGGCCGAAAACGCCATGCTTAAGAAGAAGTCCGGCAGTTCCGCTCTCGCCAATAAGGCTGAGGCCGGCACCGACGCCGGGGCCGAAAAAGACCTGAAAAAGCAGGGAAAAAAGGACGCCGGCAAGCGCCCAGCCAAGACCGCGAAAAAATCGCCGGCCCCGGAGCTTTATTTCCCCGTCGTCGGGATCGGCGCCTCCGCCGGCGGCCTGGAAGCCTTCACCGGGTTGCTGGGGAACCTGCCCACTGATACCGGCCTGGCCTTCGTGCTGGTCCAGCACATGGCGCCCCGGCCCCACAGCCTGCTGCCCGAGATCCTCACCCGGGTGACCCGGATGCCGGTCATCGAGGTCCAAGACGGCCAGGAGGTCAAGTCCAACCACGT
>JAPLJC010000192.1 GCA_026388765.1 Deltaproteobacteria bacterium
GAATGATTTTTCTGAGTATCTGAAGAACAATGGGGTGGAAGTGCTGACCCAATTCCGCAAGCCTTGCTACCGACATGAGGCTCTGCACCTGGAAGACCGGGGTTTTCCGGAAACCGAGGCCCTGAGCCGGGAGGTCTGCTCCCTGCCGATGAACGTGGAGATCAGCGACCAGGAAGTTGACTATGTTATCCAGGTGGTGCGCCGATTCTACGGAAAATAATTTGCCCTAAGCCCATTTGGATCGAACGAGCGGATTTTTGGGGTCGAGCTTTGATCAAAGAGGGTCTTTTGTTCAGCGAGGGAGTGAATGGTGGCTCTTAAATTGAGTAAACGCCAAGAATGGGTGGCTCAGTCCGAAATCAGAAACATGTCCATCGAGTGCGACCAGGTCAAAGGGATCAATTTGTCCCAGGGGGTGTGCGACCTGGAGGTTCCGGCCGTGGTCCGGCAGGGCGCGGCCGCGGCCATGGAGGCGGGCCTCAATACCTACACCCGCTTTGACGGCCTGACTGAACTGAGACAGGCCATCGCCCACAAACAAAAAATCTTCACCAGCATGGAAGCGGACCCGGAAAGGGAGATCATCGTCAGCGCCGGGGCCACCGGCGCTTTTTATTGCGCCTGCCTATCACTCCTCGATCCTGGTGATGAAGTCATTGTGTTTGAACCGTATTACGGCTACCACGTCAGCACCCTGGTGGCGACGCAGGCCGTCCCGGTTTACGTACGGATGGAGCCACCCGATTGGACCTTCCGGAACCAGGACCTGGAAAAGGTGCTCAGCCCCAAGACCCGGGGGATTATGATCAACACTCCGGCCAATCCTTCGGGCAAGGTGTTTGCCCATGAAGAATTGCAGCGCCTGGCGGCCTTTGCCGCCCGGCACGACCTCTTTGTGTTCACGGACGAGATCTATGAACACTTTGTCTATGACGGCCACCGACACATACCGCCGGCCACCCTGCCAGGCCTGAGAGAGCGCACCATCACCATCTCCGGCCTGTCAAAGACTTTCAGCATCACTGGCTGGCGTGTCGGCTATTGTATCTGCGATGCGAAATGGGCCCAGACCATCGGCTATTTCAATGATCTGGTTTACGTGTGCGCCCCGGCCCCGCTGCAAATGGGGGTGGCCAGAGGTCTGATGGACTTGGGGCCGGATTATTATGACAAACTCGCCCAGGAATATGTAAATAAGCGGGACAGGATTTGTACAGCGCTCTCCGGGGCGGCGCTGAAACCCCATGTGCCGCAGGGCGCTTATTATGTGCTGGCCGATATTGCCCGAATTCCGGGAGAGACCAGCAAGGAAAAAGCCATGAACCTGCTACGGCAATCGGGGGTGGCCTGCGTGCCGGGAGAGGCCTTCTATCACGACGAGGCGGGCGACCACCTGGCAAGATTTTGCTTTGCAAAAGAAGATGTCGTGTTGGATGAAGCCTGCCGGAGGATCGAGAAGTTGGGAAACTTTTCATTCAGGAAATGATTTCAATATCCTTTCATACGTTTTAGACCTGGATGAGACATAAGATCTGCATAGCAAAGGGGCGATCGGAGATAGCTCTATGATGAATATGCACAACAACATTCCCATCTATGGCGTAATTCTGGCCGGGGGATGGGGGACTCGGTTTTGGCCCCTGAGCCGCTCCCAGTACCCCAAGCAGGTCCTGCGCCTGCTGGGCTCCGAATCCATGCTGCAAACCACGGTCGAACGCCTGCTCCCCCGGATTCCCCCCAAGCGCCAGGCGGTGGTGACCAACGCCGGCCAAGCCGAACTTATCCACCAGGAATTGCACCGCAAGGGCTGGGACGAGGTCCGCATCTGGATTGAACCCGAAGGCCGGAATACCGCGGCGGCGGTGGGGCTGGCGGCGGTTTACCTGGAAGAGGCGGCCGAGGATGCCGTCATGGCGGTGTTCCCGGCCGATCATTTCATCCGGGACCAGGCCAGTCTGCTCCAGGCCCTGGATCTGGGCGCCCTCTGGGCCCAGGCCGGCTACCTGGTGACCTTCGGCATTCCCCCCACCCGTCCGGAGACGGGCTACGGCTACATCAAGCAGGGGGCTCCCCTCGATGACCAGGGGAGGGTTTACCGGACCGCCCGGTTTATTGAGAAGCCCCCCCTGGACCGGGCCCGGGAGTTTGTGGCCGCAGGGGGGTATTACTGGAATAGCGGCATCTTTGTCTTTCGCCGGGATGTCTTACTGGCCGCCTTTTCCCGTTATTTGCCGGAGTTGTACCGGGAACTGGCCCGGCTGCAGGTCAAGGATAACCGCCCGCCTCTTGCCGAAGTCTATCAAAATTGCCCCAGCATCTCGTTGGATCACGGCATCCTGGAGAAGGCCGAGAACGTGGCGGTGGTGCCGGTTTCGATGGGCTGGAACGACGTGGGGACCTGGGAAGCCGTGCACGAGCTGTTCCCCCGGGATGAGCGGGGTAACGTGCTCCTGGGCCGGGTGCTGGACCAGGGCAGCCAGGACTGCATCCTCTTTGCCCAAAACCGTTTGGTGGCCACCATCGGTTTAGAGCGGATTATCGTGGTGGATACCCCGGATGCCACTCTGGTCTGCCACCGGGACCAGGCCCAGAAGGTCAAGGACCTGGTGACGGAGTTGCACCGGCAACAGATGGTGGAGTCGGTGCAGCACACCACGGTGGAGCGTCCCTGGGGCCGGTATACGATCATGGACGAGGGGCCGAGTTTTAAGGTCAAAAGGATCGTGGTGGACCCGGGCCAAAAGCTCAGTCTCCAGGTACACCAGCACCGGGCGGAACACTGGGTGGTGGTCACGGGCACCGCCCGGGTCACCATCGGCCAGGAGGTCAGGCTGGTGGGGAGCAATCAGAGCGTCTACATCCCCCAGAAGACCCCGCACCGCCTGGAAAACTCCACCATCGAGCCCTTGCAGATTGTCGAGGTGCAGACGGGGGATTATCTTGAAGAAGACGATATCATGCGTCTGGAAGATGATTACTGGCACCCTGACAAAGGATGAAGAGGGAAGGCACCGGATGGAGAATCCCTTGGATGATGCAGCGGATTATGTTAAAGAGCCAAATAAAGAGATGAGAGGTTGCCATGAGGGGGCAGGGTAAAAAGGCCCTGGTGACGGGGATAACCGGACAAGACGGCAGCTATCTGGCGGAGTTCCTCCTGGCCAAGGGCTATGAAGTACATGGCCTGGTGCGCCGGTCCAGCACCTTCAACACCAGGCGTATTGACCATCTTTATGTGGACCCCCATGAAACCGGGGCCCGGTTTTTTCTGCATGATGGCGATCTGAGCGACTCCGGGCAGCTCACCCATTTGATCTATAATCTCCAACCGGACGAAATCTACCACCTGGCCGCCCAGAGCCATGTGCGGGTCAGCTTCGACACGCCCGAATACACTGGGGATATTACCGGCCTGGGCGTAACCCGACTCCTGGAGGCCATTCGCCGCAGCGGCATCAAGACCCGGTTTTACCAGGCCTCCTCCAGCGAACTGTATGGCTCTTCCCCGCCCCCCCCAGAATGAAGAGACGGCGTTGCGCCCCCGGAGCCCTTATGCCGCGGCCAAGCTATATGGCTACTGGATGGTGCGCAACTACCGGGAAGGTTATGGCCTTTTTGCCACCAACGGCATCCTCTTCAATCATGAATCACCCCGCCGGGGCGAAACCTTTGTGACCAGGAAAATCACCCGGGCCGTGGCTCGCATTAAGTTCGGCCTTCAGAAAAAACTTTACCTGGGCAACCTTGAGGCGAGACGGGACTGGGGCTATGCCCAGGACTTCGTGGAGGCTATGTGGCTCATGCTGCAGCATGACACCCAGGATGACTTTGTGATCGCCACCGGGGAGGCCCATTCGGTCCGGGAGTTCCTGGAAGAAGCCTTTGGCCATGTCAACCTGGACTGGCGGGAATACGTCGAGATCGATCCGAAGTATTTCCGGCCCACCGAGGTGGACTTTTTAATGGGAGACGCCAGCAAGGCTCGTCGCATCCTGGGTTGGCAGCCCCGGGTCAGCTTCCCGGAATTGGTGCGCATCATGGTGGATGCCGATATCCAGGCCCTGATGGATATGCATCAGTGTCAGGATGTGATCGAGCGCCTGCGACAGGATAATCACCTCGGCCCCTTGGGCCACGGTAGGTCTCCTCGCTAGCCGGCAAGGGGAGATGAGCGAATGAGAAGCATGATGGAAGTGGACGCCAAAATCTATGTGGCCGGGCACCAGGGCCTGGTGGGTGGCGCAATCTGGCGGCGCCTGCGCACTGCCGGGTTTGGGAATCTGGTGGGCCTCAGCTTCCAGGAACTGGACCTGCGGGACCAGGCCGCGGTGGCCGCCTTTTTTGACCGGGAACCCCCAGAGTACGTTTTCATGGCGGCCGCCCGGGTGGGGGGATTAAGGCCAACTCTACCTTTCCGGCGGAGTTCATTTACGACAACCTGATGATCCAGACCAATGTCGTGCACCAGGCGTACCGGCATAACGTCAAGAAACTCTTGTTCCTGGGAAGTTCCTGCATCTATCCCAAGCTTTGCCCCCAGCCCATGCACGAAGACTATCTCTTGGACGGCAAGCTGGAACCCACCAATGAACCCTATGCGGTGGCGAAAATCGCCTGCATCAAGCTCTGCCAGTCCTATAACCGACAGTACGGCACCTGCTTCATCTCAGTGATGCCCACCAATCTCTATGGCCCGGGGGACAATTTTGACCTGCTGGACTCCCATGTCATCCCTGCGCTCATGCGAAAGTTCCACCAGGCCAAGGTCACGGGAGCCCCGGAAGTGAAGGTCTGGGGCACCGGAACCCCCCGGCGGGAATTTCTTTACGTGGATGACCTGGCCGACGCCTGCCTCTTTTTGATGCAACATTACCAGGAGGGGGAGATCATCAACGTGGGGGTAGGCCAGGATCAGCAAATTATTGAACTGGCTCAGCTGGTGGGAGAGGTCATCGGTTATCAAGGGCGAATTGTCCTGGACCCCAGCTATCCCGACGGCACCCCGCAGAAACTGTTGGACGTCAGCCGTATAACCGCCATGGGCTGGCAGGCACAGACACCTTTACCCGAGGGGCTGAAAAAGACCTATGATTGGTTTTGCCGCAGCCCTGGGCTGGGGCCTCGTGAAGCAACGCCTTCCGGATGAAAGTTGTGATGGTCAGGAGGCTCGCTGAAAACATGGCTGGCTATTTGAGAGCTTCTTCGATTATCCGCCACAATCCTGCGGGCCGCCGTGAATCTGGCGGGGAGGCAACTTTAGCAGGCTTGAACCCTTTCTTTAACCCTTTATTGTAAGCTTTGAGGGGTATGATTTTCATACGTTATATTGATAGTATGGCCTCGGTTATTTCTTCTTCCCGAAAGCTCAAATAGCTCACGGTTGAATTTATGCATCTGTGACCTAAGGCTCTTTGGACCTTTATTAAATCCCGGCCAAGGCGCTCATAAATTCGGTCTGCGAAGGTTTTTCGCATTGAATGGGTTCCCAACTTTCCCATCAATCCATTGGCTTCATAGACTTCCGTCAAAACTCGAAATGCTTGGGCTCGGGTAATGGCGCGCTGCCCTTTGCGTGATTTGAATAATGGGCTACTGGGATCGGCTTTCCCCGCTTTCTCCAGTTCCTTGATCCAGACGCTCAAAGCGACTTTGGCGTCTTGGTGCAGAGGGATAGCCCGACCCTCCACCTTTTTCTTCATATGTTTCCGCTCCACATATACCACGTCACCCAGCCGCCCATGCTGATAAACATCGCCGACCTTCAGACTCAATAACTCGGAAATACGCAGCCCAGTCTTCAAGCCAAGGATGAACAGGGCCTTATCCCTGGTGCGTACAAATGCATTTTTCACAGTCACGATCTCGGGGTCTGTTAAAGGTCTGCCCCCCCTTCATGGTAAATGTCTCCTTTGATGGTTTGCGGGGGGTATAAGAGCCAGCAGACGGGGTTGGCTCATAGTTTAGCTTTGACATACCAATACCTTATACTGAAGCGCTTTAGCATGCAAGAAAAAAGATTCCTCTATGGTAAATTTTCCGATTCTAAAGGCGCTTGATGGAATTTTACAGGAATTAGGAGGATATAATGGGGTTGGAGTTTTAAGTCTTCGTTCTTTTAGACCACCTAGCCTTGGCGGCTATGCGAGCTATCTCCTTGCGTCGTTCTGGAGTGAGCTTTTCTAAGCGGGCTTTTCCGCTCTTTTTGCCCCCAAGGCGGCCTAATGCTACCGCGTGCGGGTTTTTGGTGCTCTCTTTAGATGTGGGGCCGTTTTCAGAAGTTTCTTCGGCTACAGCGGTAGCCACTTTTTCTAAGTCAGATGACTCCATCTCCCCTTTTTTACGCCGCACCATTATTTAATAATGCCATAAATTCGCCGTAAATGCATCATGCATTTTTCCCAAAACTCATAGGCCCGTAAATTGCGGCGGGCAGGATGGCAGTTCACCAAAAAATGCACCCTGGCTCAGCGACTGATACCAAAACTTGGGAGAGACATGGTATCTTCCCCGCGCAACTCACAATCCCTGCTGACAAGGGGTCATCCATGAAATATAAACCAGTGACCTGCCCATTGGCTGATCAGTGGAAACTTAAACCCATACTGCCCCCCGCCTCCAGCGCCCGCCCGCCTACCTATCCCGCCCAAAAAGTTTACTCCATTAACAGCTTAATCCACCGTTACTACCGCAGATATGATCAACCAACTGGCTGAAACCTAAATAACGCTACAATAACTTCTCCAATGGGGCATCGCAAAATCCTTGACAAATTCTGAGTTTTAAAAGATTATCAAATAGATTCCTGACTAAAAATGGGGGTATCATTTTGAATACCCCGGGTAAACGGAGAAGGCCTCTGCCCCGTTATGTATTTAACGGGGAAAAATTAAGGTCATTCCGAGAACGGGCACAGCTTAGCTTAACCCAAGTCTCAGAGGATACCAGGATCGCCATCTCATCCATCAGTGATTACGAATGCGGGAAAATTGTGCCGCAGTTGCATCAATTCAGAAAACTCTGCGAGCTCTATGAGCTTGATCCCTTTGAGATTTGCGAATTGATAAAACTCCGGGGTTTCGATTCACATTTCATTAAAAAATTTCGGGAGGCTTGCAAACGAGGTGACACCACTCCGAAGGAGGCATTAAATAATTGCATGAAGGGTTACGTATATAAATATATCCCATAAACAAACCTCACATGGGACGAGATGGTTCAGAAATAAAGTTATTCCAACGAGTTTGCTACTTCTCTGAGGCCTAATAAGGGGAAAACGGTATATAGTTTATGGAAATTATTGATCCTAACGAGAGAAAATTGAACTATACAGATAATTCATGTAAAATCAGTAAGTTATATTGCTTAAAAAAAGCCACTGATTTTGTTGTCTCAATAAATAGTAAAAAATTAATGTTTATGAGTATTGATTATATCACGCAATATATTGATATCAGGACAATAATTATGATACTTATACCGTTTTTCCGAATCAATTTAAAAATTGATGTTTTTTTCATCATTTTACCTTTCGGTAACACCGAAATAATCCAAAAGGCCAAAAAAGGACTTTCCGGTAACACCGCAAAATAATCAATATTATCCTTTAATTAAGCCATGTTACGCAATTTTTGAATGTGACTTAACCAAAATCGTGGTAATCGATAATGAAACGTTTGGAGTAAAGGTAACATCCCCCCTTCAATCCTGCAATGCCCCTCTGACCAACTGATAGTGTAGAATCTGAGCTATTCTCTCCTGATCTTCCGCTTTCAGGTATGGGTGTATTGGTGTGTATTCCGCTCAAACCGGCCACCCAATTCG
>JAPLJC010000018.1 GCA_026388765.1 Deltaproteobacteria bacterium
CGCCGGTGCACTCCGACCGAATTTTCGTCTGGGGAGAGGCCACCAAGCAGGATTTGCTGCAGCTCGGCGTGCCGGAAGAGAAGATCGTCATCTCCGGCCGGCCCCTACTGGATGAAGCCGCGGTGAAATATAAGGCCCTGGAACTGTCTCTGCGGACCTCATTTCGGGCGCGGCATCCCCGCTCCGGCTCTTCCGGGCCGGTGGTAACATACATCGTAGGGAACATAGGCACGAATGAGGAGCGCGCCCTACTGACAACGTTTTCCGCCACCTGGAATCTGGGGATTTTGCCGGTCGTAAGGTTGAAGCCTGGTCTTGATAAAGAACAGGAACAGCAGTTCCGGGACTGGATAAACGAGCTTGGTGGGTCATCGGAAGTTCATGTGTCCATATCCGACGATCTCTATGAATTACTGGCGGTCAGCGATGTGGTGATCGGCTTCTATTCCAGTGTGGTGGTGGAGGCGCTGGCGTTTGACTGCATCCCGGTGCTTCTCGATACCTTGCCGGAATACGATCTTCGCTCCCTCAATCCTCATTACGGGGACTGTCTGAGCGTCCGGGATGCCGAGGAATTGGGTCGACTGATTCTTCGCCTATCCGAAGACCCTGATTATTTTCAGCACCTGAAAGAGGTTTATGCCGCAAGGGCTACACGCTATTTCGGCGGCGAGCCAGGTGTGCCGGCGACGCGCTTCATCCGCGACTATATTGTGAAATTTGCGGCGCAGCAGGTTCAAGGCGTTTCCTGACACCAGACAAGGGTATGCAAAGTATGACCCCTCAAGTGACCCAAGAAGACCGGATTGGCGTGTTTGCACGTCTGAGCGACTTGTACCATGGCTTTATAAACCGTCGCTATCTGGTCAACAGTGTCATTTACATGGCGGGCAATCTCTTGGCGCAGGCCCTCGCGTTTTTCGCGCTGCCGGTGTTCACCCGCTATCTCTCCCCGGCGGATTACGGCATCCTCAGCTATACCGGCTCTCTCGTTCAAATTTTTTTCATCCTCTCGCTTCTGTCCCTCAATTCTTTCGTCCTGAGGCATTATTTCGAACTCGACAACGAGGAGGACCGACGGGAATTATTCGGCACGATATTCATCTTTCTCCTCCCCATGAACCTCGTCTTCCTCTTGCTGGAATTCTCGATACTTCCCCATGTGTTCTCGTTGGTGGCAGTGAAGGTTGCCTTCCACCCTTACATGGCAGTGGCCTTGCTCGACAACTCTCTCGAAGTCGTCTCCGTGCTCCCCCTGGCCTACTATCGGGTTACGGCGAACGCCTGGCGCTACTTCTGGCTCATATCGCTAAAGTCTGTGCTCTCCATTTCCTTGGGGCTTATTCTGGTCATTGGGTTCGACCTGGGGGTCATGGGGAGATACTATGGCAGCCTGGCCACCAATGCCGTCTTTCTTTTCGTCTACCTGAACATATTGTTCAGGATATCGTCCTTTCGTTTTAGAATAACAACGATCACCAGAGGGTTACGGTTCTCGTTACCTCTCGTCCCGACGGCTCTGGCGGGCATGGCCTTCTTCTCTCTCGATAGGATCGTTCTGGAACGGTATGTCTCTCTCGCTGAGATGGGGATTTATTCCGTGGCCCTGGTGCTCGGCACCGCCCTTGCTATGGTTACGAAAAGCTTCTATCTGGCCATTGAGCCCGAGATGTATGCGCTGTTTTCCCAGGAAGGGTATGAGAATAAGGTAGTCGCTCTGAAAAACCGGTTTTTGTACGGGCTCATTATTCTGGGATGTGTGATCATCGTTTTTTCCAAAGAAATAATTAGGTTAGCTGCATCACCGACTTTTTTTAATGGTTACCGCATCATCCCATTTTTCGTCATAGGAATGATCTTCAAAGGTGCCGAGTTGATCGCATCTATTTCGCTGTTCGCCCTGAACAAAACGAGGCTCCAGATGGTATCCTACGGGGTGTCTTTGGGCGTCTTCGTGCCGAGCCTCTTCCTCTTAATACCTCTTTTGGGCGCAGCCGGCGCGGCGGTGGCTTTAGCGTGTTCCTACGCGGTCTTGTTTTTGTTGTCTGTGAGGTTTGTTACACGCCATTCCCACATACGTTGGGGTGCGCGGCGTGATGCCACGCTCATTCTTGCGGCAGCATCTGTGAGCTACGGACTTATGCACATCGATGCCGGGAGTGTATGGGGGAGCTTTTTCGTTAAGGCAGGGATCGTGGCCGCAGCCGGTTCGATGCTGGCGGGGCGTTTCTGGCGGGGTACCAAGGGCGCGGTTTCGCCGGCCTGAAGACGGCCGGCGGGGCATTAATAAAGTTGATATTCTCAAGATAGACGTGGAAGGGCATGAACCGGTGGTGATTGCCAGGGCGGCCAACCCCATGCGCAGTTTTCGTCCCATTTCTTGTAGATCAACAATACTGATGACATGCAGCAGTTGATAAGCGAACGGCGCGACCTGATGTATGCATTTCTGTCCGAGGAGAACCTTGAGCCGGCCCCCTCGTTGGCTGAGACCATGGCACTGCTGATGCAAAGGCCGATAAACACCGCCAGCTACCGGGCGGCGAATTTCATCCTGCTACCCGCGGCGTTGGCAACGGAGCGCATAGCAGACTTGCAGCAGACCATGTATAGCGGTGCGGCATCGAAGTCAAAAACTGTTTGTGAATGATAAATACCGTGATGAATAACGCTATCTCAAATTCGATTTCTAAAATACTGTTGATAGCTCCCCACTTTCCGCCAACTATAGGTGGTAGTCAGACGCTTTTGCGTAATCTGTTCCGCCATTTTCCCCAGGGGAGCTACGCGACTGTCACACAGAAGATTGGGATCGCCGACGCGAACGCTAAGATGAATTGCCAGCATTATTATGTTCCCACTAATGCATTATTGCAGCGTATTAGAAGATATGCTGAGGTAATACTTATTCCTTTATCCGAAGGCATTATACATAACGCTGCTCGAAGAGAAAAAGCTCAGATGATCTTCCTTAACATGCCTGACGGACATTTTATGATCGCTGGCTGGCTTGCAGCACAACGCCTTTCGATTCCATACTGCGTCTATTTACATGACCTATGGGTGGAAAATCAGCGCTATCTAAATAAAGTTATTGCAACCAGGTTAGAATTAAGGATTCTGTCAGGCGCGACTATTCTCTTCACCCTAACTGAAGCAATGAGGGATTACTATTTGGAGAAGTATCAACTCGAATCTAAAGTTCTGCCACATGGTATCGATCTAGATAACGCCAAGGCAATACCACCACGATCTCGACCGCCTTGGAAACACGATAAGCCATTTCGTATAGTAACGAGCGGCGCTTTTTATGGACAGATGAATTTAGATGCCCTACGCTCGTTGAGAAAAGTTTTTTATTATCATCCTGATGAGTACATAGAATTACACATTATTACACCATATTCAAATAAATCATTCAAAGACGAATTTACTGAACGTCGAATTAGCGTCAAATACTGCACAAA
>JAPLJC010000177.1 GCA_026388765.1 Deltaproteobacteria bacterium
GAGTGGCCGATGATTTCCTCCTGCCGGTAGCCCATCATCTTTTCGAAAGCCTGATTGACCATGAGAATAGTGCCATCGGTGCTTGCTACCATGAGACCTTCAGTCATGGTGTTAATGATTTCTTTTAAGTATTGGTTGATCTTTTGTTCCTGCATGGCCTGGCCTTTGGTGGTGTTTTAACAACCATTTTAACATTTAGGATAGCATAAAAACCTGTCGGGCTCAACCTTTTCAGGCCCGCAAGAACTCCGGCTCACATGAAATCCGATCAACGACTGGATATCTCAGGGGTAGTGATTCCCTTCAGCCTCGTTTTATGCAAAGGCGCCCTGGCCCGGATGGCCCCTGGAGCGGTTTTGGAAATTCGCCTGCGCGACCACCAGACCCTGAAGGATCTCCGGATCATTGTGGAGCGGTCCGGAGACCACGTTATGGCCTGGGAGCAGCACGATGATAATTGCTTCTTGTGGGTGCAAAAAGGCTTTGGTCCCCCATAATTTCCGTGGGGCAGGCCGTGCCATCCCTGGTTTCCGGAAGCAGGTTTTCCAGTTATGAGCCGGCAGCGCCGGCTTGATTACGGGAGGCCAGCAGGTAGTAAATCATCGGGACCACCACCAGGGAAAAGCCCGTGGAGGCGAACAGCCCGAAAATGAAGGACCAGGCCAGCCCGGAAAAGATGGGGTCCAGGGTGATGACCCAGGAGCCGAACATGGCGGCCAGGGCGGTGAGCAGGATGGGACGGAAGCGCACCGCCCCGGAGCGCAGCACCGCTTCCTTCAACGGAACCCCCCGGTCCAGGTGGTGGTGGATGAAGTCGATGAGGATGATGGAGTTGCGCACCACGATGCCGGCCAGGGCGATCATGCCGATCATGGCAGTGGCGGTGAAATAGATGGGGTCGGCATAGCCCTGGACCTTCCCGGCGAAAAACAGGTTCAGCAGGGCAAAACCCGGCATTACCCCGATCATGGTGAGCGGGATGGCCACCATGATCACCAGGGGCATGGTGTAAGACGAAGTCTGCAGGACCAGCAGGATGTAGATGCCGATGAGGGCCCCGGCGAAGGCGATGCCCAGGTCCCGAAAGACCTGCACCGTGATCTTCCACTCCCCTTCCCCGGCGTAATTGATCCGGTAACCGGGGGCCAGGGGGCTGGCCTCGACGTCTCCCATCAATTTAAGGATGGCATTCACCGGGCTCAGGCCGGCGGTATCGCCGGTGACGAAGACCACGCGCTCCAGGTTCTTGCGCATAATGGCCTTGGGCGCCGTGTCCGGCTCGAAGTGGCCCAACTCCTGTAACGGCACCAGCGAGCCGCCGGGGTTTTTGAAATAAAGCTGACCCAGGCCCTGGGTCGAGGCGCGCCGCGCCGCGGGCCAGCGCAGCAGGATGTCAAGGGGCAGGCGCTCGCGGTCCAGGTGGACCCGGCCCACGGTTTCCCCGGCCTGGGCCTGGGCCAGGCCCCGGGCGATCTGGGCCTCCGACAGGCCACTCAGGGCCGCCTTGCCCCGGTCAACCAGGAAGCGAAATCTGGGCTCGGTCGTCTCCACCGTTGTGTCCACATCCACCACCCCCGCCGTCTTCAGAAAGGACTCCTTGACCGTCTCCGCCTGCTGAATCAGCCCGGCATAAGCCCCTCCCGGCGGGCCATAAATTTCCCCCACCAGGGTCTGCAGGGTCGGCGGCCCCGGCGGCACCTCTACGATGCCCATCCGGGTCTCGTGTTTCCGGGCGATCTCCGTAAGTTGCGGGCGCACCCACAGGGCAATGGCATGGCTGGCCGCGGCGCGGCGCTCCTTCTCCGCCAGGTTGACCCGGAGCTGCCCCACGTAGGAACCCTCTGTGAGATAATAATGGCGCACCAACCCGTTGAAATCGATGGGCGCACTCATCCCGGCAAAGGTCACGACGCTGTCCACTTCATGCACCGTGGTGAGATACCGGCCGAAATCCTGCAAGGCCTCCTGGGTGGCCTCCAGGGGGGCATCGTTGGGCTGATTCGCCACCACCAGAAAGTCGCTCTTGTTATCGAACGGCAGCATCTTCAGCGGCACCAGCCCCAGGACCGGCAAGGCCACGGAGATGAGCAACAA
>JAPLJC010000259.1 GCA_026388765.1 Deltaproteobacteria bacterium
TCACGCTACCGATTTCTTTTGCGAATATTAATCATACCACTCAGACTCTTCGGGTGCGTTTGACCGGAGACAATGCTAATGCACCGGGAACCACGCTGGAGGTGTTAAGCGAGAACCAGGGCATCTGGCCACCCATTGCGAACCCCTTCATAGCGACAACCACGTTGACCTCGGCTCTCCACCCGCTCCTTGCCAAAGGAAGTAAGTATTGGATCGTCATCGAGCTAACGTCTGTTGTAAATACAGAATACATGGATGATTACAGATGGTTCCGTAACACTTCCGGGACGACTGTCCCATTTCGCCAACAACAAGGGACCGCCTTTAATGTTCTGCCAACGGATCCTTGGACGGGATTCTCCGGTAATATAAATGTCGCCTTTCGAGTAGAAGGAACCGCCCACGCCGGCCGGGCGCTGCCGTTGTTGCTTCTGTTGCTAGATTAGCCACCAAGGACCGGACTTTCTTACCCTTGGACGTGGCGCCGACGGTCGCAGTGCAGTTTAAAGATAGCAACGGCTTTTTGTCGTTTAATGCTCCCGCTAAAGTCGAGTAGCGGGGGGGATCTCACCCCCACGCCCTTCTAAAATTAACATAAGTCTCTCTTCTGAGAAACCCTCTCGATCAACATCAGGCAGCTTTGCTCGGTGCAATGTATCTTGCCATTAGCGGCGCTGCAGCCGCCAGGCGACCCAGGTATAGCTTTTCTCCGGCGGCACCTCGATGGCCCATTCGTCCCGGGTGAGGCGCTGCGACAGAGTCCAGCCCAGGTCCCGGTAGCCGGCCAGGAGTTCGGGCTCCTGGACGTCGCGGAAGCCGGAGAGGATCAGGGTCCCTGAGGGCGCGGTCAAGCGGGCGAGTTCCGGCACCTTGGCCACCTGCACCGGGTAGCGCAGGTTGGCCAGCACCAGGTCGAAGGGACCCCGCAGGCATTCGGTGGAGCCCTGCACCAGCCGCAGCGCCGCGGCCAGGCCATTTTCTTATGGTTCCCAAGCTCCTGCTTGGGAACCATTTTTTTAAGCAAACTCAGCTTTCCAACAGAAAACCGGATATACCACAGTAACCTTCAATTACTTGATATTGCCTTTTTCTTATCGCTTCCCCCCGGTGCAAGCCAAACATGCTGGAGAGATATACCGAGATTTTAATAAAAAAGCATTTCTCTCCCAACAATTTTTGCTAATATGGAATGCAAGCCAATGGGTCCCCACGAGAGAAGGGTCTCTTTCAGGACCAAAAAATAATTAACGAATAATCTCTGATAATGCAAATAATAGAGGAAAGCTTGGCACCCACCTCAGGCGCAGCCCGGAGATGGTTGCGATTTCTACAAGGCTTGGGGTTCTTTTGGCTAGTTTTTCTTTGCCTCCCGAGTCAAGAAGCGCGGGCTCAGGAACCGGAAGAAGATAACTTTCTGCCCGGGGTGATCATGCCCCGAGTAGGGGTGGGGATAGAGTACGGCGGCTTTCTGCGGAACGGAGAAAATT
This sequence comes from Deltaproteobacteria bacterium, assembly GCA_026388765.1. GTDB lineage: Bacteria > Desulfobacterota > Desulfobaccia > Desulfobaccales > 0-14-0-80-60-11 > JAPLJC01. The sequence goes on from JAPLJC010000259.1 coordinate 1,488, forward strand.
TTTCCTCCGCCCTCCGGTATCAACTCCTCCTTGATCTATGGCAATACAAGCGCCATCTGCTGTATATGGACTTCGATGGTGAAACCTCCTTCGGCGTCCCCAACGAGAGCTTAGCCTTCAACCGTCTCCACCATAAAATTGCCATCCTCGGATACCGCTATGACCTGGGGGACTACTATGGCGGCCTCCGTTTCTACCATCGCTGCTTCAACCCTTACAGAGAGCGAGGACGCCTGCAAAGCGACCTCGACCGCACCATAGCAGACACCTTCTATGTCGGTTTAGAGTTTATCGACAAAGCCATGTTGGTGGGTCAAAAGGACCGGGGCATCAATTTTGAAGATCGCCTCTTCGAATTTTTAGGAAAGTGGCATGTGGCCCTCTCCCTGAACCGAGTAATTTCTAAGGAATTCTCTAAGATGGATTGGCTGGTTACCGGCCGGGTTCGTTTTGATATCCTGCGTTATTGCAACCTGATCCCTTACCTGGAGGCAGGGGGAGAGGTTCTGGGTATGCAGAGGTGGGCGGTTACTCCAGTAGTGGAAGGCGGGGTGCGTTTCCATGGCCCGAATGTGGACTTCATTCCCTTTATCCAGTGGGGCCGGACTCAGGAATGGCCGCGTCAGCCTTCCGGGCAAGAATATCTCGTGTCGCACAGCTACCTTTTCGGCGGCGGACGCCTGGAATTTCTTTTGGACCGGGAGAACCAATCCTCCGGTCGCACGGATGAGAAACTGCAACTCTTTCCGGAAGTGCATGGTCTGGCCGAGTACTCCTTGTACCTGGGGAGCCGCTATCACCTGGGCTTCGGCAGTGTAAGACTGCATTTTGACGTCCTGCGCTGGCAGTCCTTAACCCTGTTCGCTAACCCGGGGTTTACCATGGACTCCCACGAGACCAATTTTGGGCCGGATAAGCTTTGGTATCAACTGGATTATGGTTTGAGATATTCTTCTCAGAAATACTTTCTGGAAGGCTTTGTCCTCAATGAGAGGCGTCTGGACGCCTTCGCCTTTCGCGACCTTAACGAAACCGCCCAGCAGGCTGGCGGGCGCCTTGGCACCAAAGGGATGCTCCTGGGGCATTACGATGAGGGCATTAATTTCGAAGGCTTAAAGGGGTTTCGGTGGCTTAATCAATTGAACGCCGTAGCGAGCCTGGCCCATTACTTTGACACTCAAGACTGGCCTTACCTTTGGAATACGGCGGCCCAAGCTCGGTGGGACGTCCTGCGCTGGCACTTCATGGTGCCCTATCTACAGGGCGGGCTGGAGTGGCGGTCCGCTAGCCGGGACGCCACAGATGCCTTCGAGTATTTTATTGAGCCCGGGATTCGTTGCAAGGGAGTCTTGGACCTGGCCCTGTTCTACCGCTTCCAGCACCAGGAAACTATCCGGTCTTCTCGTGGCCCTTCGGAAAACCAAAACCTTATCGGCATTCGGTCCCTATTTTAGGCAAAAATCGCTGCTAATACCTCTGCCGACTAGCTTGCCATTAGCGGCGCTGCAGCAGCCAGGCGACCCAGGTGTAGCTTTTCTCCGGCGGCACCTCGATGGCCCATTCGTCCCGGGTGAGGCGCTGCGACAGGGTCCAGCCCAGGTCCCGGTAGCCGGCCAGGAGTTCTGGTTCCTGGACGTCGCGGAAGCCGGAGAGGATCAGGGTCCCCAAGGGCGCGGTCAACCGGGCGAGTTCCGGCACCTTGGCCACCTGCACCGGGTAGCGCAGGTTGGCCAGCACCAGGTCGAAAGGGCCCCGCAGGCATTCGGTGGAGCCCTGCACCAGCCGCAGCGCCGCGGCCAGGCCGTTCTCCCGGGCGTTCTCCCGGGAGAGGCGCACCGCCCGCCGGGACAGATCCACCCCCAGGCAGAAGTCCACCCCCAGGGCGGCCGCGGCCAGGGTCAAGACCCCGGAGCCGCAGCCGACATCCAGGAGGCGTTTACCAATCACAGGCTGGAAGCCTGCGCTACAGGGTTCCGAGGCCAGGACCCCTGGCAAAAGTTCCAGGCAGAGATGGGTGGTGGGGTGGCCGGGGGGAAAGCCCCCGGAGGTGCGCAAGACCAGGACCCGCTCTCCCGGCCGGGAAAGGTGCGGCCGCCAGCGGGAACGCAGGACCAGGTGGGGGGTTAGTCGATAGAACATAGATAGCAGCTTTCAGCCTTCAGCAATCAGCCAAAAAATGTCGCCGCAGGCTTTACCGTGAAAATCAAAATCCCCCTAAATCCCCCTTTGTTAAAGGGGGACTTTAAAACCCCCCTTTTTAAGGGGGGGAAGGGGGATTTTCATCCCCGGCGGGTGGCCGCTAGCGGCTAAGAACGCTCAGCCTACGCCGTCACAGGCTGGAAGCCTGTGCCACTAATGCTAATCTCTGCCACCTTCCCGGGCTCCTGTCAAGGCCGGAGCTCCGGAAAAATCCATTTCCCGGCATTGCCTCTAAGGTTGACCCTGGCTATCTTGTTAGGATAAAAATAGTAAGCTGGTCCAAATTTATTGGCTTTTGCCGGCGGCAAGATTTGCCGATCATATGGAAAAGATTCTGCTGACCCAGTCAGGTTATGAGAAGATGGTGCAGGAGTTGGAACTCCTGAGCCGAGTGGAACGGCCGCAGATCGTCCAGGAACTCCTGGAGGCCGCCCAGGAGGGCGGGGTGGAAAAGAACCCCGATTTTCTTTCCGTCCTGGCCCAACGGCAACGGTTAGACCGGCGCATCAAGCAACTACAGCAGACTCTGGCTAATGCCGAGGTCCTGGTGGGGAGCAATCTGCCCCCCGATAAAGTGAGATTCAATTCCCTGGTCAAGGTGCTCAACCTGAGCACCGGTCGGGAGCGGGAATATAAATTGGTGTCCAGTCTGGAGTCCAACATCACCCTGGGGCATTTATCCACTTCTTCGCCCCTGGGCCGGGCCTTGCTGGGGCGGAAGGTCGGAGACCGGGTAGAAGTCCACACCCCTTCCGGCCTCAAGGTATACCGGGTCATGGAAATCCGCCTGGAAAAAAAATGAATAACGGTCACGACCACAACCACCATCGGTTCCAGAGCAGCCAGGCGCGGCTGCGGCTGGCCTTCTGGACCCAGTCGGCCTTTTTCGTGGTGGAGCTGGTGGTTGGCATCCTCAGCAACAGTCTGGCCTTGCTGGCCGACGCGGGCCACATGTTGAGCGACGTGGCGGCTCTGGGTATGAGCCTGCTGGCCCTGCGCTGGGCCTTGCGGCGCCCTACGGCCCAAAAGACCTTTGGTTACCATCGTCTGGAAATCCTGGTGGCCCTGGTCAACGGCCTGGTCCTATGGGGTATGGCCGGCTATATCTTCTATGAGGCCATGGGCCGGATTTTCCAGCCGCCGGAGATCAGCAGCACGCCCTTGCTGGTCGTCGCCGGCCTGGGCTTGTTGGTGAACCTCCTGGGGATGTACGTCCTCATGCCCACCCGGGAGCATGGCATCAACCTGAGGTCGGCCTTTATTCACCTGTTGTCCGATTCTTTCGCGTCCTTGGCGGCGGTGGTGGCCGGGCTGGCCATCTGGTGGCAAGGCTGGTACTGGTTCGACCCGCTGGCCGGCATGGTCGTGGGGGTAATGATCGTCATCAGCAGCTGGCAGCTGGTCTGGGAGGCCACCGAGATCTTGATGGAATCCACTCCCAGGCACATCGATCTGGACGCGGTGGCCAAGGCCCTGGAGGCGCATCCCGAGATCAAGAAGGTGCACGATTTGCATATCTGGACGATCGCCTCGGGGATCTTTGCCACCAGCGTCCATGTGGCGGTGGACAGCCCCCAGGACCGGGACTGCCTCACCTGGGAGATCGAGGAAATCCTGCGGCAGCGCTTTGGCCTGGAGCACAACACCATCCAACTGGAAGGGCCCGGGTTTCACGACCCGCAGGTTTGCCCCTTAACCCGCCTGAAAGAATTGACCGGCTAAGCCGCCGCCTTAGGCCTGAGCCGCCGGCTTTTTACGAAGAGACTTAAACCTGAGGAGGACTCATGTCACCGAATCGTTGGGAATTGAAGCCGGAAAGTCTGCGAGCCTCTTGCGACCCCGACAGCCTGGGTTTTGAAACCACCCTGGATCTCACCCCCTTGAAGGCAAAGGTGGTGGCTCAGGATCGGGCGGTGCACGCCCTGGAATTCGGTTTGGGGGTCAAGGACCTGGAATACAACATCTATGTGGCCGGGCCGCCCCGGGCCGGGAAGACCGAGACCATCATGGGCTACGTGGCGGAGCTGGCGGCCAACGAGCCCTCTCCCCCCGATTATATCTATGTCCACAATTTTAAAGACACGGAGAAGCCCCAGAGCCTCAGCCTGCCCAAGGGTATGGGCCGGGGCCTGAAGGCCGACATGGAGGAGCTCATCTCCACCCTGCGAGTGCAGATTCCCGAGGTGTTCGAGAGCGAGGACTACTCCAACCGCCGGGAAGCCCTGATGCACACCTTCACCCAGGAGCGCAATACCATCCTCCAGGAGTTGGACGCCAAGGCCACGGAGGAGGGTTTCATCCTCAACATCTCCCCCACCGGCTTGATGATCTTCCCGGGCAAAGAAGGCAAGCCCCTGAGTGAAGAGGAACTCAAGGGCTTGAGCGACGAAGACCGGGAGCAGCTGCGCCAGAAGTCCACCCAACTCCATACGGTGATGAACGATGCCATCCGCAAGATTCGCAAGATGGAGAAAGAGTACCAGGAGAAGGAAAAGAAGCTGGACCAGGATGTGGCCCTTTACGTGGTGGGACACCACATGGAGGATCTCCGGGAAAAGTACAAGGATCTCCCCCAAGTGCTCGACTACCTCAAAGATGTCGAGCAAGACATCCTGAGGAATATCGATGACCTGAAAAAGCGGCCGGGGGCTCAGGGGCCCTTTCCCTTCCCGATGCCGGAGCCCAGCTTTACCCAGTACCAGGTAAACGTCTTCGTGGACCACAGCGAGACCACGGGGGCGCCGGTGGTCTTTGAGAACAATCCCACCTATCCCAACCTGTTCGGGGCGGTGGACCGCCGGGCCCAGTTCGGCGCCCTGGTAACGGACTTCACCCTGATTCGCAACGGCTCGCTGCACCGGGCCAACGGCGGCTACCTGGTGATGGAAGCCATGGACCTGATGCGCTGGTTTTTTTCCTACGAGGCCCTGAAACGCTGCCTCAAAAACGGCGAGATCAGGATCGAGGACCCGGCGGAGATGTTCGGCCTCATCACCACCCGGACCCTGCAGCCCCAGCCCATCCCGTTGAACATCAAGATCATCCTCATCGGTGACCCCTATATCTACCAGATTCTCTATATCTATGACGAAGACTTCCACAAATTCTTCAAGATCAAGGCTCATTTCGACTCGCGCATGCGCAAGACCGACGAACACGTCCAGAAGTTCTGCGAGTTGGTCGCCGGTTATTGCCAGGATCAGAAGCTCCTGCCCCTGCACAAGAGCGGGATGGCGCGTCTGATCGAGCAAGCCGGCGAGCTGGCCGGGCACCAAGCCAAGCTCACCTTGCAGTTGGAGGAAGTCAAGGACACCTTGAAGGAGGCCAACTTCTGGGCCCGGAACAATGCCCACGACGTGGTTTTCGGCACCGACGTGGAGAAGGCCATCGAGGAGAAGACTTACCGGGCCGACCTGCCGGAAGAGAAGCTGCAGGAATTCATCGACGAAGGCATGCTCTTCATCGAAACCTCGGGCGGGGTGGTGGGCCAGATGAACGGCCTGTCGGTTTACGCCCTGGGGGACCACGCCTTCGGGCGGCCCAGCCGCATCACCGCCACCATCGGTCTGGGCCGGGGCGGGGTGGTGGCCATCGACCGGGAGTCCCAACTGTCCGGCAACATCCACAACAAAGGGGTGCTGATCCTGGCGGGTTTCCTGAGGAGCCGCTTTGCCCAGGACAAGCCCCTCACCCTGAGCGCCAGCCTCTGCTTCGAGCAGAGCTACGGGATGGTGGAGGGCGATTCCGCCTCCATGGCGGAATTGGTGACCCTGCTCTCCGCCGTGGCGGAGGCGCCCCTGGCCCAGAACCTGGCCATGACCGGTTCAGTGAGCCAGCGGGGCGAGGCCCAACCCATCGGCGGGGTCAACTGGAAGATCGAAGGATTTTATAAGGTTTGTCAGGCGCGAGGGCTGGACGGGACCCAGGGGGTCATCATCCCCAAGGCCAACGTCCAGGACCTGATGTTGAAGAAGGAAGTGGTGGACGCAGTCAAAGAAGGGCAATTCCATGTCTGGGCCGTGGGGCACGTGGACGAGGCCCTGGAGCTCTTGACCGGCCTGCCGGCGGGGAAGCGCCAACCCGACGGCTCCTGGGAACCGGATTCCGTCAACTTCAAAGTGGACCAGAAACTGCGTCAGATGATGGAACTGGCCCGGGAGCTGATGAAGGGTGAGGAGGAGGCGGGGGCCAAATCCGAGCCGGCGCCACCGGCGCCGGCCTGTGGGAGATGATCATGAGGGGAAGAGTGAACCTGGCTCTAGTCATGGCGATATTACTACTGGCCTTAACAGCGCCGGGCCTAGCCGCCGGCCCCGGCGGCCCCGGCCTTTCTCCCGATGAAGCCCTGAAGATGCTGAAAGACGGCAACGCCCGCTATCTGGAGGGTAAGACCACCCATCCCCACCAGGACGCAGCGCGCCGGGCCCTGACCGCCGGCCAGGGCCAGCACCCCTTTGCCGCGGTGCTCTCCTGCTCCGATTCCCGGGCGCCGGTGGAGCTGATTTTCGATCAGGGGATCGGCGATCTCTTCGTCATCCGGGTGGCCGGCAATGTGGCCGCCACCGATGAGATCGGCACCATGGAGTTCGTGGATTACCTGGGCATCCCGGTGCTGGTGGTCCTGGGGCACAGCCAATGCGGGGCGGTGACCGCGGCGGTGGAAGGCACCAAGCTCCCGGGCAGCATGGGAGTCCTGGTGGCCCTCATTAAACCGGCGGCGGACAAGGCCAAGGTGGACAACCCCGGGGCCGCCGCGGAGGCCCTGGTCGCGGCCGCGGTCAAGGAAAACGTCTTCCAGTCCATGGAAGACGTGCTGCAAAAGAGCCCGATGATCAAGGCGGCGGTGAAGGCCGGCAAGACCAAACTGCTGGGCGCCGTCTATGAGTTGGACACCGGCCGGGTGCAGTGGCTGGGGCCGCACCCTAACCAGGAGAAGCTGCTGGGCGGCAAGGGCAAGGTGGAAGGTCCGAAGGCCGGCGACAAGACCGGAAAAAGGGTCAAAAAGAAGAAACAGGAAGAGGACTGATCGCCTGGCTCCCTGGATTATTCGGGCAACTCCCCCAGAAAACGGGCGGTCTCCCGCCACGAGGTTGATGATGCTTCTTTCCCGGATAACGTCGCTATTTTGGACCTGTTTGCTGGTAACGGCCCTGCCGGTCCAGGCCGCCTCGGCCGCCACTTACACTCTCACCGAAAAAGACTCGGGGCGGACGGTGACCATGAGAGTGGGGGAGAAGCTGCGGCTGGATCTGCGCAATCCCGCCAGCGGCGGCTATACAACTCTGGCCCCCACTTATGACGCCACAATCCTGACTTTGTTATCCCGGCAGGACCTTCCCCCGGAAAAGCGCCCGAAGCCGCTCATGGGCGACTTCGGCCGCCTTGAGTTTACCTGGGAAGCCCGGGCGCCGGGGGAAACCGCGGTGACGGTCAACATCGCCCGGCCCTGGGAGAAGGACAAGCCCCCGGAGCAATACGTGAGAATCCGGGTCCGGGTCGGCAGGTAGAACCTCAGATAATTCGGCGGAGTAAATAACCGGGGGTAATGGCTTCAGGGCCATTACCCCCTTTGTGCTTTCCGGAAACAGACCGTGGTAGCCCGAGGCCACCCTGGTGCTAATCGCCCAGCAGCAGCAGGAGGGAGCCTACCGCTCCAGGTCTCACGCGGGGGCCGGCAATGATTCGAGCGAACCCCGGTGCAAAGGCGCCATTGTAGGTGGTGAATGAGCCGCCGATGAAGGCTATGCCGTTATAGGCATCCCAATTCACCAGATAGACCGGACCACCGGTGGCCCCACTGCCGGGATCGAAGCTCAGGTCCAGGGAACCGCCGGCATTCAACCGCGCTACCCCGCTACGGGGGGTCGAATTATACTGGCTGAAGGCGCCGCCGATGATAATCTTCCCATTGCTCTCTACATCCAGGGCATTAATGGGGCCGTTGGTGGTCGTCGTCGGGGCCCAGGTGGTATCCAAGGTCCCGTTGGCATTAAACCGGGCAATGTAGCCTCGCGGAATATTGAAACCTTGGAGATCGCTAACATGGGTAAAATTGCCGCATAAGAAAAACGGCGAGGGCCCGTCCCCGTGTGGGCCGCCCCCGTTGATCACTTCAGCATCAAAGAGCGCGACGTTCGGCACCGGAGACTGGTTGATGGCGAAGCTGGTATCCAGGGCGCCGATACTGGTGAGTTGCCAGCCAAATCCAACGGGTGACGAGCTATTATTCGGGTCGGTATAATTGGCCTTCCCGGCCATCACATACGAGGTGCCCATACTGCCCCCGGCGTTTACCCTGATATTGGATAAACCTTGCGGAGGAGTGAAGGTGAAGCCGGGGACCAGGGCGCCGGTGCTGGCGAGTAGCGCCACGGAGTTTAAACCACCGGTGCCATTGACCTTGTCGAAATTTCCCCCAACCATAATATTATGGGGCGCGTTATCATTCGCATTGGCCATCTTCACCGTGCCCAGGGTGCCATCGGCCCTGGTCACCGCGGGACGAAAGTTGTAGTCCAGGGAATAGGTGGTATTGGGATAATTATAGGGGCCCATGCTACTATTCATGTTATAGCGCGCCAGGCTGGTGCAGCCGACCCCATCGGCCGCGCCAAAATTCCCCGCGACGAGCATATCGTTATTAGTGGAACCGGTCCAGGCCTGTCTGAGGTAGTGGACGACTCCATCGACATTGTGCAGGAACTCAGGATCGACACTGCCGTCCCAGTTGAGCCGGGCCAGATTCGGATGCCACTTGCCGCCCACCCCGGTGAAATCGCCGCCGATGATGAAGCCGCTTTGATCCCACTCCATGGCGTATACGGTGCCGGGAGTGGTGGAAATGGTGCTGAGGTTGGCATAATTTGGTTGGAGGACGCCGTTGCTATTCAGAGTGGCAATGCCGCCCCGGGGATTAGCGGTGCCGTTGTAATGCCGGAAGGCCCCGAGGATCTGAAAGTTGGTGCTGCTTTTGGGTTGGTATATCCGCCAGGGGCGGTCATCCAGCCCGATGCCGCCGGGATTGAAGGTACCATCCACGGTCCCGGTGCTGGTGAGGCGCACCAGCTTGCCGCAGGTGGCGCCGTTAAAGGTGGTAATATTGCCTCCCATGACCATTCCCCAGATTTGGTTCACCGAGTGCAGGCCGGCGCCGCCTAAATTACTGATATTATAATTAAAGGAGCCAGAGGCGCGGGAGTCCAGGTCGCTCAAATCGGCCTTCAGCCGGGCGACGCCGTTCAGGGGAAACCCAAACACGTTCTTGAATTCCCCGACTATCACCCACAGTCCGTTGACTTGGCTCATACTAAACATTTGACCGTCCATCTGACCACTTCCCAGGCCCGCCACTATCGTGGATAAACTTGTATCGGTGAGCTCCATGTAATCGATGCCGCCACCGACTTTGGGCAGGGTGCCGAAGATGCGGGCCTGATTGAGAAAATTGGTATCACTAAGATTAATGCCATTCACATTCCCCCCGGGCAAGGCGCGGGCGGGGTTAGCGGCACTATAAGCGCTATCCCAGGTATAGGGACTGAGGGAGGTGCCGGGATTTAAGCGGATCAAGTGGTAGGCATGGTTGCTGGCGTCCCCCTGGACCTGCAGGTTATACCCCCCCACCAGGATGTAGCCGGTGGCGTAGACGCCCTGCAGCGCGATGGTGTTCACCGCACTGACCGGGATGTTGCTTCCGCTCCCCGTAACGACCTGATTGAAGATATGCGGGAAGGTGATATCCACTGCATAGCCCGAGCCGCTATTGGTTAACCGGGCCAGATTATAGTAAGGAATGTTGTCGCTCCCAGCGACGCTGAAATTGCCGCCGATGAGGATCGGCGAGGTGGTGCTGATATTGTCACTCAGGAGAATGGTGCGCACCTCGCCCACGATCGGGATGTGGAAGGTTGTATCCACCGTGCCGGCGGTGTCTAATAGCTTGGCGATGCCGCTGATGTTGGGGTAAGTACCGCTACTGTCGGTAATCGAGGTGAAATAGCCGCAGATCAGAGAAACGCCGGTGGTAGTGCCACTAGGGGTATTGTCAGTGACGTAATCGGCTTGGTTGCGGAGGATGGGGAGCTTCTGCACTCCCTTAAAGTTATTGAAAGTGGGGTCCAGGGCGCCGTCGCCGGCGGCGGCGGGGCTGAGAAAGGCCAGCAGCAGGCCGAGGGCCGCCAGGCAGACCGTCAACAGGCGCCAGGTCCGCCGGAGGCCGGGCAGGTGGGTTTTTGCCAAGAAAGGATTAATCGTGGTGCCACCAAACAGCCGCTCGTCTCTCATCGTCCCTCCCGAATAGTTTGGTTGATAACCAGGCCAGTAAAGAGTGTTTACTGATTTCCCCTGCCACTGAAACGATATTTTAATAATTTTATTCTTAAACTTTCTATTAACTTAACATTTTTGCATGTATACATATCTTAATGTGTTAATATACCATGAATTTTATCGGTATTAAAGTTTTTTTTTAAACCTTACAGGTTGGTTTTAAAGTCGTGCTTGGCGATGAGTCGGAAGGGCATTAAACTTGAGGGCAAGAAAGGTTGGCTTTCGGTAATCGCAGCAGTCTATCAGGGTTGGCGAGGCTGCCGGGGGATAACCCGGGCGCCAATCAAAAAAAAATTCAGGGAAGGCCCGGAATAACCTTCCGGGACCTTCCCCGCGGTCGTCTCCCCGGCAGATCCCTCAGTCCGGGGTCAAGGGCCCCGGCCCGTGACTTCGCTTCCGGCGACGCCGGGGAGAATTATTAAGCCTTGAGGGAATTAGCCGTGGTTGGCAGAATCAGTGAAAATCTCCTTTGCCCTTCTCTTTCTCCACCAGCGGCCGTTCGCAGGCCGAGGCGGCGCTGTCGCACCACTCCGGCAGGGGCTCGCCAGTGCCCTCCACCGAGCGCTCGAATTGGGAGATCACCGCCCAGCCCTTGCCGGTCCAGGAGGACAGGGGCGGAGGCATGACGCCGCCAAACTTATAGTTCTTCGGGCCGCGGGTATCCAGCATCTGCACATCCACGATGTGATCGCCTTTCTGGACCCGGTAGCCCCACTCGTAGTTATTGGTGGTGTTGGGGGTGGTATTCTTGGCAAAGAAAAAGATGGTATTGGCATCATGCTTAATTCTGGAGTAAGTGAAACAACAGTCGCCCGACCCGGAACCGCCGGGGCCGGTCAAGCCGCCGCAGCCGCAGTTGGCGGCCTTCAACTCCAGGCCGTCCACCTTATAACCGCCATGCACTTTTTCAAAACAACTCATATCATTCTCCTTGTCAGTAGTAAGCTCCACCGTCGCGATATTCCCGGATAGTGAAGTAAATGGGTAACTATTTATTGTTATTTGTATTTTACTTATATCGTTTAAAAAGTAATAATCCCCCGGCTTAAAGCCAATAGGCAAAAATACCTATTCTAGACCGGGCAAAATTACCTAAACGAGATTCTTTTGCTGAAGCTGATGGCTCTGATAACCCTTTTAGGGTCCATTCCGGGGATGACGGCCCAGGGGGACGAAGGGAGGGCAAAGGCTGCCTTAGCCCTGGGACAGAAGCTCTCTATTTCTCTATATAAGCGTAGGCCGAATGGTTGTGAATGGATTCGAAGTTTTCGGATTCCACCGAGTACCAGGTGAAATTGTCGTTCTGGCTGAGGCGGTGGGCGATTTCCCGGACCACGTCCTCCACGAACATGGGATTGGCGTAGGCCTTCTCGGTGACGTGCTTCTCGTCCTGGCGCTTCAACAGGGCGTAAACCTCGCAGGAAGCCGATACCTCCACCAGGCGGATCAGGTCTTCGATCCAGAAGAATTTCCGGTAGCGCACCTGGACCCGCACTTCCCCCCTTTGGTTATGGGCCCCCACCTGGCTGATCTCCTTGGAGCAAGGGCACAGGGTGGTAATGGGCACGGTGATGCCCACCACCAGGTCCAGGCGGCCATCCTCGTAAAGCGCCCCGGTAATGTTGCAGATATACTCCATTAAGCCCCGGGCCTTGGTTACCGGGGCCTCCTTGTCGATGAAGTAGGGGAAGGTCATCTCGAGGTGGGCCGAATGGGCGTGCAGGCGCCGGCGGGTCTCCTCCAGGATGGGGCCGATCTTCTGGAGGCTGACGTCCCGGCGGTATTCGCTCAAGATCTCGATGAACCGGCTCATGTGGGTGCCCTTGTGGCGATGGGGCAGGTTGACGTACATGTTGATACGGGCCACGGTGTGCTGGGTGCCGTTGAACTTATCCATCACCACGATGGGATAGGAAATGTTTTTCACCCCCACCTTATCGATGTCGATGGTGTGGGGGCTGACATGGTTCTGGACGTCGATGAGATCCGGAAGTGGGATGACGGTGGTTGGAGATTTAGGGGTCGACATGGGTTCTATCCTCGCTCAGACATACCTGAAGCGCTCGGCCACGGCCCGGGCGTGAATCAGGAGGCCCTCGTTTTCCGCCAGGGTAATCACCGTGTCTTTAAGATTGGCCAGGGCCTCCCGGGACAGGTGCTGGAAGGTGGGGCGCTTGATAAAATCGTCCACCGACAGGCCGGAGAACATCCGGGCGCAACCGCCCGTGGGCAGCACGTGGTTGGTCCCGGAGGCATAGTCCCCCACCGGCACCGGGGCGTAGGGCCCCAGGAAGATGCTGCCGGCATGGCGGATGCGGGGGAGAAGGGCGAAGGGCTCTTTGGTGACGATCTGTAGATGCTCAGCGGCGTAAAGGTTGGCGAAGTCCACCGCTTCGTCCAGGCTCTCCACCACCAGGGCGGCGGAGTATTTGGCAAGCGCCGCCTCGATGATCTCCCGGCGGGGCAGGTGCGGCAGTTCGGAGGCGATCAGGTTCACCACCTTTTGGGCCAATCCCGCCGAGGGTGTCACCAGGACGGCGGCGGCCTCGGGGTCGTGCTCCAGCTGGGAGAGAAAGTCCAGGGCCAGGAAGCGGGGCTCGGCGGAATCGTCGGCCAGGATCAGGACCTCGCTGGGGCCGGCGGGGGAGTCGATGTCCACGACGCCGAAGACCCGGAGTTTGGCGGCGGTGACGTACTTGTTGCCGGGCCCGACGATCTTGTCCACCCGGGGCACCAGTTCCGTGCCGTAGGCGAGCGAGCCGATGGCCCAGGGCCCGCCGAGCTTGAAGAGGCGGCTGGCCCCCGCCAGGTGGGCCGCCACCAGGGTGGCGGGGTTCACCGCCATCTCGGGCCCCGGCGGGGTGGCGGCGATGATTTCCCTCACCCCGGCCACCCGGGCCGGGATGATGTTCATCAAGGCGCTGGAAGGATAGGAGGCCAGGCCGCCGGGTATATAGCAGCCCACCCGGTCGAGGGGGCGGGTCAGGCGCCCGGCCAGGATGCCGGGCTGCACTTCCATGGCCCACATCTCCCGCTCCCGCTGGGCTTGGTGAAACTTTTCAATGTTGCCCGCGGCCACCTTGAGGGCTGCCAGCACCTGCGGGTCCACGGCCCGGTAGGCCGCCTCGATCTCCGAGGGCGTGGCCTCCAGATCAGCCCCGGCGATATCGGCCTTGAACTGCCGGTGCTGCCGCAGGGATTCGGCGTCGCCGTCGGCGCGCAGGGCCGCCAGGATCGGAGCCACGACGGCCAGCACCGCACTGACGTCAACCTGGGAACGGCTGAGGATGGCCTGCCGCCGGGCCGGGCTAAGGTTCTTCAGGTATTCTATCTGCAAACCTGCCATGCGCAGGCGCCGCCTTTCTGGAAGATAATGTTTAGCCAAAAAAATTATATAGGATTGTTCGATGAAGCACAAATCTAATTGTTTTGGAGGCCCCAACCATGAGGAGTTATAGGGTGGCCCGAGGCCGCCAAAACTCGGAGTGCAGGGCAGGCCCCAGAGTTAAATGGTGATCCTTCCATTGCTTCGAATCAAACCGGCATTATTGTTTATGGATGACTCAAGGGCGACCCAGCGGGTCGCCCCTACGAAGGCACTCCCAAAGACCACTAGTTATACGCTGATCCCAATCCATGCCGATAACCAAAAAGCTTACCGCTGACGCCCTGTTTGCCGTGCAGATCGGCTGCACCATCATCTCCGGCGGCAGCGAATTCCTGCGGCTACTCACCACCTCCCAGGGGGTGAATCTCAGTTGGCTGGCCAGTTGGCTGGCCTTCCTGTCGATCAACCTGACCCTGACTATCCGGGCGCACCTAAAGCAGCCGAGCCGGGTGACGCTCCAGACCGTCATGAGCTATGGACTCTGGACCACTATGATCGCCGCCTGCCTGGGGGCGATGCTCTGGCGGGGGACGGACCTGTGGGATGCCAAGGACACCCTGACCGCCATCCTGGTGGGTTCGGGCGTAATGCTCACGGGGTTGTGGGCCTGGTGGCGGAGACTAAAAATCAGCGACCCGCTGGTGAACGCCGGTTTTGCGGTCTGTTTCATCGGTCTGCCGCAGCTGACCCTGGCCTACAAGATCTTCACGGTGGGCGGCGAGGGTATGGCCGGGCTCATGCTGCTCGCCGGGCATATCGGTATCCTCACCAGGCTGGGACAACTCTGGTTTGCCATCCGGGAGGCGGGCTGGGAGCGGGACCGCCAGGGCGCGGCCCTGGGCGAGCTAGCCAACGAAGGGACCTGGGTGCTGGTCACCCTGGCCTGGCTGGGGAATTAGCTTTCAGCGGTCAGCTTTCAGCTTTCAGCAAAAAGCAAGAAGGCCGGCGCAGCTATGGTGATCAGCCTCGGAAAAGGACAGAATCCCGGCCGCCGCTATCGTAAAATGAAGCGGATTATTCTATAGTTACAAAATTACCGGCTGAATCAATGGCCGGTCACCGTGTAGGGGGAACAAGATGGATCGGAGAAGACGAAGGAAACGTAAGCCCTCCCTGGAAAGCCGGGTGTTGCGGGCCTTTGAGGAAGCGGCCCGGCCGCTGTTGCCGGCGGAGTTGCTGGAGGTTATGAAGGTGGGCCCGGACCAGGCGGAGGCCATCAACGCCATGGTGGAGCAGCTGGTCACCCAGGGCAAGTTGGTCTCCCTGAAAGGCGGCCGCTTTGGCTTGCCGGAAAAGATGAACCTGGTGCATGGGGTGCTTTCGGTGCACCCCGACGGCTTCGGCTTCGTCACCCCGGAAACCGGCGGCCAGGACATCTACCTGACCGCGGTGAACCTGAAGGAGGCCTGGCACGGCGACCGGGTGGTGGTCAGGATCGAAGGCACCCGGGGCCGTCGCAAGGAAGGCAAGGTGATCCGTGTCCTGGAGCGCCGGCACCAAGAGGTTCTGGGCCTCCTGTGCCAGGCGGAAAATACCTATTATGTGGAGCCCGAAGACGAGCACCTCATCTTCAACCTGATCATCCCCCCGGAGCAGCTGGCGGGCGCCGCCGCCGGAGACATGGTGCGGGCCGCGGTGACCAACTATCCCACCGGCCACCTGAACCCCCAGGGGGCCATCATCGAGGTCCTGGGTTCAGTGGAAGACGCCGCGGTCCAGACCCGGCTGGTCATCCTGAAATACGGTCTGCCGGACGAGTTTCCCCCGGAGGTGCTGGCCGAGGCCGAGAAGATTTCTCTCGATTTGTCGCCCCGGGTCCTGAAGGACCGCCTGGACCTGCGGGAGCTGCCCATGGTGACCATTGACGGCGAAAGCGCCCGGGATTTCGACGACGGCATCTTGGTCGAGAAAAAGCCTGGCGGCGCCTTCACCCTGTACGTGGCCATCGCCGACGTCAGCCACTACGTGGCTCCGGGTTCGATCCTGGACCGGGAGGCCGAGCTCCGAGGCAATAGCGTCTACTTTCCCCAGCGGGCGGTGCACATGCTGCCGGAGCAACTGGCCACGGATGTTTGCAGCCTCAAGCCCGACGTGGACCGCCTGGCGGTGGTGGTCATCCTGGACTACGACCGCAAGGGCCGGCGGAAACGCTTCCAGTTCGCCCGGGCCGTGATCCGCAACCACGCCCGCCTCACTTACGTCTTAGTGCATCGCCTGCTGACCGAAAAAGACCGGGACCTGCGGCAGCAATACCGGCCTTTTCTCAAGATGCTGGGCTGGATGGAAGAGCTGCGCACTTTGCTGCGGGACCGGCGCGGGGAGCGGGGCAGCCTGCTGATGAGCATTCCCGAGGCGGAGGTGGTGCTGGATGAGCGGGGCTGGCCGGAGGACATACTCCGGGTGGACTCGCTCCTCTCGCACCAGATCATTGAAGAGTTTATGATCGCCGCCAACGAGGCGGTGGCCATCTTCCTGGGCGAGCCCTCCCTGCTGCGGGTGCACGAGCCGCCCGATCCCGCCAAGATCGCGGTCTTCCGCGGCTTTCTCAAGAGCCTGGGGTTCGTACTGCCCAAGGAGGCCCACCGGGACCCCCGGGCGCTCAAGGGCTTCCTGGAGGAGGTGCAGCAGACGCCGCTGGCCCCCATGGTGCTGCTGATGCTGCTGCGCTCCCTGAAGCAGGCCCGCTACGCCGGGGAGGCCCTGGGGCACTATGGTCTGGCCACTGAATGGTACACCCATTTCACCTCCCCCATCCGGCGCTACCCGGACCTGATCGTCCACCGGCTGCTGCTGGCCAAGCTGGCCGGTAAGAAACCGCCCGTCTCCCTGGAACCCGACGACCTGGAGACCCTGGCCAATCACCTGAACAAACGGGAGCGCCTGGGCATCGAGGCGGAGCGGGAGATGCTGGCCCGGATGCAGGTGCGCTTCCTGTCCCACCGGGTAGGCGAGGCCTTCTCCGGCCGGGTCACCGGGGTCAATGCCTTCGGCTTCTTCGTCGCCCTGGATGAGGTCTTTGCCGAAGGGCTGGTGCGGCTGGTGGACCTGCCCAACGATTACTACCGGTATGATGAGGTGCGCATGCGCCTGACCGGCCGCAAGACCGGGTCCAGCTTCTCCCTGGGGGACCAGGTCAGGGTCAAGGTGGCCCACGTCGACATCCGCCGCCGCCACGTCAACCTCGTCCTGCCGGAGGAGGAGGGTGAGCCGAAGGCAGTGAGCAGTGAGCCGGAAGCAGAAAAAGCCGGCCCGAAAAGAAGAAGACCTGGGGGGCAAAGGCGCAGAGGGGCAGGGAAAAAGCCAAAAGAGGAGACGAAAGGGGAAAGAGAAGAGGGGAAAAGGGTAAAAGGGTAAAAGGCGAAGAGGGGAAAAGAAAGAATAGCACCTGGGGGGTGGCCGTCCCCGGCCGCCACGAAAAGGTCGGGCCCGGAGGCCCGCCTCATCTCAAAACGCCGGGAATTTACCAAAATTTGATGGTCATTTTCTTTAAATTTATACTTTAAATTGACCGTTCTGCATCTTATATTAGGTTAATCGGGATTAGGTTAATCGGGATTATCTCAGGCTGATTGCCTGGCCTGCGCTAGCCGCCCCGGAGGGTGGCCCACCCCTTAGAAGTCAAGGAGACAGCCATGAAAAAACCGGCATTCTGCACCATTCTCTTAACCCTGGGAATCTTCCTGGCCGGCGCCCTGCCCGCGGTGGCCGCCCCCCGTTATACCTGCAAGAAACTGCCCCCTCTCGTACCGTCTAGTGTTAATTTGGCCAGTTGCATCAATAACGCCGGCCAGGTGTCGGGTTACAATGAGACCGCTAACCATGCCTTTCTTTACGGCGGCGGCGTCATGCAGGACCTGGGCACCCTTGCGGCTCCTTACACTGTTGCCAGTTATGGTTACGGCATCAATGACGCCGGACAGGTGGTGGGGAGATGTGACTCCTCTTCCTATACTATTTACCACGCCTTTCGCTACAGCCCCGGCAGTCCCAGCGTCATGCTGGACCTGGGCACTCTCCCGGCTCCCTACGATGCTGCCTGTAGTGCATCCGGCATCAATGCCGCCGGACAGGTGGTGGGAACCTCCAAAAGCTCTACCGGACTTTTTCACGCCTTTCTATACACTGACGGCGTCATGCAGGACCTGGGAGGCTTGCACCCGACAACGATTCTTAGCGAAGCTTACGGCATCAATGCCGCCGGACAGGTGGTGGGAAACTCCTATAGCTCTTCCGGGTATTATCACGCCTTTCTTTACAGCGGCGGCGTCATGCAGGACCTGGGCGCCCTTCCGGCGCCTTACGATCATGACTGTTATGCCTATGCCATCAATGCCGCCGCACAGGTGGTGGGAAACTCCTATAGGTCTTCGCCCCATTACCCCCGCGCCTTTCTTTACAGCGGCGGCGGCATGCTGGACCTAGGCGCCCTCCCGGGAGACAGTTACAGTGAAGCTCATGGCATCAATGCCGCCGGACAGGTGGTAGGATTCTCCTATAATAGTTCGCCATATAATCCCCGCGCCTGGCTTTACAGCGGCGGCGTCATGCTGGACCTGAACAGCCTGGTGCAGAACTTGCCTGCTGGGGTTATTCTATATATGGCCTATGGCATCAACGACCGGGGCCAGATCGTCGTCAACGGCTCTAACGGCGCTTACCTCCTGACCCCGGTCTCAGCGCCGGCCGGCCTCGATTTGCTGCTGCTGCAATAGAGGTCCGGGGAGAGGGTTCGGCTTTTATGAGGAGGCTTCCATGAGAAAAGCGGCATTCTGCACCATTCTTTTAACCGTGGCAATGTTCCTGCTCGGCGCCCTACCCGCGGCGGCCGCCTCCGCTTATACCTGCAAGGACCTGGGCGTCAATACTGGTGCCAACGCCCTCAATCAGGCCGGACAGGTGGTGGGGAATATGTACACCCCGTCGGGTAACCACGCCTTTCTTTACAGCGGCGGCGTCAAGCATGACCTGGGCACTCTCCAGGCTCCTTACAATTACAGCAGTTATGCTAAGGGCATCAATGCGGCCGGACAGGTGGTGGGAAGCTCCTATACCTCTTCCTCCGGTGCCCACGCCTTTCTATGGAGCAGCGGCGGCGGCATGGTGGATCTCGGCACCCCCCTGGGACCTGATGATAAGTATTATGCTTACGGCATCAATGCCGCTGGACAGGTGGCGGGGTACCGGATACCCTCTTCCGGGTCTCAGCAAGCCTTTCTCTACAGCGGCGGCGGCATGCAGAACCTGGGAACCCTGCCAATAAGCGGTGCCAGCGACGCAAAGGGCATCAATGACGCCGGACAGGTGGTGGGGGGGTCCGGTCACGCCTATCTATACAGCGGCGCCCCCCCCCTGCAGGACCTGGGCACTCTCAACCCAGGAGTTCCTGCGATTGCCAGCTGGGCCAATGCCGTCAATGCCATCGGACAGGTGGTGGGGACGTCTTACACCACTGTATTTATTTATCACGCCTTTCTATGGAGCGGCGGCGTCATGCAGGACCTGGGCACCCTCCCGGGTTCCGGATCAGCCAGTGAAGCCTACGGCATCGATACCGCTGGACAGGTGGTGGGGTGGTCCGACACCGCCACTTCCGGGGATCCCATTCCCCACGCCTTTCTCTACAGCGACGGCGTCATGCATGACCTGAACAACCTGGTGCAGAACCTGCCTGCTGGTGATGTGCTAGCAGCCGCCTATGGGATCAACGACCGGGGCCAGATCATCGCCCAAGGCAGTCATGGCCACTCCTACCTCCTGACCCCGGGCCCACCGGTGGGCGCCCTCGACTTGCTGCTGCTGGAGTAGAGGTCGGTGAAGAGGGTTCGCCTTTTATAAGGAGACAGCCATGAAAAAACCGGCATTCTGCGCCATTCTTTTAGTCGTGGCAATGTTCCTGACCGGCGCCCTGCCCGCGGCGGCCGCCCCCCGTTATACCTACAAACAAGTATGCACCCTGTGGGACACAACGCCCCATGCCCTTAACAACGCCGGACAGGTAGTGGGGCAGGATGGCAACCACGCCTTTCTGTACAGCGGCGGCGGCCTGCAGGACCTGGGCACCCTACCGGCTCCTTACAATTTTTCCAGTGAAGCTTTCGGCATCAACACCGCCGGACAGGTGGTGGGGGATTCGACAAACAACGGGCTTCCCCACGCCTTTCTTTTCAGCGCGAGCGGCAAGCTGGACCTGAACCCTTTTTTCACCAACCCGACCTCCATCGAAAGTGGGGCCACTTGCATCAATGGCGCCGGATGGGTGGCGGGGTGGTACACCACCTCTGCCGGCCCTGACCATGCCTTTCTTTACAGTAACGGCGGCATGACGGACCTGGGCATCATCCCAGGAGGTCTTCATAGTTATGCCTATGGCATCAATGACGCCGGGCAGGTGGTGGGACAATGCGTCTATGGTGGCACCAATTTTCATCACGCCTTTCTCTGGAATGGCGTCATGCAAGACCTGGGAACTCTTGCTGCTCCTTATAATGCCGGCAGTTATGCTAGCGCCATCAATGCCAACGGACAGGTGGTGGGGTGGGCCGACACCTCTTCCGGGGGTAAGCATGCTTTTCTAGGCGGCCTGGGCGGCCTGAATGACCTGGGCACCCTGGGAGGCGGTGGAAGCCAGGCCTTCGGCATCAATAAAAGCGGCCAGGTGGTGGGGTCGGCTGGCGTCTCTGGGGGAGGGTCCCACGCCTTTCTTTATAGCGGCGGCGTCATGCTGGACCTGAACAGCCTCCTGGTGCAGAGCCTGCCTGCCGGTGAAGTTCTGGTAACCACGGTGGGCATCAACGACCGGGGCCAGATCCTCGCCAACTCCAGTGTTTACGGCTACCTTTTGACTCCGGTCACAGCGCTGGGCAGCCCCGATCTGCTGTTGCTGCTGCAATAAGGGCCGGGGAGAGAGTTAGTCTTTTATGAGGAGACTTCCATGAGAAAACCGGCATTCTGCACCATTCTTTTAGTCGTGGCAATGTTCCTGCTCAGCACCCTTTCCGCGACGGCGGCCCCCTATTCCTGCAAGGACCTGGGCTCTAGTACTCATGCTTACGCCCTCAATCAGGCCGGACAGGTGGTGGGGGATATGTATACGTCGGGAAGTAACCGCGCCTTTCTTTACAGCGGCGGCCTCCTGCAAAACCTTGGCACCCTGCCGGCGCCTTACGATTATGCCAGTTATGCCTCGGGCCTCAATGCCGCCGGACAGGTGGTGGGTTACTCGGCCGCCTCTTCCGCCAATGATATTCACGGCTTTCTCTGGAGCAGCAGTGGCGGCATGACAGACCTGGGTGTCCTCCCCGGAGGTTCCGGCAGTTATGCTACCGGGATCAATGCCGCCGGCCAGGTGGTGGGCAGCGCCCAGAGCTCTTCCGGGTACTCTCACGCCTTTCTCTGGAACAGCAGCAGCGGCATGACAGACCTGGGAGGCTTTCCGGGATGCCCCACGGTTATCAGCGGAGCCACCGGCATTAATACCGCCGGGCAGATGACGGGGTGGGCCAGAACCGCGGCCGGGGCGAACCATGCCTTTCTATACAGCGGCGGCTTCATGCAGGACCTAGACACCCTGCCGGGCGGCAATGTGAGTCAGGCCGTGGCCATCAATGACGCCGGGCAGGTGGCGGGGTATTCGCAAACCGCGGCCAAGACCACCCACGCCTTTCTGTACAGCGGCGGCATGACGGACTTGGGGACGCTCCCGACGCCTTACAACTATGCCAGTTATGCCTCGGGCCTCAATGGCGCCGGACAGGTGGTGGGCTACTGTTACAGCTCTTCTTATGATGTCCGCGCCTTTTTATACCGTGACGGGGGCATGCTGGACCTGACCAGCCTGGTGACGAACCTGCCTGCCGGGGTTAATCTTACTAACGCCGCTGGCATCAACGACCAGGGCCAGATCGTCGCCAACGGCAACAATGGCCACGCCTATCTTCTGAGCCTGAAGGGGCCGCCGCCGCCGGCTGTCGTCGTTCCGCCGTTGCTACTACTGCTGCTGCTGGTGGATTAGGGGTCGGGGGAGCGGGTTCGCCTTTGAGGAGGAGACTTCCATGAGAAAAACGGCATTCTGCGTCATTATTATAATCGTGGGCATGTTCCTGTTGGGTGCCCGGCCCGCGGCGGCTGCGCCCTCTTATACTTACCAGAATGTGGGGGTCGGAGGACCCACCTTTGGTGCCATTTATGCCTACGGCCTCAGTGGGGTTGGACAGGTAGCGGGGTCGGACGGTGGCCGGGCCTTTCTTTACAACGGCGCCATACATGATCTGGGCATGCTCCCAGATCCCTACAATGTCTCCAGTAATGGTTACGCCGTCAACGCCGCCGAGCAGGTGGCGGGATGCTCCTGGGGCCCTTCCTTTGGCCACGCCTTTCTTTATAGTGGCGGCGTCATGCACAACCTGGGCACCCTCGTGCCGGCTCCCGGTGACGGCAACAGTTTGGCCTACGGCATCAATGACGCCGGCCAGGTAGTGGGGGAGTCCTTTCCCAATGGCGGCGCCCACCACGCCTTTCTTTACGGCAACGGGGTCATGCAGGACCTGAACAATCTGGTACAGAACCTGCCGGCTAATACAGTTTTAAACAGCGCTCGGGCCATCAATACCGCCGGCCAGGTGGCGGGGTCGGCCGCCGTTAAAATCAGTCAATTTACCTCGCATTCACATGCCTTTCTTTACAGCGGCGGCAACATGCAGGACCTGGGCACCCTGGGAGGCGATAATAGCACGGCCTATGCCATCAGTACCACCGGACTGGTGGCGGGGAAGTCCGAGATCTCTTCCACTCTCACTATTCCCCCCACCCACGCCTTTCTCTGGAAGAGCGGCGTGGGCATGCAGGACCTGGGAACCCTCCCGGCTCCTTACAATGTGGAAAGTCAAGCTTACGGCGTCAATGCCGCCGGGCAGGTGGTGGGGTACTCCTACCCCGCTTCCGGCCCCCCCCACGCCTTTCTGTATAGCGGCGGGGTCATGTATGACCTGAACAATCTGGTGAATAATCTGCCCCAGGGGGTGGTGTTCCAATATGCTTACGGCATCAACGACCGAGGCCAGATTATCGCCAACGCCTACCTCCTGACCCCGGTCCCGCCGCTGTCCGGGCTCGATATGCTACTGCTGGATTAAAGGTCGGGGGAGAGGGTTTGCCCTTGATGGGGAGACTTCCATGAAAAAACCGTCATTCTGCACCATTCTTTTAGTCGTGGCAATGTTCCTGGCTAGCGCCCTGTCCGCAGTTGCCGCCCCCCATTATACTTGCAAGAAGCTGGGCAGCCTGGGGGGAACAGGTTCACCAGAAAGCAGGGCCGAAGCCATCAATGCCGATGGTATGGTGGTGGGGTCGGCGATCACCTCTTCCGGGGATTCGCACGCCTTTCTTTACATCGGGGGCGTCATGCAGGACCTGGCCACTCTGCCGACTCCTTACAATGTTAGTAGTGAGGCCTCCGGCATCAATGCCGTCGGACAGGTGGTGGGAACCTCGTACTCTTCCATCCCTTACCATGCCTTTCTTTGGGGTGGTGGCGTCATGCAGGACCTGGGCACCTTCCCGGGTGGAGTCAGTTGGAGTCAAGCCTTTGGCATTAATGGCGCCGGACAAGTGGTGGGTTGGGCCTATAACTCTTCCGGGGATCAACACGCCTTTCTTTACAGCGGCGGCGTCATGAAGGACCTGGGCGCCCTAAGCACTTCTAGCTCTGCTTACGGCATCAATGACGCCGGACAGGTGGTGGGGAGGTCCGGTCACGCCTTTCTATACAGCAGCGGCGGCGGCATGCAGGACCTGGGCACCCTCCCGGGCGGAGGCGATAGCTGGGCTAATGCCATCAATGCCTCCGCACAAGTGGTGGGAGGGGCCTGGACCTCTTCCGGGCCTCACGCCTTTCTATACAGCAGCAGCACTGGCATGCAGGACCTGGGCACCCTAGGAGGCGTTAGTAGCGAAGCTTTCGGCATCAATACCACCGGACAGGTGGTGGGGAAGGCCGCGACCCTTATGGATACCGCCGCCTTTCTTTACATCGACGGCGTCATGTATAACTTGAATAGCCTGGTAACGAACCAGCCTAAGGGTGTAAATATGTATCTATACGAGGCTTATGGCATCAACGACCGGGGCCAGATTATCGCCCACGGCATCGCCGCCCGAGGCACGGACATCGACTACAACGGCGCCTACCTCCTGACCCCGACAACGGCGGTGTCCGCCCTCGATCTGCTGCTGCTGGATTAGAGGTCCGGGGAGAGGGTTTGCCTTTAATCCGGGTGACAGCGGACGTCGGCTGCCGCCCAAGCAAAAGGCGGGCCCGCAGGCCCGCCATCGCGACATTCAGCACAGGCTGGAAAGCCTGTGCTACCAAAGGCAGGGGCGACCCGGCGGGTCGCCCCTACGGTTGCTACCGAACGTTTCTTACCGGCTCCAATACACGCGCACCAACTTATCCCTCTCACCCCAGTTGAAGGTAAGCTCCCCCTTGTAGGCCTTGTAGATCGCCCGGCCCAGGTGCTGGGCCAGCTTGTCCGTGGTGGTCTCCACCACCAGTTTCTCTCCCTCCGGGGCCATCTGGATGATGCGGTCGCCGACGTTGCGTTTCCCCACCTTGGCGGCCTCGTTTTCCAGGAGGATGACGAGTTCGTTTTTGTGCTCCACCAAGAACTCGCCGCTCAGGGTGAGGTAGCCTTCCACATAATGGTCCTTGATCTTGCGGCAGGTGGGGCAGACCACCTGGCGCACCTTGCCGGCGCCCGCCAGCTTATCGAAGAGTTTTGCATCGAAAAACCAGCGCTTTTCCTGGTAAATGGCGTGGCATTCCTGGCAGACCGCGGCTTCCTGGCCTTCTGCCAGTTCGTAGGGCTCATTGAGCCGGCCGGCATGGCCGAATTGCTTGGCCTTCTCCCCGCTCCAATTCAGGATCTCGTATTTTCCCATAAGGCTCACCTCTCTTCGGGGCGCCCCTTGTCTCAGGGCGCGGATGAATTATCTTGTTATTATCAGGAGTCGGTTTCTCGATGACAGTTCCGTATACAAGTTAAGGCCGAATTTTTGATTTTCTACTTGTCTGGTCGATTTATTCCGGCAAGGGAGGATTTGCCCAGGCAGTTCCGCAACTGTGATAATAAAAAAGCCTTTTGGGAGAAAACGCGATGGAAAAGTCCAAGCCCGAAGATATGTGGCAGTGCCAGATGACCAACTGCGGTTATATTTACGATCCGGCCAGGGGAGATAAAAAGGGGAAAATTCCGCCAGGCACCAGATTTGAGGATCTGCCCGACGACTGGAAATGCCCCTGCTGCGGCGCCAGCAAACAGATGTTTAAGCCGCTGGCCGGGCCGGATTCGGTGGCGGCCCAGTCGGTTAAATGTGAGCAATAGTGCAGGTGCGCCCTGCCCCTCTCGTCTCCGTGGGGCGGGCGTCTCGCCCGCCGCCTCACCCGCACAGGCTGGAAAGCCTGTGCCACCAATTTTTAAGAACATTTTCCTGAACCCGGGAACGAGATAACATCTGGAATTATCCAAAAGTCACTGGTGTCTTCCTTTTCCCCTCTTCCCCGTTTCGCCTTTTCTCCTAACTCTATCTAGAAATCCACGTATTCCCCCCGCGGCATGCTTCTTAAATGGCAGGTGTCGTTGAGGGCCATGATCTGCCAGGTGTCGCCGGTCCAGTCGAAGCGGTTGATGGCCGTGGTGTCCTGGCCGATTCGCCAGAAATGGGAGTTGTCGAGACCGATGAGGGCGCAGATGAGCACCTTGTTCACCGCCCGGTGGGCCGCTAAGAGGATGGTCTGGCCCGGGTGGCGCTGTAGCACCTCAGACACCGCGGCCATAGCCCTGAGCTTCACTTCGTCCAGGGTCTCGCCCTGGGGGAAGCGCACGGTGTGGGGGGCGCGCTCCCACTGGCGGTAGAGGTCGGCATACTTCACCTTGACCTCGGTGAGCGGCAGGCCTTCCCAATCGCCGTAACAGAGATCGGTGAGGCCGGGCAGGTCCGCCACTTGAAGGCCGTGGTGCCCGGCGATGGCCTCGCCGGTGTCCCGGGCCCGGGACAGGGGCGAGCAATAGGCGGCGTGAAAGGTTTCCCCCTTGAGCCAGTCCCCGGCCAGGCGGGCTTCTTCCCGGCCCTGGTCGTTCAAAGGGATGTCCCGGGAACCGCGAAAGATTTTGTCCTTGTTCCAGGGGGTCTGACCATGACGCACCAGGATGATCCGGGTCATTTCCGTCTCCTTTAGGGGCACGGCACGCCGTCCCCTACGCTCACCAAAGATTATGCGCCAGGGGATGTTCCGACCTGGGCGTCAGGTGGATGGCGTCCATTTCACAGGCGGAACGACAGATGCCGCAGCCGTAGCAGCGGATGGGGTCGATGAAGGTCTTCCGGTCCATCACCGAGAAGCCGATGGCCCCGAACTGGCACTGGGCATGGCATTCCCGGCAGCCGGTGCAGGCATCAACGTTCACTTCGGCCACAAACTCGGCCCGGAAGAAGGCATGAAAATTATAACGATAACTGAGCATGGCCAGGCAATCAGCCCGATCGCAGTTGCAGAGCCCGCCGATGAAGGGGGTCTTGAAGGTCCAGATGGTGTGAATCAACCCCTGTTTTTCGAAGCGGCGATGCAAATCGAGGGCTTCGGCCGTGGAGAGGCGGTCAAAATGGGCGTCATCGGGGCCGAGGCGGAAGGTTTCCAGGAAGGCATCCTTAAAATCCAGCATCTTTTCGGCGTCCAGACCCAGGCCGAAACAATACTCGGCGTCCGTCCGGCCTTTGTTCATTTTGCGGCAAATGCAGGGGATGCGGACGATGGAGCGCGCCAGACCCAGCACCTTCTCCAGGTCTTCCAGGGGCACCACCTGCCCGAAGTGGTCCCGGCGCTGACGCCGCTCCTGGAAGCGGAAGATCAGCTGGCGCAGCCAGGCCGGACCCTGAAGGGCCTTCTGGAAATTTTGCTCGAACTTGGCGCCATCCGCCTGGCCATACTTTTGCAAAAATTCTTGCAGGTAATGGCGACGCTCCAGGTTATCGAGAAGTTCCTCAGAGTAGTGCTCCGCCTTCAGATACCATTTCTTGCCGTCGCCATGCTGATGACAGAATTGACACATTTCTTGGTGGCCTCCAGGCAGTTCAGCGGACAGGAGCGGCACTCCCGGTATTGCCGATTCTCCAACCGCTGGCGCAGCTTTCAGGGAGATTATCTTGCAGCCTGGAACGAGGATATCTGAGTTAATTATAAAAAGCGAGGGGCCGAATCTAGAAAATTCGGCCCCGCAGTGACTTGCCTGAGAGGCAATCAGGTCAACTTAAGGTGCGATGTCCCAGTTGAGCTCAAAGGTATTATCGTATAGGGTGTACAAAAACCCCATCATCTTGCCCACCCCGGGCATGGCCTCATCCTGAATCTTCCAGTAGCTCAGATAGATGGCCGGGACCATGCGGGTCTCACCGGTTTGGGGGTCGGGGTCGATATTCTGCCAGACTTCTTTCTTCTCCATGACCCGCCACAAGGTCCCGAACTTTTGGCTGCGCACGGTCTGCCCTACTCTGGGGAGCTTCTTTTCGCGGATGATCTTCTGAAAGTCTTCCATAATGTCACCTCCTAAGGAGAATGGTTAGGGCCTACAGGGAACTTAAGATTGCTACTCCTGATTTTCAAGGGTGGATATCCTTCTATTATTCTTTGTTAATTTTTTCTTTAAGGCAAAGATGTTTCAATGCGAGCCTTCAATGCCAAGAGCGCCCCTTCGGCTTGCAGGATTTCGGTTAATCTTTGCTCCACCTCTCCGGTCCGGCGCGACACCGCCTGGGCGCTTTCCTGCTTCTGGACCCTGGCCCGTTCCAAGGCCTGAGTAATGTTTTGGGTGGTATCGCCGATCTTGGCCAGCCAGTCCTGCCGGAAATCTCTGGCCAGTTCCTGGAGCCGCTGCTGAAAATCATAGCGCAGGCGGCCGCAATGTTTATCGACTAATTCAGCCACATTTTCCAGGAGTTTTTTGAGCAGCAAGCCTTTGGTGAACGCCCTGGGGAGCAGCGAAGTCACGGTCATTTGCAGGATTTCCAGGCCCACCGGTTCTTCCTTGAATTTGAACCAGAAATGGCTCTTGTCGATGAAGGTTTCCTCGGCTGCGAAGCCCCGCAGGGAAAAGTCAAAAATCCGGGCCGTCAATTGCGTCAGGCGCTCCAGGATGCCGTTAATCCGGCCGGCGAACTCCTGGTGGGTGTCCGCCAACAAGAGTGCAAGTTTGTCAATTTCCTGACGCCGCCAATCCGTGAAAATATCCCGCAGGGCCGCAAATAAGCAGGCTTCCAGCTCTTTCCGCAGATCCACGGCCAGGTTGCTTTTCCGGTGAAACTCGGCTTCCACCTCCCGGCGCAGCCGGGCCGAGGTGCCGCGCTTAAAAGTTTCCAAGTCGCCGGTCAATTCCACCATCACGGCCTTGAGGCGCCCGTCGAGGAGCAGGAGGGACATCTCCCGTTCCTTCTCCAGGCCTTGCAATTCCAGATGGAACCGGGCAATCTTTTCCTCCAGTTCCTTAAGCGGGATGGCGCTGGCCTGCCGCTCCACCTGGAGGGCCAGGGTAGAGTCGTTCAGGGCTTTTAAGGCCCCGTTGAGACAAGAAATCAGCAATACCCGGCCTTTCTCTTGGTAGAGAAACTGGCGCAGATGGTTTTCAAATTGTGGTAAGAGGCTGGCCTTCAATAAGGCGGAACCGCGGTTGGCTTTGCCTTCCAGGGCCAGCTTGGCCGACAGCGGGAAGATCATGACCTTTTGGGTCGCCAGGTTGCCTTGCAGGACCTCCACGGTAAAGTCCAGGGCCTCCTGCCGTTCCGCCTCATCAACGTAGTCGATCTTATTCAAGACGAAGAAAAGCTTATGGACATATTCCCGGATATCTTTCAAGAAATCCTGTTCGGCTGCGGATAAGGGCGGGTCCACGGTGACCACGAAGATGGCGGCGTCGACCTGGGGGAGGTAATTATAAGCCACTTCGGAGTTGTGGCTATAGACCGAGCCCACCCCGGGAGTGTCGATGATGCGCACCCCATCACGGAGATAATCCGAAGGATAGGCGATCTCCACCTCCCGCACCCCCTTCTGGTTTCTGGGATTGCCCTTTTCGGTGATATAAGCCGCCAACTCCTCCCGGGTAATGGCGGTGCTTTGGCCGTTGTGAAAATGGACGCGGATTTCGAGGTGTTCCCCGTAACCCAGTATGGTGACCACCGAAGTCAAGGGGATGATGGCGGTGGGCAGCACCGGCTCTCCCAGCAGGGCATTGATCAAGGTGCTTTTGCCCCGTTTAAAGGCTCCGAGGATCACCAGATTGAAGCGGTTCTCTCTCAGTTTGTCCAGGAGGCGGGCTACTCGCGGCCCCTTCACTTCCGGAAGCCTATCTAAGCGGCTTAACTCCTGTTCCAGGGCTTCTTTCAGGTCCCGGTAAACTCCCATTGCTTCTCCTTGTCAGGGGAGCAAAAAAAAAGACCTCTGCCCCAAGAATATTGGACAGAAGTCATCAGCCCACCTGGTGAGGGTGGGCAATTCAGGCGGACTTCATCGCCGTCTCTGGTTTCAATTATTTCTCGAAAAGCGCCTTCATGTCAACTTTAAAAGATGCCGGCACGCAGATTTGGGATTTTTGGCACAATTTTCTTGACCGGGCAGGGTGAGCGGAGTTAAATTATTTTAAGTAGGCGATGGAGTCCGCCGGGGTGGAGGAAGGTTCTGCCCGAACCGTGATGACACTGATGGCTCCTGATCTCACCGGGTGAGGGTCAGGGGCTTTTTTTTGGCCGCGGCAGCACCGGTTTCAGGAGGATTAAGTGGAGCAAGTCTGGTACACCGCCACCGCGTGGATCGGCCTGGCCCTGTTGGCCAGCCTGATCTCCATCCGCATCGGCATTTCCGTGGCCCTGGTGGAGATCTTTCTCGGCTTTGTCGCCGGCAACTGCGGCGCCTATTTCGGCTCCGCCATCTTCCAGCCTAACCCCTGGGTCAATTTTCTGGCCGGCTTCGGCTCGGTGGTCCTGACTTTTTTGGCGGGCGCCTAGATCGAGCCGGAATCCTTTCGCCGCCAGATCAAGCCCACCCTGGCCATCGGCATCGTCTCCTTCCTGCTGCCCTTCCTGGGGGCCATGGCCTATACCTATTATATCAGCGGTTGGAGTCTCCAAGGCGCGCAGATCGCCGGCATCGCCTTGTCCACCACCTCCATGGCGGTGGTCTACGCCGTAATGGTGGAGACGGGCCTCAATGAAACGGAATTGGGCAAACTGATCTTGGCTGCCTGCTTCATCACCGACCTGGGCACGGTACTGGCCCTGGGCCTGATCTTTGCCAACTACGACTACTGGCTGGTGATTTTCGTGGTGGTCACGGGGGTGGCCTTATGGCGTTTGCCGTCCATCTGCCGCCGGGTCTTTGGTAGGTGGGGCGGCCGGGTGAGCGAACCGGAGATCAAATTCATTTTCCTGGTGCTCTGCCTCCTGGGGGCACTGGCGGTCACCGCCCGCAGCGAAGCGGTGCTGCCGGCCTATCTCTTCGGCATGGTGATCGCCGGCCTGTTTGTGCACGACAAGGTGCTCATCCATCGCATGCGGGCCATCGTCTTCGCCCTGCTGACCCCCTTCTTCTTCCTCAAGGCCGGCACCCTGGTGTCGCTGCCGGCCCTGATCGCCGGCTTCAGCCTGCTGGTCATCTTGTTTGCCGTGAAGATGGTGACCAAGATCGTCGGCGTCTGGCCCATGTGCCGCCTTTTCAAGATACCGGGGCGCGAGACCAACTACACCACCCTGATGATGGCCACCGGCCTCACCTTCGGCAGCATCTCAGCGCTGTTCGGGTTTAACTACGGCTACATCGACCAGGCCCAGTATTCCCTCCTGGTGACCGTGGTCATCGCCTCCGCGGTGCTTCCCACGGTCATCGCCCAGATCTTTTTCCAGCCGAAAGAAGTGGGCCTGAAAAGGGAGGTGGAGTTTTCTTATAACTGCACGGCCGAGCACTTTTTGCACATGCCGGAGGAGTAAATTCCCCCGGAAGCGGAATCACGCACCAGTCCTTTAAGGAAATGTTGGCGGAGGTAGACGATGTTTAAAAAGATTTTATTGGCCTATGACGGCTCCAAGGGGGCCGAGCGGGCCCTGGCAGCGGCGACTGAGCTGGCGAAGCTGCACGGCGCCGAACTCTCGGCCCTGGCGGTGCAGGAGCGCCTGCCCCGCTTCAGCGGCACCATCGACGAGGTTCAGGAAGAGAAAGAGTTTGCCAACCACCAGTATGGCCGGCTGCTGGACGGCGCCCAGGCCCAGGCCCGGGCGGCGGGGGTGAAGCTCAAGAGCCTGATGCGCCCGGGACACCCGGCCAAGACCATCCTCGAGGTGGCCAAAGAGGGCCCGTTTGACCTGATCATCGTGGGCCACAGCGGTCTTTCCGGGGTGTGGGCCCTGCTGGGCACCACCGCGGAAAAAGTGAGCCGGCACGCCCCCTGCAGCGTTCTGATTGTGCGTTAAGGCTCCGGTAGAATCGCGGCATTTATTTGCCTTTTTTTGGGTGCTTCTTCACCTCATCTCCTAGACTTTTCAGACGACCACTCGAATGGCCAGGCTAACCGACAAAAATTTACCAGACCTGAACAAAGCCGCCGCCTGGAAATTTATCATCCTGGTGGGGGTGGTCAGCCTGTTCAGCGACATGACTTATGAAGGGGCTCGTAGTATCACCGGCCCTTTTCTCGGCAGCCTCAATGCGAGCGCTACGGTAGTGGGGATCGTGGCCGGTTTGGGAGAATTCATCGGTTATGCCCTGAGGCTGGTTTCGGGTTACCTGACGGACCGACTGGGAAAGTATTGGACCATAACCTTCGTGGGCTATGGACTGAACCTGTTTGTCGTGCCGCTGCTGGCCTTAGCCGGAAATTGGCAGGTCGCGGCTTTACTGATCTTGATGGAGCGCCTGGGCAAGGCCATTCGCACGCCGGCCCGGGACGCCATGCTCTCCCACGCCACCACCGAGGTGGGGCGAGGCTGGGGCTTCGGTTTTCATGAGGCCATGGACCAGATCGGCGCCATGTTGGGACCGCTCATCGTTGCCACGGTTCTCTATGTTAACGGCGGTTATCGGGCCGGTTTTGCTTATTTGTTGATCCCGGCTATCCTGGCGGTTTTGGTAATTACCATTGCCGCCCGCCTTTATCCCCAGCCGGAGCATTTGGAAGTGACCGCGCCCAAGCTGGAAACAAAAGGACTGGCCCGCCCTTATTGGATATATGTGGTCGCCGTGGGGTTGATCGGCGCCGGCTATGCCGATTTTCCCTTAATTGCCTACCATTTCGGCAAAGCCGCGGTGGCCCCGCCCAACTGGATTCCCATCTTTTATGCCGTGGCCATGGGGGTAGATGCGGTGGCGGCGCTTATCCTGGGCCGTTTGTTTGATCGCCTGGGAATGCCAGTTATCATGGCTGGGTCAATTTTATCGGCATTTTTTGCTCCTCTGGTCTTTCTGGGAGGCTTTGATCTCGCCCTGTTGGGCATGGTCCTCTGGGGCATCGGCATGGGAGCGCAAGAATCTATTATTAAGGCCGCCTTGGCGGACATGGTGCCACGGGAGCGCCGGGCCACCGGGTACGGCATTTTCAACACCGGCTTCGGGCTCTTCTGGTTCCTGGGCAGCGCTCTGATGGGAATTTTATACGACGTTTCCCTGAGCGCCCTCATCGCCTTCTCCGTAATTATCCAACTTTTGGCCATGCCGTTATTTTTCCGGGTATCCCACCTGAGGCGGCAATGATTACGGCCGGCCTTGGGCCAGGCGGCTTGACAAAATTCCGCCGACCGCATATATAAAATGGGTCAAGTTCCACTGGGGGATCGTCTAACGGCAGGACTGCAGCCTCTGGAGTTGCCTATCAAGGTTCGAATCCTTGTCCCCCAGCCAGGTTGATTACCACACTCCCGGGTAGCTCAGTGGTAGAGCGGGTGGCTGTTAACCACTTGGTCGGGGGTTCGAGTCCCTCCCCGGGAGCCAGAATTTACAAGGGGTTAGCTCTTATGGAGCTAACCCCTTTTTCCATCGGTGTCCATATTGGTGTCTATGCCTACCGATTTTCCCCTACCAGGGCCTTCAACTCGTCCTTACTCACGGTGTTGTACCGCTTGAAAACGCTCATGGTCCTGTGGCCGCTTGCGGCCATGATCCTGAAGTAGTCATGGCCCTGCATCCGCCAGTTATTAATGGCAGTATGCCTCAGGTCATGAAAAGTGAAATCTTCAATCCTTGCCATCTTGCAGGCTGTGGCAAAGCTCCGCTTCATCTCCGCCATGGATCGCCCTTTATAAGTGAAGACCGGGGCTTGAGGGAATCCCCTGGGCAAGGCCTTGAACATTTCCACCAGTTCCCGATTTAGAGGGACAAGTCGCCCCTCGTTCGTTTTGGTGTCCTCTGCCCTCAGCTTAATAAATCCTTCCTTTAAGTCCACCTGCCCCCATGTCAAATTAAGTATTTCGCCTCGCCTCATGGCGGTATGGTAGGCCAGCTTGATTATGGGCTTCAGGTGTGCCGGACAATGAGTCAGAAGGCGGGCATATTCTTCAGGGCTTAAAATCCGGTCCCGTTCGTTATTCTCCTTAAGCTGCTTAACCCCCTGGGCCGGGTTGCGCTCAGCCATGCCATTTCTCATTGCCTTATTAAAGACGGTCTTGAAAGTAGTAATCTCCCTATTCACGGTCGCCGGGCGGGTAGGCTTCCCGCGGTGGGAATTTTCAGACAGCCTCTTTTGTTTATAGGCTTCCACCATTGCCGGAGTGATGTCCTTTAGCAGTTGGTCCCCGAATTGAGCAATTAACCTTTTACAATGCATCTGGTCCTTGGCATAACTCCGTTTGGCCTTCACTTCTGGGAGGTCCAGATACCACCGAGCCAGGTCTTTAAACCGCATGCGAGCGTCAAGGCTCTTCTTGATGTACCGGCCTTCCGCCCGAGCCGACAGTACTTCTCGCAACCGCTGCTCCGCCGACCCCTTATTGGGGCCGATCCGCTCCCGTTTTCGCTGGCCATCCTGATACCACTCAATCCAATAGGCCCGGCCTGAAAACTTGGCCAGGGCAAAGCCGCATTTGCAGGTTTTGGCCTTCTGACTATTCCGCTTCTTGCACTCCGGGCATTCCACCAGTAAACCCATGTTTCTGCTCCTTTCTCATCCGATTTTCCAGGGCTTCCAAGGCCAGGGGCAGCAAGGCCGGGATACGGATGGTTCCCCACTCCCACCGGGCCACCGTCATGCTCCGCACCCCCAGGGCCTTAGCCAGCTTCCCTTGACTGAAGCCCCACCTTGTGCGCCAGCTTTTAAATTCCTGATTCGTCATGCTCATATTTATATACTAATAGTATATAGTTGTCAAGAAAAATTTAAGGAAAAAAAAAGTAGGGGATTCCTGCGTTCGCACGGGCCCTGGAGTCTAAAATTTCGCCTTCTGCTTGCCAAGGCCCCATTTCTTACCTTCCCCTTCACCACATCCGAATCGCCCCGTAAAAAATGCGTGGTGCATTTGTAGCGTCTGAAGCTACCCCGCCCAGTCCCCAGCGCCGCCCCATGGCCGCCGGATTGCCAGCCCTCAAAACTCAAACCTGGGTCCATCGCCTTAACCTGCCCCACAACACCCGAATACACCCTGAAGAAGAGCTCGCGACCAGTTATAGTTACCCCCAGATGATGCCGACATTTTTATACCTTGCGTTAATGTCTGCAACGTCTGCAACAGGATGAAAACAAGTAACGGCGGGAGTTTGACGATACAGACGTTGAAGACTCAATGTCTGCAACGTCTGACTTTTGGGTAAAAATGCGAATTCAACCCCGCGTTTGGTGGGATCGGGGGATGGTCCGCCCCGCCACGACCTAAGCCAGATTGTTTACGGCCTGGCTAAAGGCAAGGTCGAAGCAGGTAAGCCCCGCCCTGGGGTGATCGCCCTTACCCTCTGCCGTTTACCCCTGCTCCCTGTCGTCGGCCCCGGAGCGCCGCCAGGACACCGCCAATCCCGACTTGAGCAAGACCTCAGGCCAGGTGGGTAACGCTCGGTAGCAACCGCCTCGTGGCCTCTTGCTCGGCCCCTGCCAGCCGGCCCCAGGCGCCAGGCGTCCACCTTCCAGCCACCGCCCGCTTGCCCCGGCCCCGCAAGGGCGCCGGCCCCTCCCCTGAGGTTTTTCGCCCCCAGAAGGCAAACCCGGAGACTCGGGACTCCCCCCCCCGTGGTCTATATGAACGGGGCGGACATTTTTTCAAAAATTCGGTCACGGGAAAATAGACCCCCCGGTGATGGGACCCCAGGGCCAAAAATTTCATAAGAAAAACGTGGCCGGGTGGCGAGGCCTTCAGGGGCGATTGAAGCATTTCACAGGCACCTCCCTTGGGTGTCCCCTTTGCGGGCCGTGGTGGGTCTGGGAGTGGCCTTCAGTACCGTAGATTTATCTTTACCGGGGGGGGTGCGGATGCATTTTGGGATGCTGGTGCTCCAGGTGGGGGAAGTCGACCAGGATAAGTTCGACGGCACCCCATACAGATTTCCGAATGCCGACTGCTTCTGGCGTCAGCACCGCCCGACCCTGCACATCTGGCCTTGGTCTGAGTCGGAAACCGGAAACCGCCTGACGGGAGGCCTCCCTCCCGGTTAAATATGATCGCTACGGAAATATTTATTGATTTTTCAAGGAGGAAGTTCGACCAAAAAATGGCGCCAGGACCTAAGATATAGTTATGATGGCATTATCAAAATATGATTTTTAGCTCGTACGGCATTGATAAATAGCGAAGCTGTCTAAAAAGGTTCTTGAATCTGTCCTGAACAACCCGTAAGAAAGTTTTTTTAGCTAAAGATCTTTGCGGCTATGCTGATTCCTGATCTTCTCTTATCTTTGTGGCCTCTCTGAGTTTCATCCACCTTCAGCTTTACGCATATGCCATTCCATAGTTCAGGATCTTTTCTATATTATGGACCAGGCAGAACATCAGCCATTGGATATTCACCTTGATCTTGCCTCTTAACGTGAACCGGTCTAATCGCTTGTTACTCCGGATATTGGCAAACACGGGCTCAACGATGGCCAGGCGTTGCGGGTATATCCGTCGTCCCGGTTCGGCCTCGA
>JAPLJC010000074.1 GCA_026388765.1 Deltaproteobacteria bacterium
GGCTGGCGAAATGGCGTGCGCAGCGCAGGTATGCACTCTGCGTGTGAGGGCTGTAGGCCTTGAGGAGCAAATCCCCTTTCATCCGGTCGTGTAGCTTTCCCATGGTTTTCCTCCTGTTTTGGTTTAAGGAGGAAACTACATGTAACTATCTGGGGATACGAGAGAAAAAGGTGGGGTTTTGCTTTTGCAAGGATTGCGGTCTAAGGCTTGATTATG
The DNA here is from genome assembly GCA_026388765.1 of Deltaproteobacteria bacterium. Taxonomy (GTDB): domain Bacteria; phylum Desulfobacterota; class Desulfobaccia; order Desulfobaccales; family 0-14-0-80-60-11; genus JAPLJC01. The sequence goes on from JAPLJC010000074.1 coordinate 217, forward strand.
ACCATGGAGTCGGTAGGCCTACCCCACGCGAAGCGTTTAGTTCATGGATAGAATATCAGATAATAGGCCCCGCCGACGTTTGATTTTCGATACACCACCCCGTAGCTCCTGGGGAGCCATTGTCCTACAAAATTGTCCGGGACCCCGTTAATAATCGCCCCAGCCGCAACCGAAGCTGCTTCGTGTAAATTTCTTGGTTGCCCGTGAGTGTTCGCTGCCTGCCCGCTCCAAACGCTTTAATCTTCAACTATTCGTCAACAAAATAATCAGAATCTATCCTCTTAATCAAATAAGTATTAACGATTGAAACACCAATACCGTAATCAATCATCAGATTAGACAAGGTATCCCCATCTATCAAAATTATCTTGTTCTCTATCATAGATGCAAAGTCCAGGGCTTCTTTGGTAAATTTAGATGTTGTAATAAAAACACCTTTCCTTGCTCTTTGTCCCTGCAATGCCCCGGCAAATTTATGAATTTCCGGACTGCCAATAGTTCCATCCCAACGTTTAGCCTGAATATAGATTGTATCTAACCCCAGCTTATCTTCTTTGATGATTCCATCAATTCCACCATCGGCACTTTTTCTTGTAATTTTTCCAGCCTCTTGCCGAAATCCTCCATATCCCATTTTCAATAAAAGTTCTACTACCAGTTTTTCAAAAAAGTATGGGGAGCATTTTTTAACGTTATCCAAAACATCATTTGCCAGCGCATTACAAATTTGCTGATAGTTGTCTTCAATATATTCATCCGGAGTTCTAATGTTATCACATTCGCCATCCTTATTAACAGGGTTATGCTTAATTACCCTGTTCTTAACAAAATCAGCAAATTCAGAAAATTGTGACAAATATTTGTTATCAATTTTTTTGGGGTTATTTTTTAATTCCGTTAGCCCCCTTTCAGTAATTCTGTAGTATCCCTTTTCAGGTGATTCTATAAACCCAGTTTTTTTCAGATATGTCTTTGCCCAAGCAATCCTATTCATAAAAATAGGCTGATTTCCACTCGGTAAAAGTTCATTCTTTTCTTGCTCGCTTAGCCTAAAAACCTCCGAGAGGGCTTCAAATGTTTCCTGAGATGACTTCTCTTTTTTGTCAGCCAAGTGTTGTAAAAGTGGCAACATTATTGTCTGATAGTCGGGGATAGACATTTATTTACCTCATTATTCAATTTATCAATAGCGAGCGTTAGCCTGCGTCAGCACAGGCTGGAAAGCCTGTGCCACCCAAAATTCTTTTTCCTGGTTCTCAAGCAATAATACCTGTTGCATCGGAACATCCGAAACTATGAAAAGTCGGTGGGCACCTTGAAACTTCCAAAGCCGCGAATTTCGATGCGTTCTTTTTGCACCAGGGCATCCGCCATGTTCTCAAAAACGGCTTTGACCACCATCTCTGCCTTCTTCACGGTGATGTTCTCAGCTTTGGCCAGAGCTTCGGTGAGTTGCGATTTGTTCATTCCCGCTCTTCTCCTTGGTGGTGTGCGCCGAAGCACTTACGGGTACTGGCGAACCTAATTCTTCTCGTAGGGGGCACATTACCACAAATTAAGGTGTAAAATCAATTTTCCGGCGGCTCCACCCAGGTCAGGAACATGAAGGCGCTGGGCACGGGGCTGACGGCCATCCTGGGGGCCAGGAAGCCACGATCAGGCGCGGGCCAGGGTTCGGTTAGGATGCCCCTGAAAAGCCCAGAAAACTCCCCAGGAAGGCCCCGTCCCTCGTTTGAATTTTTGGTTTGAAAATTTTTTGAGGGGTTCCATCCCCAGGGGGATCTATTTCCTCGGGACCGAAATTTTGAAAAAATTTCCCCACGAAACATATTTGACACAGGGGAGGCAGGAGTCCCATCGGGGGGGGGTCCGTTTTGCGGCTTAGACTGACAGTACCCCTCTTGCGATCCGAGCTGGCCGGGGGCGCGGCAGGGCTGAGCGATGGGCCAGAGATCTGGGGTCGATGGGGTACCATGGTGCGGGGTGCGCGTCAGCAGGGGCAGGGCTGGGGCCGTTCATCCTGGGCCGGCCAGTAAGAGGTAGGGAAACTTGGCCAGGAGTCGAACGATCACCCCAGGGACGGGCTCTCATCGCCTCAACCCGGCCCTTATCCAGGCCGTGAACACGCCCCCCCAAGTTGGGTCAGGGATTCGGAGTCGATGGGTGGCCAGGTCATCGGTGCAGGCGACGGCGGTTCCCACATAACCGCGACTGAGCGAGGTAGACGAACCTATCCATAGGGTCGTTGACGCTTAGTGTACGCTTGCGCTCTGGACGAGATAACCATTCACCCCCAAGGGGTGGGGACAAGCGGAAGCCGAAAAACGACCGAGAAAGCGGCGGGGCCGGCCAACAAAGAGCACGTATGGATAGAATATCGAAGCATTTTGGCAGGACCCAAAGGAGCGGATAGAGGGCAGTACCTCGCACTCTTGCATTGACAAATCCAGACCGCTCTGATCTGGGCCCCAATAGATAGCAAAACTCACAAATTCCTGATAGCGACTTGGGAGAGAGGGGGTCAGAGCCTCTTATAACGCCAGAAGGTGGTACGTGTGGCTCAGATTTTAGAAAAAATACGCTTCCAGCGAAATTTGTGCTATCGTGCCTCATATGAGACAACTTGGCTACAAAAAAAGGGACTTGTCGGGGCTAAACTCGATGGGGGTGCTTCAAAAACCGTCTTTTGACTGAGCTGGCTGAGTCTGCTGCATAATCTTGGATTAAGAAATCGCGGGAGGAAGGTTATGGGTTTCCAAGGGTTCGCCAAAAAAGGTCTACCAATGGTTGTTAGTACGATGCTTATCGCCTCCTTCCTCCTGGGACACTCTCCGGCCTATGGCGGCGGGACTCTTTTAGAAACTTTTACCAATAATACCTACGACCAGAACTGGTGGTACATCGGCACCCAAGGAATAGGGCCCTCAACCGCAGTGACCAATAACCACCTGGAGATCACCATACCAGCCAATGCTTCTTCCGGGGGCAGTCCCTCCCCCTTTGGTGGCTTCATCAATGGCCCCCTCTTGGCCGGTGATTTTGACGTGCAAGTCGATTTTACCTTGGTCACCTGGTCGGTTCCCGCCGGGGTGCAAATGGGCATTCTGCCCGTGTTTCCCCGCGGCGCGGTAAGGTTTACAGCCGGGGTAGACATGATGAGTGATCCCGATTTTAATCCCGCTCAATTCTATGGGGATTTCTCGTCTGTCAGTATCCCTACTCTAGATAACGCCGGCAAATTGCGGCTGAAAAGAACGGGTACCACTATCGAAGCTTTCTATTGGGCTTCGAGTGGCTGGCAACCCATCAGCGGCCCACGCACCGATGCGCAATTTTGGAGGAATTGTGCGATGCAGTTTTACGTCTATAGCCACAACTTTCAGGGCAAAGATGTGAAAGTGGCTTTCGATAATCTGCAGATAATCTATACCAGGATAACTTCTGGTAATAATCCCAGTACGGTTGGGGCCCTCCTGCCCTTATTGCTGCAATGAAGAGATAAGAGATTAGAGTTTAAGCGGGGGGTGGTGGTATGCAGCGCCTATCCTAGTCCTGCTGCCACTATTAGTTTCCTCGCCACCAGCCCGGATGGACCGATTCGGGCTTTTTTTTGAGGCCCGCGGGTCAGCCCAGCAGTATAGCTGTTCACTTGCCAAAACAGAGTATTATCCCCAAAGCCTCAACAGTTGCAGGTATGCTCTGGATATTGGAATTTCTTATCTTCGTATAAATGGAGGATCACAGCAGTCTTATGTGTCCCTATGCACATAGCCAGACCCCTGTGCCGGCCCTCGCTACCCTCCAAAATATTGGCTATTGAGGCTGATTAACTTTTCTTATAAAAGTTAATGAACTCAAAATTTCCAGTCTGAGGCTTTTCCCCTTCCTTGACAAATTCGATTGCCTTGTGGCAATGTGAATCTGAATAAATTCTACTGGGCATTTCAGAGAATTAGAAGCAGCTAAACGATACCTTAAATAATAAGAAGGAGTCCTCATGAACCCCGCCCAGAGTTCTTCTCTCCTCCACCTGGTCCTGGCGCTCGTCTTGGCTGTCGCCCTCCTGGCTTCCCAGGGCTGCGCCTCATCTGGCAACCCCAAGGTGGCTGATTTTAACCCCTCCACCCAAGTTGAATATGGCAAGACTACCAAACAGGAAATCCAGGCCATGCTTGGCGAGCCTAATGGTAAATCTTTTGGTATGAATGGAAGGGAAATCTGGATATATACTTACGCTCGCGCACAAGCCAAACCAGCCACCTTCATCCCACTTGTAGGTCTTTTCGCCGGGGGAATGGATACTTCTGGAAAGAACCTTACTTTTGCTTTTGATGAAAATGGCGTGCTACAAAAGCAGGGATCGGGCGAGGTTCAGGTTCAAGGCGGCTCCGGAATAACCAGATAACGCAAGGAGGATTAAACTATGCAACTCAGTCGTGTCCTTTCTCTTTTAGCCCTGGTGGCCCTCTTGGCCTCCCAGGGTTGCCTGGCCGCCGCCGTCGGCTACGGCGCCTACGCCGTGAGTTCCTCCAAAGACGAGGCCACCCAAAAAGAGGCCGAGGCCCGCCATATCCAAACTTACAACACCTACAAGGCGGACGCCGAAAAGTTGAACTTCGACCGCGAGAAATCCGGCCTAAAACCGCAGCCCGTTATGACCTTTCCCGAATGGAAATTGGCCCACAATATTACCACCCCGGCCCCCACCATGCCCCAGGCCGCCGGGGAGAAGAAATAATAACCCCGGGGTTACTGCCCTCTATCCGCACCTTTGGGTCCTGCAAAAATGCTTCGACCCCGCCGCTTTCTCTGTCGTTTTTCGGCTTCGTTGTTCCCACGCCCGTGGGGGTGAAGTTTCCACGGTTATCGCTCCCAGAGCGCCTGCACACCCTTAGCGTCAACGGCCCTGGGAGGGTCGTCTCCCTCGTTCAGTCGCGGCTATGTGGGAACCGCCTTCGCCTGCACCGATGGCCCGGCCACCCCATCGACTCCGAATCCCCGACCCAACCCAGCAGGGCGTGTTCACGGGCTGGCTAAAAGCCAGGTTAAAGCATTGAGAGCCCCATTGGGGTGATCGCCTACCTCTGCCCAATTCCCATGCCCCCCGTTGTCTGCCCCGGAGCGCAACCAGGACGCCAGCCAAGCCCGACCTGAGCAACAGACATCGGGCCAGGTGGGGAAAGCCTGGTAGCAACCGACTCGTGGCCTCCAGGTCCTACCTTCTTCCAACTTTCTCTGCTTGCGCGGGATCCTATCAGCCGGCTCTCGGCCCCCCGACGTCCACCATGCAGCAACCGCTGGCCGCGGCCCAACCCTGGCGCCGGCCCCTCCCATGAGGTTTTTCGGCCTCAGGACCCAAACCCGGAGACTCGGGACTCCTCCCCCCTGGTCTATATGAACGTGGCGGACATTTTTATCAAAATTCGGTCTCGGAAAAATCGAAGTACCCCCCCCTATGAAGGGACCCATGGCAAAAATTTTGAATCGGAAATAGGCTATTGGTGCCCCACCAGTATGGCCGTAGAAATGCGCGTGGTGCATTAGACAGGGCGATTTTGGAAAAGGAATATAAGGGTAAGGCCCCTTGATGGGACCCGCCCAAAAATTTCACAGAGTTTCTCGCCGAGTCGGTCTAAATTTGTGCTATCGTGCTTCTATAGAACAGGCTAAAAGGACAAGGGGAAGACAATGTCATCCGACAAGAAGCCAGCCAAGCACTTGACCGTGTTCTCCGGGAAGACTGCCTCAGACTCGCCGGGAAAGACCTTGGCATCGGCAGAGAAGTACCAGCCGCTGTTTCTGAAGGGGAACCGCCCCGAGGTGGTAAGCCGCTTTGTGGAGATGTTACGCCAGATGCAGGAACAAAATACTCCGTCGAAAAAAGGCCGGAAGAAGAGTTTACCCTTATCTGACATCATCCCACAGGACAACCTTGGCCATTTCAACGAAGGCTGGGGACTCGACGAAGCGGATGCGTGCGCTCTTGCTGACCGCATGCAAAGCCTCTTAGTTGGAAAAACCCCAAAAATCCGGGGCCAGGGGAAGCCGGGGCAGTTCCCGGCGGAGGTTGGCGGCGTATTTCTCCCGGCGGCGACCACTGTCCCACCCTGCCGGTGTGCAGGATGTCATGCCGGAACATGGGCCAGGGAGATGCCGCCAGGCCCTTGCTGCCGGTGGAGAAAGCATAAACTTTACCGTCTATGCCACCTACGTACAGGATGCCATCTGGCCCTATGGCCGGGGAGGAATCCACCAAGGGATCTTTGCTATAATACCACTTCAGGGCTCCCCTCGCCGTAAGAGCATAGGTGCCGCTGTACACCGTCCCCTCTGAGTCAATGGCCGGAGAGGATCCTGATTGCCAATACGGTCCTGCGTAGGACCATCGTTCCGTGCCATTGGGGTTGATGGCATAGAGCTTTTCCTCGACGCCCACATAAATAGCCCCATCCGAACCGATAGCCGGCGAGGCAGCAACCGCCGCCGTGCAAGTGAAGGCCCACTTCTGGGTGCCGTTCGGGTTGAGAGCGTACAGATTCTTATCTAACGACCCCACATAGATAGTGCCGTCGGGACCGACGGCCGGCGAAGAGAAAACGGCGTTGCCGGTTTTGAAAGCCCATTTCCGGGAGCCGTCGGCATTGATGGCCAGAACTTCGTTAGAGAGATTGTTACCTATATAAATAGTCCCATCCTGGCCCACTGCCGGCGAGGAGTCTAACCAGGAGGTGGCGGTGAGTCCCATGGCAGATGACCATTTCTTGGTGCCATTGGGGTTGACGGCATAGAGTGTGCCATCCCGGGAGAAGATATAAATGGTGCCATCGGCAGCCAGGGCCGGCGAGGACGTAATAGTCCATCCGGGCATGAAGGTCCATTTCTTGGTGCCGTTGGGATTGAGGGCATAAAGGTATATCGCTGAGGCCACATAGATTATGCCATCCGGGCCGACGCTGGGGGAAGAATATACCTCCGCAGCAAAATCAATGGCCGTATCATACTCCCATTTCTTGGTGCCGTCGGGATTCAGGGCATATATTTTTCGGTCCGTTGAACCCACGTAAATGGTGCCATCTGGGCCGATGGCGGGGGAGGACAGCACAATATTGCCAGTCTGGAAGGTCCACTCGGGGGTCCACGCGGCCGCTTGGGCAGCCCCGGCGTTGCCAAGGCACCACATCATCATGCACCACGCAAGCAAGATTTTCTTGACCATGAGACGGACTCCTTCCATGAAGGCTGTGACGCAGCACTGCCGTCAATCTAAAATGTAGCGGCAGTCACGCCCATAATTGGATAAAGCGACAACCACCGGCTCCTATAACCCGAGATTATGCGGCAACCCTGGCCACCGCAGTTAAAAAATAGTTTGGGGATCTTTCTCCCCGAGTTTAACCCCAAGAAGCATCCTCTTTTGCAGCCGCATTGTCTATCGGGAACGACGATAGCACAAATTTACATGAATTTGTCAACCAATCAACCGTACTGGTAATTTTTGCAGAAATTTTGGCATGCCTGCCCCTTAGACCCGGATACCTCAATGCGGTGGACCTTAAGAACCCCAGGCCAGCACTGATCGGTAGTGGTGTGCCAGAGGAAAGGCGGAGGCCACATGTACATACCACCTCCGAGCGTGATAAGAAACCCTGGCCCCCATTTTGGTCAGGAGCTTGATCAGCCAGTCAATAGATTTGCACCCCCTCTCCGGTGGGTTGACAGCAAAGTACTGCTATGATTCTGGACTTATCAAGAACCTAAAAACTTCCTATCTTCATTCCATATCTGCAATTTTTACCGCTCCGGCGATAAGCTTCGCTCCTGGCAAGTAACGCGCACCTGCACCCACACTGGACTGGCTGGTTAAACGCCTGATCAAACTGAGGGCCAGAGTCTCTTACCACGCCCGGAGGCGGTATGTCCATGTGGCTTCCGCTTTTCCCCTGGCACACCACTACCGATCGGGTCCTTAAGCTCCACAGCAGTGCGCTATCTTGGTCCTGGTGGATGTGGTATGTTCAAATTTCTGAGAAATTTACTTTTTCAAGAAAACTTGTGCTATTATGGCTTCGATCAGAGAACTCGCCTTCAAGAAGAGAAACTTTGGGGGATTTTTTCCGCGCAAGAAGTGGCGGTGGTCCAAGGCTGCTGCATAATTTCGGTTAACTGCGTGGGATAGTCTGCCGCATAATCTCAGCCAAGGAGGTCACGATGCCTAAGATTTTTCGCAGCTCCAAGGTATGGCTTTGGCTCGTCATCATTTGGGGCCTAAACTGCATGGATGCAAAGGCGGCAACGTGGACCCCGGTGGGGCCGGAGGGTGGCAATATCGCGGTGCTGGCGGTCGACCCTCAAAATCCTTCCGTGATTTATGCTGGAACCAATGAAGGCAGCGGACTTTTTAAAAGTGCCGATGGCGGCGCTCATTGGGTGGTCGCCAGCACTGGCCTTACCAATACCGCGGTCATTTCCTTGGCGATTAACCAACAAAAGACCTCCATCCTGTATGCCGGGACATATGGCGGAGGTTTGTTTAAGAGCAACGATGGCGGGGCACACTGGAACGCCAGCGGCTTGACCGGCAATAAGGTGAATACCATCGTCATCGATCCGACCCTGCCAACCACCATGTGCGTGGGCATCGAGAAAGGCGGAGTCTTTAAAAGCATTGATGGCGGGAATATTTGGACGCCCACCTCCTTGGCTAATGCGAATGTCTCAAGCCTGTGTGCCGATCCTCAGACACCCGCCACTCTCTATGCTGGGACCGGCGATAATACGCTCCATAAAAGTATCGACCGCGGAACCACCTGGCAGCAAATTTACGCATTCAATCCGACCGCCGGTGGCGTCGGGGCCATTGCCATCGACCCCCAGACTCCAGCCACCCTCTATGTCGGCTTGCATAGTCGGGGCGATCTTATTCCGGGCAAACTGTATAAAAGTGTCGATGGCGGCCAAACTTGGATTGAACGCGTTACTGGGCTGGCGGGCCGCGTGGACATCCATGCGCTGGCCATTGATCCTCAAAACCCCGCGATATTGTATGCCGGCACTTGGGCTTGTTGAGAGGTGGGCGCACCCTCCGCCGGTGGCGGAGGCGAAGGCGGCATTTATAAAAGTACTGACGGGGCCACCCATTGGAATCCAATCAACACCGGTATAAAAAGCTTGTTTGCCAACGCCGTGGCCGTGAATCCCGCAACTCCGAGCAAGCTCTATGCAGCCACCGTGGGCACCGGGGTCTACCGGTCCCTCGACGGGGGGACGACCTGGAACAACGCCAACACCGGCATAAACGACGCCTATGTCCGTGCCTTGGCCAGCGCTCCCCAACGTCCGGCCACCATTTTTGCAGGTACTTACTACGGTTGGGTGTTTAAAACCACCGACCAGGGACAGACCTGGACTCAAATGGCGGCAGGGTTGGACAGCCCTTATATTAATGCCTTGGCCATCGATTCCCAGAACCCCGACACCGTCTATGCCGGGACTTATGGATACGGGGTATATAAAAGCATCAACGGCGGAACCTCCTGGACCCAAAAGAACAGCGGTCTTACCGGGTACGATGTGCGTGCCCTGGTGACCGACCCGGTTTTGCCAGGAGTGGTCTACGCTGGTACACGTGGTAATGGGGTGTTCAAGAGCACCAACGGTGCCGCCGATTGGGCGGCATTTTCCAGTCCCCCGGGCCTGACGAATATTAGCGTCTTGGCCATCGCCCCCCAAAACCCCATGACCCTGTATGCCGGGACAGAGGACCAATACCTCTTCAAAAGCATTGATGGCGGGAATTCCTGGTTGGCCAAAAGCGCCGGGCTTACCGCTCCCACGATCAGCGCGGTCGCCGTTGACCCCACGCAGTCTGAGGTCGTTTACACAGCAACCCGTGGGGGAGGCGTTTTTAAAAGTATAGACGGCGGCAGCAATTGGACCCCTTCAAGCACTGGCATCGACACCACCGAAGTCACCTGTGTCGCGGTGGATGGCCGCCATCCCAATATTCTGTACGCTGGCACTTATGGAGGAGGAATTTATAAAAGCAACAACAGCGGTAGTTCATGGGTCAGCTTTAACGAAGGGCTGACAATTCAAAATGTCATGGCGCTTAATTTGGCTCCAAGTAGCTCGGGATTTATGTACGCTGGAACGCATTATGGGGGTGTGATGCGGGCATCGAGAAATTCCATTGCCTTCCTCCAATTGCTTCTACTGGATGAATAAACTTTATAAATTGGAGAATGCTGCAATGCCCGAGAATCAGGCCGGATAGGCCAACTTAAACATAGCAGATTATCAGATAAAGCTCTCAACTTATTGAAATATAAGATTTTTGGCTTATGGATCAGGATGATATTTTATCTAGGATTATGCTTTGACGTACCGCAGGCCGCAGCCACCCGCCCCGAACTGTGAGCGCTGTAGCCCGAGCCTGACAGATGGCGGGATGTTGCTGTATTCGGTCAGGGCCGGGATGCTAAATATCTGCTATGCTCCGAAACTTATCACCGAGCCAAAAACCTTCGATAACCAGACCTTATCTATACTGCCTGGCATGAAAAACTCCTGCCATTCCCGCCACTAATCTGGCGTTCCCCTGTCACCGACATCTGAAATCTTCATCCCCACAGATGCCGGTAGAAGATAATGAGATCATAGCGACAACTCTTTTTGGAATTATTGAGAAGTTTTCGTTTTGGCAAGTAACTATGATGCAAAGGAAAGCTCTTCCGCCCTATCGGTTGGTGGTATTCTGGGATTATAGGCCAGTCTAACCACATCAAGATAGGAGGCTGCGATGAGACGCACCAAGCATCAGGTTACAAGCGATGAAGATTTATTTGTCGGGATCGACCTGCATAAGGTCAGGTGGCACGTAACCATCAGGACTTTTGACGTGGAGTTGTTCAGCGCCAGCATCCCAGGGGATTGGGAAGCCCTACGCCGTGTCTTGGATCGGTATGCCGGCCAGCGACTGGAGGCGGTCTATGAAGCCGGATATTTTGGTTTCCGGCTTCATGACCGCCTGGTGGCGCATGGCATCCCCTGTCTGGTTACTCCCCCAAGTTTGGTTCCCCAAGAATATGGCAACCGGGTCAAGACCGATCGGCGGGACAGCAGTAAGCTGGCGCATCTGTTGGCCAAGGGGATGCTGAAGCGGGTCTGGGTACCCACTGAGGAGGAACTTTACCACCGCCAGGTCATCCGCCGACGCCGGCAACTCGTCAGAGACCGGGTGCGCACCCAGAGCCGCATCAAGGCAGAACTGAGGTTTTACGGGATTCATCTGGAAGAACCGCGAGGCCGATGGACCCAGATGTACTTCGAAACTCTGCGTAGCATCAGGTTTGGGAACCGCTGGATGCAGGAAAGCTTCAACCGTCTCCTGGAACAGTATGAATTTTTAAGCGCACAGATCGACAAACAGACCCAACTGTTGCGGGAATTATCCGAGACTGCGCGGTACCAGGAACGGGTGGAGATTTTGCAAAGCATTCCCGGTATCGGGGTGATCTCTGCCATGGAACTACTGCTGGAACTGCAGGACGTGTCCCGCTTCCGACGGGCCGAACAACTGGCGGCTTACGTGGGTTTAACCCCGTCCCAATACTCCAGTGCGGATAAGGTGCGCATGGGGGGATCACTGGCATCGGCAAGAATACTCTGCGGGCTATTCTGGTGGAAGCCTCATGGAAACTGATCACCAAGGACCAAGTGATGCGCGAGAAGTATGAAAGGATCAAAATCCGTTCAGGAGGTAAGCGGGCCATTGTGGCCATTGCCCGCAACCTGCTGCTCCGCATGAGACGGATGTTGCTGGATAAACAAGCATACGCGCTGCAGCTGGCAGCTTAAACACGAGTCCAAAACCGGTTTAGGGTATGGCGATTGATATCTGTGAGTGCCTCTCAATCGGCAACCACGTTGGCAAGTTTGTCAGCCCTGATTGAATACCCCGGATTACTTACTTGCGGTCCCACCTGAGCGGGGAACCACGAATAGGAGACTGGCTTGGATTCTAACCGGATACCGCTGCACCTTTGGAACTTGACTTTGCACATAGGAGATATTTTAGTCAATATATTCGCCCCTCGGTTTCTTATCCTGCCTGGTGGAACATCCTTTCTCGGTGGCTTCGCTTTTCCCCTGGCCCACCATTACTGGGCAGTGCTGGCCTGGGGGCCATAAGCTTACCAGCCTGATACCGTAAATGGTCATTGAGGATTTGAGGGCTGGAAATCTGGAAAAAAATTGGCTCTGAGCTTTAATTTTGCTATTATTGCCCAGGTGGAATAATTAGCTTTGAGAAGCGGTCCCATTCTGCGGGAGAACTTCTATGAAACGGTATCTCGTCCTGCTGGCCTGTGTTCTTTGCCTTGCCGCAACCGACATAGCTGCTGGATTAGGAGGGACATCATAAAGATCAGAGAGGCTGCTTTAAGGATAGCGGTGCTGGCGGTTTGCCTGCTCATAGGACTTGGTACTCCGGCCGGCGCCCAGTACATTACGGTGCAGAACGGCAACTTTTATAACGGCGGCCAGCAGTGGTTTCCCTATGGCTTCAATTACGTACCCTACTACGCGTTTGAAGGACCCCTGTCTTGGGCTGAATTCTGGCTGGGGGACGGCTACCGCCCCGAGGTGATCGAGGCCGAGCTGACTACCCTGGCTTCCCTGGGGGTGAATTGTCTCACGGTCCCCTGGGCTTCCATGCTGGTGGAGCAGGCCCCGAAGCATCTTCCCGACTTTCTGACCGCGTGCCGCAATCATAATATCAAGGTCATCCTGTTCTTTCCCAAAACCAATCCCCTGGAGACCCTGGCCCAGGACGGGCCGACCTACGGCTCACCCCCCACACCTTATATCGACCCCGAGACGGCCCTGGACCAGATCATTCCCGGCCTCAACCTGGCTCAGCGGCCCGAGATTCTCTCCTATGACATCGCCTGGGAGCCGCGTCTGGATCACTGGGAAACTGTACCAGGCGGGGCTGGAGAAGGGCCGTGGCAACCCGGCCGGTGTGTCTGGGACGGCGTCTGGTCGCGTTTCATCGCCCGGGAGTTTAATTCCATTGATGCTGCCAACCAGCATTTTGGCAAGGATATTGTCAGGACAGTTTCTGACAAGCCGGCCTCCGGCCTGGTCTCCCTCACCATGCCGGTGCGCGCCCTAACAGGCGCTCCCGTGAATTGCACCATAACCATGAAAAACCTGGGGGGGGATACCTGGGGCCGGGATACGGTCTTTCTGCTTCCCATCTTCGGAGACGGCCTGCCGAGCTCCTCCACGCCTATCAGGTTGAATGAAGCCTCGGTGGCGGCAGGGAACCAGGGGACCTTTTCCTTCAGATATAATGCCTCCAGCCCGGGCCGGAAGAGGCTGCGCCTGAGGCTGGTGGCTTTGGAGAACGGTGTTTATAAACCCTTCGGCACTCTGGTGGAATGGGAGGTGGAGGCGGTCCCCGCCGGCCGGGCGGTGGTCCGGACCATCACGGCCCCTCCCCCTATCCTTGGTTGTCAGGACGACCAGTTAGATCCCCAGTTCACCCCCCCCGATCAGAGGATCATACCCCTAGAGCCGCCCCTGCCGCCGCCCACGGCGCCGGTGGTGGCGGTCCAGGATTTTCTGGTCAACGCCTACCGCCGCTGCCTGGACACCGAAGCCGCCACACGCTTCGGCCGCGTCTGCCGCCGGATTCGCCAGTTGGACCCCAACCACCTCATCTCCTGCCGTCAGGGCTGGGGCGGCAACGGCAATCCTAAATTGGTGACCCGGTATCCTCTGGATTTGGTCTCCACGGGTTATCATTTCGATTTCCAGGGGTTGGAGGCTTATTATATCGATTGGACCAAACCTTCTCCTTCGTTCAGCGACAGCGATTATACCGATTATATCCTGGCCGGCATGGCCACCGACCAGGCTTACAGCCGCTGGGCCACCAACGGCAAACCGGTCATCTGGTCGGAGGTCTTCTATTGCTATACCAAAATCGAACATGGAACTTATATAGATCTCGACCCGCCGCAGGAGCAATATTTATCCTGGTTCATTACCTCTTTGCTGCAAACCGCCGGCAACGGGTTCCAGTGGTGGTGGTGGCCCGGCGGCCTGGTCGGTAACGTCCAGGATTGGGGGGTCATCAACCCCGACGGCACGCTCAGGCCCGCGGCCGACGTCATGGCCAACCTGGCGGACCAGGCCACTTCCCCGCGCCCCATCCCGCCGCAGACCGTCACCGGCACCGTGGACCTGCTGGCCGACGCCCGGGGCTTTGCCTGGACCTATGTCGCCCACCAGCATGAGGCCCTGGCCGCGGTCAAGGCGGGGAAAGGCTATGCCTTGCAGGGCAAGGGAACGGGCAAAGATTCCAGCAGCGCCGATTTGCTGGGGGGACTGCCCCAATATCTCTGGGCCGAGATCACTAAGGTGGAACTGCGGATAGGAGAAAATGGCGAGTGGTTTGAAGTGCGGGACGGCATGGCCTACGTGGTGCCGGCCTGCCAGAAAATCTACTGCCGGGCCGAAGTAATCAACATGGGAGACGCCACCTGGCTGAACAACATGGCCTTTGCCGCCAATCCTAAGCAGCCCAACTTCCTCAACTTCGCCCCGCAATCTCTGGCAGCCAACGCGCCTCGCTTAACTAAGGTGGTTATCCCGGAGTTTCAGCTGACTGACGGCCTGGCGGCGGACCACCCGGTGCAGTTTCAGATGAACGCCCAGGAGGTTTGCTGGATAACCGGGTCAGTGCAAATCTACCTGGCGGCTTATCAGCCGGCTCCAACCTGGTTAAGCCTCTTGCTGTTGGATTAGCAACAACGGGCGGGCAGACTCTATTTCTCCACGGGTAGGCTAAATTAAAGATAACTGCTATGATCCGAAACTTATCACAGAGCGAAAAACTTCCCATATCCATAATATATACGCTCTTTGGTGGCCAGCCCCGCCGCTTTCTCTGTCTTTTTTCGGCTTCCGTTGTCTCCAAGCCCGTGGGGGTAAAGCTTCCACGGTTATTGTGCCCAGAGCGCAGACGTACCCTGAGCTTCAACGGCCCTGGGGGATAGGTTCGTCTCCCTCGGTCAGTCGCGGCTATGTGGGAACCGCCGCCGTCACCCATGGCCCGGCCACCCATCGACTCCGAATCCCCGACCCAACTCGGCAGGGCGTGTTCACGGCCTACCCAAAGGCCAGGTTGAAGCGGTTAGAGCCCCGCCCTGGGGTGATCGCCCTACCCTATGCTTAACCCCATGCCCTCTGTCGTCGTCCCCGGAGCGCCGCCAGGACGCCGGCCAGACCCGACTTGAGCACATAGACTCAGGCCAGGTGGGAAACGCCTATTAGCAACCGCCTTACGGCTTCCAAGTCCTACCTCCTTCCAATCTTCTGTGCTTGCTCGGCCCCTGCCAGCCGGCCCGGGCCCTCGGCGTCACCAAGCAGCAAACGCTTGCTGCAGCCCCACCCTAGCCCCGGCCCCTGCCCAGAGGTTTTTCGGCCCAGGAAGCAAACCCGGAGACTGGGACTCCTCCCCCCCTGATCTATATGAACAGGGCGGACATTTTTATCAAAATTCGGTCCCGGAAAAATCGAAGCACCCCCTGGTGAAGGTACCCAGGCCAAAAATTTTTTAAGTAAAATGTGGCGGGTGGCGAGGCCTTCCGATATACGAACCATATCTTGCGTTTTTCCATAGTCGATGTTAAGTGCCACAAGTGAATAGCAATAGGTAGTAGGCGATTGTGAGAATCGCACAGCGCATTCTCATAATCGTCATCATGAACTAAGCCTGGGTTAGGAGAGGTAGGTTGATTTTTTGCTATGGGGATTCAATAAATGGTGTTTGGGGCTGTGATGGTTTTGGGGAACTGCGGCATGGG
>JAPLJC010000086.1 GCA_026388765.1 Deltaproteobacteria bacterium
CATGGCTTCAATCAAAGGCCACATCTTGTAATGGAGTTTCCGGGCCCCCGCCAGGTCGCCTTTGAAGAACGCCGCGCACATGCCCGCCATGTCGGCGGGGACCACGTTGGAGACCACCGAAATCACCCCCATGCCGCCCACACACAGCAAGGGAAACGTGGTGAAATCGTCGCCGGAGAGCACGGTGATCTTATCGCCGCACAGCTCCAGGGTCTTGCAGCCTTGGCTCAGGTTGCCGGTGGCGTCCTTGAGGCCGACGATATTGGGAATCTCGGCCAGCCGGGCCATGGTCTCGGGCAGCAGGTTGACGCTGGTGCGCCCCGGCACGTTATAGACCACGATGGGAATCTTGGTCTGGGACGCCATGGTTTTATAGTGCTGATACAGCCCTTCCTGGGTCGGTTTGTTATAGTAAGGAGTGATCAGCAGGGCATAATCGGCCCCGGCCGCCTGGGCATGCTTAGTCAGGTCCAGGGACTCGGCGGTGTTGTTGGAGCCCGCGCCCGCGATCACCGGCACGCGTTTTTTCACCTGGTCGATGCAGGTCTCCACCACCCGCTTATGCTCGGCATGGGACAGGGTGGGGGATTCGCCGGTGGTGCCGCAAGGCACGATGCCGTTAATGCCTCCCTTGATCTGGAACTCGATGAGTTCCCGATAGGCCGCCTCATCGAACTGGCCGTTCTTGAAGGGAGTGACGATGGCGGTGATGGCTCCCTTTAACATGGTACTACCTCCTTACTTGAGTTCCTCGACCCACAGTTCGCCCTGGTAGACCACCAGGGCGTCTCCTTCCAAATAGACCTCGCCGCAAGCCCCGGCCTGGGGCTTGAAGTAGACGTTCAAGATTTCGCCGCCCCGGGTGTGCACGGCCACCGGGGAGTCAAGCTTGCCCAGGCAGGCGCCCACCAGGGCGGCGGCCACCGAACCGGTGCCGCAGGCCAGGGTTTCGTCCTCCACCCCGCGTTCATAGGTGCGGATGGACAGGGTCTGGGGCCCGGTAAAGCTGACAAAATTGACGTTGGTGCCCGCCGGCTGAAACATTGGGTGGAAACGGAGCAGCCGGCCCCAATCAGTTACCGGCGCCGCCTCCAGGTCGTCCACCGGCACCACCAGGTGAGGCACCCCCACCCGGACGAAATGGCCGGTGACGGTGGCTTGGTCCAGGGGGATGGTCTGATGCAGATTAAAATCCCCCACTCCCGCCATGGACACCTTGACCCGGCGGCCCCTGACCTCGGCGTGGATGATCCCGGCCAGGGTCTCAAAGGCCAGATTTTCCGGGGCGATGCCGTGCAGGACGGCGAAGCGGGCGGCGCAGCGCCCGCCGTTGCCGCACATCTCGGGCTCGGAGCCGTCGCTGTTATAAAAGCGCCAGCGGAAGTCAGCGGTGGCTGAGTCCTCGATGAGAATCAGGCCGTCGGCCCCAATCCCCACCTGGCGATGGCAGACCCGGCGGGCAAACCCGGGCTGCTCGGCCTCCGGGATAAACCGCGCCCGGTGGTCGATGAGAACAAAATCGTTGCCCCCACCGTGCATTTTATAAAAAGGGATGTGTTGATTACTTTCCAAGGCCATGGTCTCAATTCATAATCCCCCTAAATCCCCCTTTAACAAAGGGGGACTTAAAGACAGCCTTTCCTTCTTCCCCCCTTTTCTAAAGGGGGGTTAGGGGGGATTATTGTATGGTCTGTTAACCTGCTTAAAAACCTACTTCAAAAACTCCGGGATGGCCTCCCCCCAGGTAAGTTGGCGATAGGTCTCCCGTTTTCTGATAACATAAAATTCGCCGTCCTGCACCAAGATTTCGGCCACCCGGGGCCGGGCGTTGTAATTGGAACTCATGGAAAAGCCGTAGGCCCCGGCGCTCATTACCGCCACCAGCTCCCCCGGCCGGAAGGCCGGCAGCTTCCGGTCCTTGGCCAGGAAATCCCCGGATTCGCAGATGGGCCCCACCAGGGAGGCCTTAACCAGGGGCCGGGACTGCTGCACCACCGGGCAGACCCCGTGATAGGAGCCGTAGAGGCTGGGGCGGGCCAGGTCGTTCATGCCCGCGTCCACGATGATGAAATGCTTGGCTTCGCTCTCCTTGGTATAGAGCACCTTGGTCACCAGGATGCCGGCGTTGCCCACCAGCACCCGGCCCGGCTCCAGGATCAGAGTGACGTCCAGTTCCTGAAGATGCTTCAGGAGCTCACTGCCGTACTCCCGGGGGTGCGGCGGCTCTTCCTGATCGTATTGGATGCCCAGGCCGCCGCCCAGGTCCAGGTAGCGGATGCCGATGCCCAGTTCCTGCAGGCGCCGGATCAGCTCCTTAAGGCGCTCCAGGGCCTCCACAAAGGGGGAGATCTCGGTGATCTGGGAACCGATATGGCAGGCCACCCCCACCACCTCCAGATTCGGCAGTTCCTGGGCCCGCCGGTAGTCCGCCAGGGCCTCTTCGAGGTTGATGCCGAACTTGTTCTTCTTGAGCCCGGTGGAGATGTAAGGATGGGTCCGGGCGTCGATGTCCGGGTTGATCCGTAAGGCCACCGGAGCCTTTTTCCTCAGATGGCCGGCGATGCGGTTGATCTCCTCCAGTTCCTGGGATGATTCCATATTAAAGAGCAGGATGCCGGCCTTCAGGGCGGCCCGGATCTCGTCGCCTCTCTTGCCCACCCCGGAATAGACGATGCGGCCCGGGTCCACCCCCGCCGCCAGGGCCCGGTGGAGTTCGCCGCCGGAAACGATGTCGGCCCCGCACCCCAGCCGGGCCAGCAGGCTCAAAATCGCCAGGTTGGCGTTGGCCTTGACCGCGAAGCAGACGAGATGGGGAAAGCCGTGGAACGCGGCTTCGAAGACCCGGTAGTGGTGCCCCAAAGTGGCAGCGCTATAGAGATAGAAAGGGGTCCCGACCTTGGCCGCGATGCGCCGCACCGGGACGTTTTCACAGTAGAGCTCGCCTGCTTGGTAGTTGAAATGATGCATGTTGCAGCCTTTGCGTTTCTTTGGTAGCCGCAACCTAGAGGTTGCGATTCTTTAATGACGACTAATGCTCATCTCTCGAATTTTTTCGTAGGGGCGAACCTTGTGTTCGCCCTGAGTAGCTGATTTTCCCAGCTGACCGCTGAAAGCTGACAGCTAATAGCTAATCGCCGTCTCTTCCGACGGCAGGCTCTCATTGGCCCGCCGGCTGCTGTCCACCGCGGTCACGTAATAAGAATAAGTCCGGCCACGTTGCACCCGGGAATCGACGAAATACGGCTTGGTGAGCAACTCGGGGGTTAGCAGCTCAGGCGCCTCCACCCCCGGCCCCCAGCGATAGACCCGATAGCCCGCCAAATCCTGAGCGGGACTGGGCTCCCAGCGCAGCTCCACCCCCTGTGAAGTGGCGACCGCGAAGAGGCCCAAGAGGGGCGGCGGCCCCGTCAGCTTCTCCGGTTTGGCGACCTGCAGGGGAGAGTCCAGGCTGGCCAGCAACTCGCCCCCCAGGCGGCGCGCCGCTTGAACCTTGTAAGTATATTCAACTTCGTTCAACACCGCTACATCCTGGTAAACGGCTTGGGCCACCGGCTCGGACCTGAGCTTGATCCAGGCGCTGTCACCGGACCGGCGAAAGATGAGATAGCCCGCCAGGTCCGGAACCGGGGAGCCATTGCTAAGCTGGGTCACGGGGCTCCATTTCAGCTGCACCATCTTGTCTCCGGGCGCCACTTTGAGCTCCCGGGGCGCCCGGGGCAGCCAGCCCCAGACATGGCTCAGGGTCGGGGACCTGCCCCCCAGATAGCCGCCCTGGTCATAGGCGGCCACCCGGTAGCAATAGCGGCGGTCCGGCGTCAGTTCCCGGTCCTGGAAGACCAGGGCCTCCCCCCGCACCTCGCCCTTCTGGGGATAGGCCAGGTCAATGTCGGCATAGAGGACGAAATTCGTCGGGCAGGGGGCCTCCGGCGACACTCCTTTGATTTCGGCGCGATAGACGCGGCAGCCCTGTACCTGGGTCAATGGCTGCCCCAAGAGATTAACCCGGGGCAGCAGCCAGCTCAAGACCAGGGCGTCGCCTTCCTGGGAAAGCTTAAACTCCCGCACCGGCGCCGGCAGGACCTGGTCCGGCGCCAGGGGCGGCAACTTTTTGCCGCAGGCGGCGGCCAGGAGGACCAAGGCCAACACGAGGAAAAAGGCCGGTAAAGCCATCCCCGGTCTCCCGTCCCCCGTCCCCCGTCCTTTATTACATCTTTTGCTCATAAGGATTCAGTCCCAGTTCCACCTCGGCCCGCTCCAGGGCCTCTCGCACCCTTTCCGGCGCAGTGCCCCCGGGGGATTGCCGCCGGGCCACGGAGTTTTCGACCTTGAGCCAGTCGAATAGGTCGGCCTGGGCCAGGGGCGCGAATTCCCGGATTTCCTCCAGGCTGAGCTCCCACAATTCTTTCCCCTGGGCTTCGGCGTGGCGCACCGTCTGGCCCACCTGCTCGTGGGCGGTGCGGAAGGCCACGCCCTTGGTGACCAGGTAGTCCGCCATGTCCGTGGCGGTGAGAAAACCGCCTTTGAGGGCCGCGGCCATCTTCTCCGGCCGCACCTCCAATTGCTCCAGCAGCCCGGTCATGAGCGTCACCGCGGCCTGCACCGTGTCCACCGTGTCGAACAGTGCCTCCTTGTCTTCCTGAAGGTCCCGGTTGTAGGCTAGAGGCAGGCCCTTGACCGTCATCAGTAGCCCCATGAGGTGGCCGGCCACCCGGCCGCTCTTACCCCGGATGAGCTCCGGCACGTCAGGGTTTTTCTTCTGGGGCATGATGGAGGAGCCGGTGGCGTAAGCGTCCGGCAGCGCCACGAACCCGAATTCCGCCGAGGACCAGAGGATGAGTTCTTCGGAGAGGCGGCTCAGATGGACCATAATGATGGCAGCCTGGGCCAGAAATTCCAGCAAAAAATCCCGGTCGCTCACCGCGTCCAGGCTATTGCGAAAGACCTCCGGGAAGCCCAGTTGGTCCGCAGTAAACTGCGGGTCAATGGGAAAGGTGGTGCCGGCCAGGGCCGCGGCTCCCAGGGGCGAGACCTTGAGGCGGGCCAGAGACTCCGTCAGGCGCAGCGCATCGCGGCGCCACATCTCGTCGTAGGCCAGGAAGTGATGGGCCAACAGGATGGGTTGGGCCCGCTGCAGGTGGGTATAGCCCGGCAAAATGATATCCAGGTGGCGGCGGGCCAGCCGCGCCCCGGCCCGGCGCAGCTCCGCCAGCGCCTCGATCAAGATCTCCACTTCCGCCGCCAGATAGAGGCGGACATCCAGGGCCACCTGATCGTTCCTGCTCCTGGCGGTATGGAGCTTGCGGCCCACCTCGCCCACCTTGGCGATGAGCCGGGTCTCTATGGCCATGTGGATATCTTCCAGGGCCGGATCGAAGTCGAACTCCCCGGCCTCGATTTCGGCCCGGATTTCTTCCAGGCCCCGGACTAACTCTTCGGCCCCCGCCGGCGCGATGATCCCCTGGCGGCCCAACATCCGGGCATGGGCTATGGAGACGGCAATATCCTGACGGTAGAGGCGCCGGTCGAAGCTCAGGGAAGTGGTGAAGTCCTCCACCGTCTTGGCCGTTTCCCCGGCAAACCGGCCGCCCCAGGGTTTCTGGACCATTTTCCTCACTCCTTCAGGTCAGCAGGCGCGGCTGCCAGCCTCACGGTTTGAAAGATTCCAGCTGATACGTCAGATGTTCGGAAGTCTTCGCCTGGTCTTTTCCCACCTTATTAATAGTGACCATAGATTTCACCAAACCGACCTCGGGGGCATACCACTCGAAGGCCTCGAGGGAGACGCCGGCGCCCTCTTTCTTACTGGCGCCTTTATGCTGGATCATGACGCAATCCTTATAAGTGCCGGCCGGGACGGTGACTGCCTCGGAGGTGTTCTCCACCGTCAGGTTGACCGTCAGCTCGTCCTCCCCCAATTTGGTATTAATATCCCAGGTGGTGCCGGTACTGACCGGATCCTTCAGGGAATAGGCTTTAGGTTTGGTTGGGACCGGCTCGGCCTTTTCATCCTGTTGTTCGCCATAGCGGTAGATGCCCATGTTATCCGTGGCCATCAAATAATACTTAACCATGCCGCCCATGTCCCACTTTCTGGGAGTCACGTTGACGCCGTTCACTTCCTTGGCCGGCAGGTTGGTGACCACGATTTTGCGGTCTTGGCTTTTGTCGGAGCTCACCTTATAGGTCCAGGTTAGATCCGGCTTGAGCGGATAGTATTTACTGGCGGGTTCGCCGCCATACAGATTATTGGCCGACAGCAAGGCCAAAAACCCCAAAATCGCACCGATCAGTCTGGTTCTCATAGCTAACTCCCTGAATTGCAGAGCCTTACGGCTCGGGCGGACTTTGGGGAGGCCGCCGCCCCATGGTTGAGAAAAAGCGCCGAAGACTTCGAATCCAGAGGACCACCGGATGATCTCCCCATTGCTGGCTGCGGCTGAGGTGCCCGCAGGCCTCGCAGCTGGCCGCGGCCAGCTCGGTTTCGTCCCGCAGCCTTTGGAAGTGGCCACAGTGGGTGCAACGCACCACCGGATGGTAGTCGATCCAGCCGGTGTCCTTCCAGAAGCGCCAGGTGCCGTACTTCCAGCGGTACAAGAGCACGGTGTAGAGACAGCTCAGGCCGAGGAGATGGGCCGTGGAAATATAAAAAGCCCGCCAGGAAATCAGGACGGTGAC
>JAPLJC010000058.1 GCA_026388765.1 Deltaproteobacteria bacterium
CTGGGAGACGGCCACCCCTCTGGGGGCTCCGGTCGCTACGCTCCCTCCACCCCCAGAGGGGCTGCTGGGTAAATTGAGCCATGGTTGCTTTAAACCAACCCTCTCATAAAAAGTGTCTCACTTTTGGGGGCATCTCACCGCCCCTACAATGGCGTTAAGTGGACAGCATCGCCCCTAAGTCCCCCTGTGGCAAAGTGGGACTTTAAAACCTCAGGGCTCAGGTGGGAGGAATTGGCCATCATGGCCTTAAGACTGGGGGCCCAGGGGTTGGCGGACGCGTTCCAACAGGGAGAGGAGGCGAAGGGATTCGCGGATGCAGCCCAGGGCGACATGATGGGCGCGTAAATCAAGGGAAGAATTAAAGAGGCGGTCCAGGCGGGAATCCAGGAGAGCCAGTTTTTCCAGGAGGGCGCCCTGATGGGATTGGTCCTCATGGCGCCGCTGCAACTTAAGCTGCTGGGCGAGATGCTTGCCGTGGCGGCAGAGGGCCGAGGGGCTGAGGCCGAATTGTGCGGCCAGGGTGCGATAGGGCACCGCCTCCATCAGGCCGCGGTCAATCTCCGCACGGGAGGGGTGGGAACAGACGGAACAGCGTTTTACCATACTTGCGCTCCAAGGCAGGAATTTCCGCAGGATGCCGGATGGGCACAAGTTATCAAGGTAGGGGATGGGGGGCCAGCACGGGTGGGAAAAATGACAGGGGAAAAGAAAGGCGAAAGGGCGAAAAGGGGAAAGGGAAGGAGAAAATATGAACCGCCGATGAACGCCGATTAACGCCGATGGAAAGACAATGGGCGGCGTTAACCTGCGGTTATGCCTATCCCTAGCGAGCCACCTGATAAATTATGGGGCGATAGCGCGGCGGGGGCACCGGTTTGCCGGACTGGCGGGCCGCTTCGAGCCAGGATTTCTTGGCCTCCTCCACTTCGGCGAGGGCTTTTTCCGGCGTTTCCCCAAACGCTGAGCAGGAATCCAGGTCGGGAATATCGGCAATATAACCGCCATCTTCGGCGCTGTAAAAGATGTTTATGTGGTAATCGTTCATTCAGCGTCCTCCAAAGCAATATTATACTTTTCTATGAGACGCAGGAATTGCCGAATTTGGTAAGGCTTGGTTTCACCGCCCACGTTTTGCAAGTTTATCATTTCCGGCAAGTCCGGATGGGCAAAGATGTGGTGGCTTCCCCTGGTGCGCTTGAGGGTAAAACCAAAGCCGGTTATCAGACTGACCATATCCGCAAAAGCGACATTTCGGAGATCGCCCTGAGCAAGTTTTTTGAGCAGCTTTCTGCGATTCATCAGTTATCGAGGGGAGCATTTTTGCCTTGCTGCTGATAGGCTAAGATCATTTCCTGCAAGGCATCACGGAGCATGGTCCGGCAGTCTTCCAAATCTTTCCCTTCGGTCACCACCTCGGGCCATTCGATCAACTGGCCCAGGTAGCCTGAGGGAATCTTGGTATATTTGGCGGTGAAATTAATGAACATAGAGGGCTCCTTACAAGTAATCATACCATAGAGAGCGAGGTAGTGGAAAGAGGAAGGGGATAGCTTATGCCATAGGCGGCAATTGATCGATGATCTTTAGGGTTTCCAGGCTGACGGTGATCACCTGCCCGAGGAGGCGGACGATGTATTGGGGGTCGTCGGGGCGGTTGGGGTCGTTGGTGATGCCGCTGCGCTTGTCGGTGGACACCCGGTACTGGTCGATGACCCATTCCAGGGCGCTGCGGTTGCCCAGCTTATAGGCGAAGACTGCCGGGGGGATGCCCTCCAGGGTGAGGAAGTTGTTGTAGATCAAGGAAGTCTTATCCGGCGATGAGATTAGCGGGCGAGACGCCCGCTCTACGGATGAGGCTGGCGGGCGGGACGCCCGCCCTACGGTGAGTTTCATCTTCTCCACCCGCCAGTCGAGGGGGAGGCCGGGGGTTTCCAGGCGATTGAGGGGATATTCGGGCTGGGCTTCATAATGGACGTGGATCTCGGCGAGACGCGCCCCGGCTTTGGTAAAGCCCCGGAAGTCGGGGGCGAAGGGGAGGCGGGGCAGTTCCCGTTTCAGATTGGCGGCGTATTTCTCCCGGTAGGCGGGATGGTGCAGCAGGGCGTAGATGTAGTGAAAGATGTCCCACTTGGCGATGGCGTCATCGCGGTAATGGGCGCGGAATTGCGCCAAGGCCCAGTCGGTGAGGTTTTCCTGGCGCTGAGAGCCGTCTTCGGCGTAGGTGTAGAAGGGGAAGCATTGGGTTTGGGACCCAAAACCGCCGCAAAGATGAAGGTCTGGAATATTATTTGTCATCAAACAATTAAAGGGTCTTTGTGAACAATTGATACAAATCACGCGATTTTCTTTTCCTGTAAGACAGGGAGAGAATATTTTTGTAAATAATGCAGGTCTATCAATTAATATTGAATCATAATAAAGAAAATTATTAATAAATGGCCGATATAGAGAAATCCCAATTTTGTCTTTGTTGAAATCTACCGGTAGTCCTTGGGCCAAATGCCTTTTTAGTGTGTCACTCCATTGTATCTTATCGTAATCTACATAATCATCTATATCAGGAGGTTTTTTAGACTCCTTTTTACATTTTTCAATTATTTGTCTGTAACGATATATTTCTCCATTATAATTATTGATGAAATTCTCTACCTGTTTGGAAAGTTTATCTTTTCTAAAATCGTATACAACCGAGTCCCGGTTGGTGGAAACTCCCAAAGAAAAGGTAGAAAAGATGGTATTTGCTTGGGCCTGTCTGGCTTGCTTAGCGGCCTTGGTCCCCAGAGGTATCAAGTCTTCGAATTCTGCCTGCAAACCTTCCGTCAACCAGGTATGCTTGCCATCTGGGATAATTTCCTGCCAGGCGATATCGCTCATGGAATCTTTCTGTTCTAAGAACCGGTACTTTTCCTCTTTGCGCCACCATTCATCGGTAGCCGCATAGAAAATGGCCGCCGTTTTCTTGGGAGAATCTACTTTCTTGATAAAGAGATTGATGCTTACGCCGGGTTGGATGCCGAAGACATTGTGGGTCGTGCCGGAAAGCTTGGGGTTTTTGCGGACGTTGCCGCCTAGGTCCAGGATATAAATCAGGTCAAAATCATTTTCAAGATACTGCCGGACGCCGTCAAAGCTGGGGTCGTGCACGAAGCTGTTATTGGTGACAAAAGCAACGACGCCTTCCGGGCCGATTCTATCGGTGGCAAAACGGATGGCCTTGATATAAGGGTCATTGTATTTTCGGACCAGGGTGGCCTGGGAAGCCTTGGAATAAGTATCCTTTACGCGTCGATCCATCAGTTCATATTTACGGTTTTTATTATTGTCATTTTCATTTACCTGGCCGGCATTATAAGGTGGATTCGCAATAATCACGAAAATCGGGGTTTTCTGCTGCTTTTCCACGCGCTTAATATTTTCTTCAGAAAACTTGAAGGCTCGTTGTCCTTTTTCGGCCAGTTCGAAGGTGTCCACCAGGCAGAGGCCCTCGAAGGGTTGATAGGCGCCGGTCATTTCGAAGTAGGCGTGCTCGATGTTCATGGAGGCGATGTAATAGGGGAGGAGCATGACTTCGTTGCAATGGAGTTCGGCGGCGTACTTGGGGTCGAGTTTGGTCTTGGGAATCTCCCGCATGACCCGCATGATGAAGTTGCCGGTGCCGACAAAGGGGTCGAGGATATGGACGCCTTCGTCGGCCAGGGAGCGCCCGAATTCCCGCCGGAGCAATTGGTCCACGGAACGCACCATGAAGTCGACGATGGGCTGGGGGGTGTAGACGATGCCGTGGGTGTCGGCCACCTTGACGGAAAAGCCCTGGAAGAAGCGCTCATAGACGGTGTTCAAGAAGCTCAAGCTTTCCCGGCTGAAGGACTGGGAGGTGAGGGCCTGGATGACCCGGTCGATCTCGTGGGCGATGATGTTCTTGTTGACAAAGTCCGGGTTGTCGAAAATCTTGCGGAAGATGCGCTCGGTGAGGATATGCTGAATGATCATCTCCTCCACCGCGGCATCGGCGAGATTGGGGTTGAGGGCCTGGCGGCAGAGATTGGCGAAGTCGTCAAAGGCCTGAATGAAGCGCGGATTGGTGCGATGCTCGTCCCGGATCAGGGCCAGGAGG
>JAPLJC010000155.1 GCA_026388765.1 Deltaproteobacteria bacterium
CACCCATACCCTTCACCTTCGCCTCCCGCTCCTTCAACTCCTGGATCTTCTGCGCCACTGTCTTCATAAACGACTCCTTTTCAGCAAACTCCTCCTGACCTACGATTAAACCTTACAGGCAGGAGATGGAGGCGGATTTAGTCAGATTTTTCTGTCTGTAAATACCTTAATATCCAGGAAGTACCTGGGGAAAAAATAAGGAAGGTTACGCCTGACAGGATATCAGGAGAGATGGGGACTAAAATCGCACGATTTCTGATTTTTATGTCAAAAAAAATACTACAAAGACCCTGTAGGGGCGGCTCGCGAGCCGCCCCTACAAGAGATTTCCATGGAAGGGGCGGGAATGGCCCTAAGGACTTCCTTGCTTCTCCTGCGGATTTTCCCAGCGGTACTTGATGACCACGGCTTCCACTTTGGCGGGTCGTACTGCGCCCGTCTGTTCCGGGCCGCCCGGCTGCGGACAAAGGATGATGGCATCGGCCCCCATGGCCTTGGCCTTGGTGGTCAATTGGGCCAGCAGGCCAGGAGTGGCGATTGGGGAAGAAGAGGCGGAACCTTGCAGCACCGCGAAGGCCTGGTACGGTCGGGAAGGCGGCCCGGAGAGGACCTCCACCGAATCGGTGGGGGGGTACTTGACGCCCATGAAGGAACTATAGGCGGATAAATCTTTAGACTGGGGGGACATGCAGGTCAACCCGAGGAAATTGGCATCATTGGCGGCCATAAAAAAGGCCTTGACCTCATCTGAAGGCGAGGGTTCTGAGACCCCGGCGCAACCACAGGCAATCAGGCCCAAGAGGAGCAAAAGCGAGAGGTTTTTCTGGGTATTCATCGATCGTAATTTATAAGTCCGAGGGTCAACAAGGCACCTGGCAGCGAAGGGGCGCTAAAGCGAGAGTTGTCGAGGAGCGCCGCGGCTAAAACCAAGGTTCGCCCCGGATGATTTTTTCAGGGTTGACGGTAACCATGGCCAGGGCTTGCTCTTTTCCCACCAGAGAGGAGGCTTCTTTCAGGGCCTTTCGCAGCAGGGGCGGTCGTCTCTTGGTGTCATGGGCATCGCTGGCCAGTAAGTGGATATAGCCCTTCCGCATCATTTCTCGAGATACCCGGGCCACCTGGCGCCCGAAACCGCCGGTTAAACTGGCCCCGGTCAATTGGGCCAGGCATCCCAGATCCAAGAGACGCCCCAATTTCTTGGGCATTTCCTGGAGAATAAAGTGGCGCTCGGGATGGGTGATGATGGGCGTGATGCCTTGGGATTGCAGACGGAAACAGATATCTTCGGTGGCCGGGGGCAGGGAGGAATCGGGAAATTCCAGCAACAGGTAACGCTTGGCGTCGTTGATGGTAAAAACCCGGCCCTCCTCCAGAAGCTGCAAGCTCTCAAAGCTCAAGGGAAAATCACAGCCCGGGAGGATTTCCAGATCAATGGCTGCGGTCAAGAGCTTTTGTTTGAATTCGGTAATCTTATTAAGTATTTCGTCCTTTTGATTGATTTCTGCCAGGTTGACGCTGCGATGTTTGAACAGGTGGGGACTGGCCACCATGGTGTGGATACCGTCCTCCACCGCCAGCCGGGCCATCTGCAGCGAGTCTTCCCAGGTTTGCGGCCCGTCATCGAGCCCTGGCAAGATATGGGAATGAACGTCAATCACGATAAGGAGTCTATTGGTAGCGCCGGAGCGCAGTCTGCGTCAGGTCCAGGGAAATCAGGATTATTATCGGGCAGGTATCCGAGTTCACGATAACACTGATTTATAATAACCGATTTCCAAAGAAAATCAACCTTTAGTCCGGGGGTTCCGGAAGCCTTCGACAGGTGGCCGGAGGGGGCTGGAAAGTCATCAAGGGCTTGGGTTAGGCGGCGAGCTGGAGGTGCGCCACCGCGAGTTCATGCAGGGTTGGTTCGAGAACTTCGATCCCCAGACCGGGGCCGTTAAGCTCCTGGGCCACTCCCCCGTGACCAAAAACCACGGCCTGGGCGACCGGGTCCTTGGTAAACAGGAAAGGTGCGAAGGAGCCTTCCAAATAGACTAATTTCGGGTCACACGAGGCAAAGTGACGGCCGGCGGCGGCCAGAATGCTAGTTTCCCCCACGTGGCAACCCAACTGGCAGCGCAGTCCGGCCGCGGCGGCCATCTGCCTGATCCGGGTGGCAGCCAGGGGGCCGGCACATTTGGACAGGCGAATATTAAAAATCTGGCAGGCCTGGAGATCGATCAATCTCCGGGCATCTCGTTCATTGCATAATGATTCATCGGCGATAATGGGGAGCCCGGCGGCGGCGCTCACCGCCTGCAGACCGGCAAAGTCATCCTTGGCCACGGGTTGCTCCACCGCACTGATGCGGTAGGGTTGCATCTCCTGGATATGCCGGATAGCCTCCGGGGCGCTCCAGGCGCAGTTAGCGTCCACCCGCAGGTCCACCTCCCAACCCAGGATCTTTCGGGCCATTTTGAGGGTTTCCAGATCGTGGTGGTTGCCCACCTTCACCTTGACAAAAGACATTGCCTTCGTCTTCACCAGGTCAAACCACCGGGCCATTTGCTCCGGCGCCGCCATGGGGATTACGGCGCTGTAGATCAGACGGCCTTTGCCTCTGGTCCCGAGAAAATCTCGCAGCGGCAGGCCCCAGGCGCGACCGGCGGCAGCCAACAAGGCGGTCTCCAGGGCACAAAAGGCTCCGGGATGTTGCTCCCCGGCCGTCTTTTGAAACAGCTCTCGCAGCGCTTCCAGGAGTTGCGGGGGCGAAGAAAACTCCTGGCCTAAAATGGCCGGGACCAGGATCTCCGTCAGGAAGGCAAGGCTGCCCTCGAGGGTTTCTCCGGTGACAAAGTCTCGGGGAACCCCTTCGCCATACCCTGGCAGGGGGCCATCCGTGCTGACTTTGACCACCAGGTTATCGGTGCCTTGGTGAGTGGCTAGGCTATGCTTGATCGGGGAGAGGAAGGTTAATCGCAGGTGCCAGATATCCACTTGCCTGATGATCATACTCGATCTCGCGGTGAGTTTTGATCATCATAGCAAAATTGTGCCACTGATACCACTGCTCCGGATGGTTTTGCACCGAGGTTTCCAGGACCCTGAGACATTGTTCGCTGACGGGCAGATTCACCGGGGCGGCACCATGGCTTACCGGGCTGAAATGGCAGGTATATCGTTGTTGTCCATCTCGTTGGACCACGGCGGTGACCACCGGGGCGCCGGAGCGCCGGCGCAGCAGTTCCAGAGTGCGATCGGCCGCGAGTTTGTGGTTGAGAAAGTGAGTTTCCCGCTGGGGGTCGGGCCGCCAGGCCTCGAATTCATCGCACTCGGTGATGAGAATCCCGCCCTCTTTGAGGGCCTTCACCGCGGCGAAGAAGCTTTTGCCTTTATCGGCATCGATTAAGTTCACGCCGAGCCATTCGGCCCGGCGGCCCTGGGCTTCCCGAAGGCGAGTAGTCTTAAACCGGCAGATCATGGCAGTGGGGAAGCCGTTCACCGCCAGGGCTCCGGGCAATAATTCCAAGGCTCCGAAATGACCGGTCACCAGAATGACACCTTTGCCGGCAGCCAGGGCTTCCTGCAACATTTCCCGCCCCTGGAAACAGACCTGGTTCCTAAAAAAGGTCACCAAATTAGGGAAATTGGAAAACCCGACGAACAGTTTCTCATGGTAATGATCGAAGATACCCCTAAAGACCCCTGTGATTTTCCTTTGGAGTTCTCCGGCAGCGATCTTGCCGCGGAAGATCCGGCTAACGGTTTCCCGGACCAGAGACTTCTCTTGCCGATGCAACAGATAATAAATCCGGCCCAAAACCCTGATGTAGAATCTGGAGATGGTGAAGGGCAAGAACCGCAGGAGCAGGTGGTTCAATGTCATCTGGAGGAACTGGCTCAGACTTGGCTTGAATCTCCAGAAAGAAAAGAACCTGGAAGACATGCCCCATCTTCCTTGAATTGGAGACCTAGCCACTGAATCCTCCAAGCTGCCATTCCACTTGAAGGCCATGTTGCTTTTCTCTTCGACTTGTCCGGCAGCACACTTTACCATAAGAACGGCACACCACTTTGAAATTATAGATACAAATCAGGATATTTGTTTTAAGATAACAGCCAATACGGATATTCCTGATTTTGGCTCCGGGCTACCCTTATATTTGTGTTCCAAATCGAAGGGGTGGCTTTGTTTCGGCCTTTAAAGGTATAGTCCTGCGCCAAGCTAAGTTAGATTAGGTATATTCTAAGCGGGGTCTGTGGACAATCGGGGGAAGGCCGGATATTGGCGGGAGGAAAACCCTGATTTACCAAAGGGAATTGGTAAGTTTGAGAAGCGCGGCGACCTCAAAAAGGGCCGATATGGTAGAAGATCCTGTGGGTTACTGGCGGGATATTATCTGGCGATATTAATCCGCCTCTTTATTAATAAATATATATTATAATTACGCAGGTAGACTTTCCGCTTAATTCTGATCGGCATCAGGAGCCTTTGTGCGGGGAATTGGCGTTTAATGGAAAAGCATCATAGCTGCCTCAATACCCGTGCCATCATCGAGTATTTCCAGGATAACCTGCCTGGGGAATTACCGGGGCTGTTCGACGGCTTGGGGCCGGAAATCGAGGCCCTGGCCAACCCCCAAGAATTTCTCATGGAAGTTAATAACTGGGTGTCCAGCGAGGTGGTCACCCGGATGTTCGAAAATGCCAAAAGGCTAACCAGGAATAGCCAGATTGCCTTCAAGATCGGCTTTGAGTCCGCGGCTCGGAAAAAGCTGGGCTATGTGCAGCGAATTTTCCTCTTTTCCTATAAAAATCCGCGCCAGACTTTGAAAAGGGTTCAGGCCATCAATGATAAGTTTAATAAAAATAAGAATATCGAGCTGGTGTCAACCAGGCGGAATAGCGCGGTGGTGCGGCTCCATTGGTTTAAGAATGTACCGGCGAACCTCGATTTCTGCCTGTTCAATCAAGGGATCTACTCGGGCATTCCCACGGTCTGGAAGATGCCTCCAGCAACTCTGGAAGAAACCAAATGCTTCTTCAAGGGAGATGATTACTGCGAATACCACCTGAAATGGCAAAAGCGGTTTTTTTTAAAAGAGAGCCTGCTGAAGTTCGCGGTGCCCTGGCGGGCCCTCACTTATACCGTCGAGGAGTTGGAGCGGGACAAGGAACTGCTGCGGAAGAAGTTTGATGAAGTCCATCGGCTGAACATCCAACTCAAGGAAAAGATCGATCAGCTCATTTGCCTTCAGGAGACCAGCACCGCCACCCTGTCGGTCCTCAATCTGGAAAGACTCCTGCATGTGACCCTGAGATTGTTAATAAATTCCTCCAAGCTGGACCGGGCCGGGATCCTGCTGCTGGACGAGGAAGGCGAAGTGTTGGAGCTCACCTATGCCGCGGGGATCGATCCCGCCCTGTTCGAACAGGTGAAAGAATACCGGATCCCCATTTCCAAGGTGGACAACATCATCGCCCGGGTGGCCATGACCGGCATTCCGGTGGTGATCCAGGATGTAGCCCGCAGCAAGCTTAACATGAATAACCCCCTGATCCAGCAGTTCAAACCCAAGGCCATCATCCTGGCGCCCCTCACCGTCAGGGGCAAAGTCATCGGGGTGCTGCTGGCCGACCGGGTGGAATGGGATGCCACCATCACTGAAGGGGACCGGGAGTTCATCGTCAGTTTTGCCAACCAGATCGCCGTTGCCCTGGAAAACGCCGTCCTCTATCGCAAGCTGGAGATTTCCGAACGCAAGTATCGGGGACTCATCGAAATTGCCCACGAAGGCATCTGGATCATCGATGAAACCGGCCAGATAAAATTCGTCAACCGGCGCATGCGGGAGATCACCGGCCACGAGAAGCTGGAGGATAGAAATATCCGGGAATTATTCGACCGGGCCAATTGGCAGCTCATGGAGAAGGTCCTGGAAGAGAACCGGCAGAATAAGGTGGCCCAGCAGGAACTGGAAATCACTCGCAAAAACCGGGGCATGGCTGCTTTGATCATGAGTTCGGTGCCGCTGTTTGAAAACGATCAATTCAGCGGGGCCTTTGCTATGTTCAGCGACATTACCGCCCTCCGGGAAACGGAGAAGCGCTTCCGGAAAATATTTGAGGAGGCGGCCATCGGCATGTCCCTGGTGGACATGGATGGCTACCTGCTGGACAGCAATGCTGCCCTGGCGGAGATGCTCAAATATAGCAAGGAAGAGATGTATATGAAGTCTTTCAAGGATTTCACCCATCCGGAGGATATCCCCGAGAGCGTCAATTTATTTCAGGAGTTGACCGGAGGGAAACGGGAATCTTATAGCCGGGAAACGCGCTATATTCGGAAGGACGACCAGATCGTCTGGGGTCAGGTGACGCTCTCTATCCTCCGGGGTCCCAGGGGAGAGCCCCAGTTTGCCATCGTCATGACCCAAGACATCACACAGCGCAAGGAAGCCGAGGCCGAGATCCAGACCAATCAGAAGCAACTCCAATCCCTGGCCTCGGAACTCTCCCTGACGGAGGAGCGGGAAAGGCGCCGTCTGGCCACCGACCTGCACGACCATATCGGCCAGGCCCTGGCCGTGTCCAAGATCAAGTTGGGGGTGCTGCAAAAAACTGTGACTTCCCGGGACATTGCCGACCCTTTGGGGGAGGTCCGGGAACTCATCGAGAAGATGATCCAGGATACCAGGTCCTTGACCTTTGAGCTGAGCCTGCCGGTGCTTTATGAGTTGGGGTTCGAGGCGGCGGTGGAGTGGTTTGCCAAGCACATCAGGACCCAGCATGGCATCCAGGTGGAAGTTCAAGGGGGTATGGAACCCATTCCCATGAGCGACGAAATCAAAGTCCTCCTCTTCCGCTCGGTGCGGGAGTTGATGATGAACATCGTCAAACATGCCCAGGCCCGACACGCTCAGGTAAAAATCATGCGTATCAAGGACCGGGTGGACATCGAGGTGGCGGACGACGGGGTGGGGATCGACTACGGCAAGAGTGATACCCGCCTCGGGAGCAGTGGCGGTTTCGGTCTCTTTAGCATTCGGGAGCGCCTGCATTATCTCGGTGGCCGGCTGGAGATTGATTCAGAGGAAGGCAAAGGAACCCGCATCACCTTGACGGTGCCTTTAAAATACGCTAAAAAAACTCACATGGGGAAGAAGAGATGACCATCAAGATCGTGTTAGCGGATGACCACCAAATTGTGCGCCACGGGCTGCGTGGGCTACTGACGGCGGAACCCGACATGAAGGTGGTGGCCGAAGCGGACAATGGTCGGTCGGTACTCCGCCTGGTCAAGGAATTCTCCCCCGACGTGGTGATCATGGACATCTCCATGCCCGGCTTAAACGGCATTGAAGCGACTCGCCAGATCATGGCCGAGTGCTCCGGGGTCAAAGTGATCGCCCTGTCCATGCACTCCGACAGTCTCTTCGTGCTAAACATGCTTAAGGCCGGGGCTTCCGGGTATCTCCTGAAAGACTGTGCCCTGGAGGAACTGGTAAAAGCCATCCGCTGTGTGGTGGACCAGAAGACCTACCTGAGCCCCGGCGTCTCGGACGTCGTCATCAAAGACTTCGTTAGCGGCTGGACCAGCACCAGCTCTTCGGCCTTTTCCGTGCTGAGCGCCAGGGAGCGGGAAGTGTTGCAGCTCATGGCCGAAGGTAAAACCACCAATCAGATTGCCGATTGCCTCTGCGTCAGCGTCAAAACGGTGGAATCGCACCGCAAGCAGATTATGAACAAGTCGGGGATCCACAGTGTGGCCGAGCTGACAAAATATGCCATCCGACAGGGTCTGACCTCTCTGGAAGACTAGGCCCGCACCACGGTTGGAGATCCTTTCCTCATTTCTTTGGGGGAAAACCTAGCTAGATAAGGTTTTCCTACCCCGCAAAAAAAGGTTTTCCTACCCCCAAATTTAGGTTTTTCCCAAGTGAAATTTGGGAGAGATCTAATATTATAGAGCCGAATAATAATTAATATTTAACCTTTCCTGTAAGGGCGCGAGCGGTTGCGCCCAGGGGTGGGATAAATCCTGGCCTCTCCAGAAAGCAGTGCGGCTTACCTGGTATGAAAACACTTGCTGATTTTTGGGAAGGCCGAGTTCCCTGAACTTTTTAAACCTGCCGCAAGATTTAGGCGAGGGCGATAAAATGACCATAAAGATCATCTTGGCGGATGACCATCAGATAGTGCGCCAGGGATTGCGAACGCTGCTGGCCGCTGAGCCGGACATGAAGGTGGTGGGAGAGGCCGACAATGGCCGCAAGACCCTGGGGCTGGCGCACGAACTGGCCCCGGATGTGATTATCATGGACATCTCCATGCCCGATTTGAACGGCATCGACGCCACCCGCCAAATTATGCAGAAGTCTCCCGACGTGAAGATCATTGCGCTCTCCATGCATTCCGACAGCCTCTTCGTGATGAATATGTTCAAGTCCGGGGCCTTGGGATACCTGTTGAAAGATTGCGCCCTGGAGGAATTGGTGAAGGCCATCCGCACCGTGATGCGGCAAAAAACCTATATCAGTCCAGGGTTGTCCGACATCTTGATCAAGGACCTTGCCAACCACTGGGGTGGCGCACCCATTTCGGCCTATGCCGTGCTGACCGCCCGGGAGCGGGAGGTGTTGCAGCTCATGGCCGAAGGGAAGACGACGCTACAAATAGCCAGTTCCCTGAAAGTCAGCAGTAAGACCGTGGAGGCGCACCGCAAGCAACTCATGAACAAGCTGGGACTGCACAGCGTGGCCGAACTCACCAAATATGCCATCCGCCAGGGTTTGACTTCCCTGGATGAGTGACCTCAAGAACCGGTTGGCCGCCGTCCCCATCAGGTCCGTCTCAATACCCCACCGGCAAACGGTAGAGGAGGTCGACCAGTTCTTCGGCGCTTTGCACCGGTTGATCGGTCTCGCCGTGCAGTTTCAAGCACTCCGCCCAGAGGTCCGGCAAGTTGCGCGCCGCCGCTTCCCAGGTCACTTCCAGAGGGAAGAGGGGATTCTCCGCCGTGGCCGCTTCCCAGGCCGCCAGGTTCGCCAGGCGGGGGTCTAGGCTACGGGCCTGTTCGAAGGCGCTGTGGCTAATGTCCTGGTTGAAGCCGGTGCTCCAAAAGAAGTCGAGGAGGGCCGGCACCGCCTGGGCCAGAGGGACTCCCTCCAACATCTCCGGCCGGTAGCGCAGGCAAACCCTTTGTGAGCCGTAATGGCCAGGCTCCCCCCGGACGTTGGGCAGGCAGGTGTGGTACAGGGTGTCAGCCATGGAAGTCAGAGGCGAGACCCGGAAAAACATCTTCATTTCTTCGAAGCCGTCCCGGTAGAAGGTGAGGAGATAGACGACGTAGGGCAGGGCCAGGCGGAAGGCCCGGTAGTCGTCGCCCCCCTTTTTACTGCTGCTCACCCGCAGGGTGCGACACTGGGGCGGGTGTTCCACCGCCAGCAGCAGCAAGTCCTTGCGGCGGCTGAGCCAGCGGCTGCCCGGGGGCAAGACCGGCAGGGGCGGCGGCATGATCCGGGAGACGAACCGCAGCAGGGCCTCCACCGGGACCCGCCGGCCCACCCGAGTCTCCCCGGGGCCGGCCTCCTCCAGCAGGATGACTTCATTGCCTTCGATGATGATCTTGTCGCGGATGTGCTATTACCTCATATTCGCCTGGGAGGGTTTTTGTGGAAGCGCTCCCAGGTGTGCCCCCCGAGGGCGAACACCCTGGTCCGGTAGGGGAGGGGTTAATTTTTCGTGTAGGCTCGGCCTCGCGGCCTGATAGCGATCACCTCAAGCCGCTGGGATTTATCTTCCACTTCGAAGAATATGCGTCGATCGCCAACCCGGGAATATCTTTGCCCTGCCACCATCTTCACCTCGTTCGATATCCGCGGGTCATAAGGATTTAAGGCCAGCTCATCCAAACGTTTTTGAATGCGATTCTCGGTTTTCCTATCCAACTTCCCGAGTTCTTTAATAGCCTCTTTGGCAAGGGAAACGGCATATCTCATAGCCGCTTGCCGCTACGATATTCCTCCAGGGTAAGGCTCCTGCCCTGTTTAAGGTCTTCCTGTCCTTGCCGGATTGCTTCTAAATCTTCTGTTGATAAATGCTGGTCGTCGTAATCCGACTCGGTCATCCGGTCATACAGAACATCCAGAAGGTTGAGCAAAAGATCGCCGTCCGGGCCTTGGGCCACCCTCATGAACCTGGCTACCATGTCGTCAGCGGCGCCTTGCTCTTGGTGGCCGCTCGGGGCTTTTTCTGGGGTCTGTTCCACGGGATGCCTCCTATGCCATTAGTTTATTTTTCGCTGCTCCAAATTTCTGTTTTTGTTGGTTTAATTTAAGATAAACCAGAATGGAGATGTCAATCTTAAATTCCGCTATCACTGAAAAATTCACGAGTTCACTTACATAATGCTTCACACCCAAGCAGGCGGCATTCAAGCTTCCTCCGCCTCCTCGCCGCGGGCGGCCCAGGACCAGACGCGCGCCGGCACGAAGCGCCGGGAGGAGCACTGGTGCAGGGCCAGGCGTTCCATGTGCCGCAAAACCTCCATCTGGTGCGGCGGCAGGAAATCGTCGATCACCTGCTCAAAGTCGGCCACACTCACCTGCTCCCGGCCGTCCAGGCGGGCCCGGCGATAGGCCCGGAAGACCAGCTCTTCGATGTCGCCGCCGGTGATCACCTCGGGGTGCCGCTGGTCCAGATGGCGGACGACGTCGCTAAAATCGCCGCAATCGCAGGGGATCTGGCTCCGCTGCGCCACCACCCGGAAGATGTGGCGCTTTTCGCCGAAGTCCGGCATGAAGAAGGGGATGCGCTCGCTGGAGCGGCCGGAGCGCAGGTCGGCCTTGTCCAGGCGGTCCGGCCGGTTGGTGATCCTGATCCACAGGACTTTGCCTTGAATGGCCGGGTCGCCCACGAATTCGAAGCGCATCTGCCGCAGGCGATTGCTCACCCCGGTGTCGCCGGAGTACTCGTCCCGGCTGTGCTCGCTCTGGTCGGCTTCGTCTTCCACCACCACCACCGGGGTCAGGCTGCGCAAGGTATTAAGGGCCTTAAAGAAGTTGCGTTCACTCTCCCCGACCCACTTGGTGCGGGGGTTAAGGAGCTTGACGAAGTTGAAGCCGCAGTCCCGGGCCAGGGCCTCGGCCAGGGCGGTTTTGCCCACCCCGGGAGGGCCCATCATGGTGATGCCCCGGGGCACCAGCCGGACCTCGTCCGCCTGAATGGCCGCGACAATCTGGGCAAAATACTCCTTAATGGGCTCTAGACCGCCGATGTCAGCCAGACCGAAGCGGGGCTCGATCACTTCCACCAGGCCCACCAGCTCCTGGCGCAGCAAGTCCTTTTTCTTGCGGCGCACCATCTCCATGGTGAGGGGCTGGCCGAGGCTCTGGCGCAGCAAGGTGTGCAGCACCCTGAGGCTCAGTCCCGCCGCCAGGTTGGCCAGCTCCTGGGAGCTGAGACTCAGGTGGTATTTACCCTGGGATAAGAGGTGATCGATGAAGTGCAGGCGGGCGTCCCGGTCCGGGGGCGGTACCTCAATGATTTGGGCCCCGTGGCGGCTCAGGAGCAGGTTGGGGTTCAGATCCGCCAGGTTGCCGGTGGTGAGCACCACCAGGTGGCCCTGCTCCACCAGTTCGGCCTGCCGCGCCCAACGCAGCAGGGTAACCAGGGCGGCGCGGTCCGGCTCGCCCATGGAGCCCAGGTCCACCGCGGGGACGATGGTCTCGGCGTACTCCAGAATCAAGGCCAGGGGCCGGCAGCTTTGGGGGTCCCGGCAGGGGGCGGCCATGACCCGCTCCGCCAGTTGCAAAACCTCCCGGGGGCTCTGGGGCAATGGTTTAGGAGCCGGCTTCTGGCCCAGGGCGTTCAAAGCCCGGGCCCGAACCCGGGAGACATCTTCGGCTTCGTCTGTCTCGGCCGGATTTTCCTGGGGCTCCAGGGCCTGGCGGAAGACATTTTCGCCCGCCTGGTCTCCGAATTCCAGGCCCAGCCCTAGATTGTAGAAGACTACATGGCGCTCCTGCCCCAGCCACTGGGCCAGGAAATGGCGAAAGGGCAGGTAATCCCCGTTCACCCGGGTGTAATCATAGACCTGCCCGTGCAGGATAGAGAGGGCTGACTCTCCCTCCCTGAGCTGCGCGTCAAATTCTTGGGCCCAATGAGGCAGGTTATTCCAGGGCCCCATGATGGCTCCTCGTTAGCTCTCCGGCCCGAGAGGGTCAGTGGCAGCTTGGTCAGCCAGCGATGTAACCCTCCCGGCAGATTTTTAGATGACCCTGAAATGGCGTCTTTGGTTTAGAGCAACGCCTTGATCATTTTCTCGAAATCTTCTTTTTTCCGGGTTCCTTCAATCTTCTGGGCGACGTTGCCCTGCTTGTCGATGATGAAGGTGGTGGGAACCACCACTATGTTACCGTAGGCGTCGCTCACCTTGTCGTTACCGATGAGCACCGGGTAGGTCAGACCCAACTGCGTCACCAGGAACCTGATCTGGGTGGGATCGGAACTCAGGGCGATCCCCAGGGTTTGATACCCCTTATCCTTGTTTTCCTGATAAATTTTGTTGAGATCAGGCATTTCCTCCCGGCACGGGCCGCAGAAGAACGTGAAGAAATTGATCATCACCACTTTGCCCTTGAACTGGCTCAGGGTGTAATTCTGGCCCTGGAGGACATCTTTCAGGGTAAAATCCGCCGCGGGCTTGCCTGCACCCCAGGCTACCGCCCCTGTTGCCGCGAGGCTGAATGCCAGGAAAAGGATTACCACCATCAGCCGGGTTCTACCAAGAGACTTGTTGGTCATTAACGATCTCCTTGATCTGAGAGTTAAACAAGCTCATTATGAAATGATAATATCAAAACAGCCGATGCCAAGCAATTCGAGAACAAATGAAAAATATTTTGGAGGGGGGACCGCAGGTCAAATAGTCCGGAACCTGAAAAAATTATTTGACAAAGGGCCGGCAAGCTGGTACATATTGATATATGTCAATCAATCCAACTATTGAAGTGCACCGCCTCGCCGAGGTCTTCAAGGCCCTGGCGAATCCGAACCGGTTGCACATCTTCATGCGCCTAGTTTCCTGCTGTCACCCGGGGACCAAATGCAGTTCGGAGGCGGCCATGCGGCAGTGCGTCGGAGAACTGGGGCAGGACCTGGAGATCGATCCCTCTACCGTTTCCCATCACCTCAAGGAACTCCGGCGGGCCGGGCTCATCCGCGTGGAAAGACGCGGCAAGAATATCCTGTGTTGGGTGGACCGGGAAACGGTGGAGGCAACTGCGAACTTGCTGAGCGGCCGCTTGCCGGCTGACATAGTCGGAGAGGAGGAGGCCGAAAAATGACTTCTAAAGAACAAAACTCCTCAAAACCGCCGCTGCCAACCCCCCTGGCCGACTACTGTTTCGTCTGCGGCAAAAACAATCCCCGTGGTTTCAAGATCGAAGTGCGTTATTCGGAAGCAGATCTGGCCGCAGAAACCGAGCTGGCCATTCCCCGGGAATACCAGGGCTGGGCCGAGGTGATCCACGGCGGCATCCTCTCCACCATGCTGGATGAGTTAATGGCCCACGCGGTGTGGCACTTTGCCGGGCCCGGCCTCACCCTGGGCCTGGAGGTGCGCTTTCATGCGCCCCTGAAACCCGATGAGCCCATCAGGGTCAGGGGCGTTATGCACACCCCCAACGGCAGTCGCCGCCAGGCCGAAGGGGAGATCATCCGGATCGCCGACGGTCAGCGCATCGCCTCGGGCAAAAGCCGCTTTCTACTCCTCCCGGGGAATGGCGCGGAATCCTAACCCCGGACTTTTATTAATCATCATCGGCTCTTACCTGTTGGCGAGGCCATGACACCTACCACATTCAGAAAGGATAGCAAAAATGAAAGAGCTACCAGCGGAAAAGATCAGGGAGTCGGTCAGGAAAAGGTATGGAGAGATAGCCACACAAGGCCAGTCAGGTTGCGGCTGCGCGCCCTCGGGGTGTTGTTCCGGGCCGGCGCCCACCACTCCGGACATTTCCTCATTGCAGATAGGGTATTCCCAAGAGGAGTTGCAAGCCGTGCCGGTGGGCGCGGATTTGGGCCTGGGGTGCGGCAATCCCCAGGCCATCGCGGCCTTGCAGCCAGGGGAGACCGTCCTGGACCTGGGCAGCGGCGGCGGCTTCGATTGTTTCCTGGCGGCCCGGCAGGTGGGGCCAGGCGGACGGGTCATCGGGGTGGACATGAC
Organism: Deltaproteobacteria bacterium; assembly: GCA_026388765.1. Classification (GTDB taxonomy): domain Bacteria; phylum Desulfobacterota; class Desulfobaccia; order Desulfobaccales; family 0-14-0-80-60-11; genus JAPLJC01. The sequence continues at coordinate 14,213 of JAPLJC010000155.1, forward strand.
CGCGGAGATGATGGCCAGGGCCCGGAAGAATGCCAGCGAGGCAGGCTATGCCAATGTCGAATTCCGCCTGGGCGAAATCGAACACCTGCCGGTGGCCGACGCCAGCGTGGACGTCATCATTTCCAACTGCGTCATCAACCTCTCCCCGGATAAGGGCCAGGTGTTGCGCGAGGCCTTCCGAGTCCTGCGGCCGGGAGGCCGGCTGGCCATCTCTGATATAGTCGCATTGGCCACCATGCCTGAAGAGATGCGGAACGATTTGGCCCTTTATGTCGGCTGCATAGCCGGGGCCGCAACCCTCAACGATTTGGAAGCCCTGCTGTGCGAGGCCGGGTTCGACCAGATACGCATTCAGCCCAAAGATGAGAGCCGCCGGTTGATCCAGGACTGGGCTCCGGGGCGCAAGATTGAGGACTACATCGCTTCAGCCAGCATTGAAGCGGTGAAACCGGCAGTTTAGCTGTCGTGTCGGCTAATCGGGAAGTTTCCACAAGTGCAGGGACAGCGTGCTGTTGGAGACTGGACGACGATTGGGATAAATTAGTGGGTTGATTAAATAGACTCCGGGAACCTTCCCCCGGAATGGCTTACGTCCGGCGGCGGCCCCGGGGTTGCGGCCGGCCGCGAGATTCTGCCGGCGACTGGGGCGCCGGTTGCGGCCGGGCCAGGGCCGGCACCTGGCCCCAGGGCTGGCCGCTGTGGGGCAGAGAGACCACCAGGGGGGCCACCGCGTTTTGCCTGAACCAATCCTGTAGATTTCCCAATTCCTGCGGGACCTCCGGGCAGAGAAAGCCCAGGTCGCCTTCGACGATCCAGCGCAGTTTCTCCCCGCCGGGGCCCGATTCCCGGGAGGGTAAGGCCAGGCTACCCGGGGCGCAAACCGCCAGGGCCGGCAACTGATAGAGATAGCCCCAGAAGCTCCCTCTGGGCGCGGCTTGCACCAGCTCCTGCCAGTCCCCAGGGCCCCGCCCGAGAAACAGGCAGACTTTGGAAACCGTTAGATCCCGGGCGGCAATCAGCGCCAGAGAATTTCTCACCCCCAGGGTCTGATCTCCGTAGATTTCCCCGCCCGCTTGCCGGGCCAGGGCCACGGCCCCCCAATCGCCGGCCACAAAGCGGGAGAACCCTCCTTGCTTCAGCGTGGCGATGGCCTGTTGAAAGAAGGACAGGGCCGATTCCCGGATCATGGGCGGGAGCCGCCAGACGAGGCGGCGACGGTCCCATTGGCGGAATTGAGCCAAAAAGGCGTGGTAATTCTCCGGGGTGAGCTGCAGGATTAAAGGCTCCCGCCAGGCCGGGGCCAGGGCGATGGCCTCGGCATAGTCGCGAGCCTCCAGCCAGATGCGGCCGGGACCGGGGGCAGTTCGGGGGCGCCCGGTGACGGCCGGGGCGCCGCGCCCAGCCGGGGGCGGACCTAAGGGTTGCTTGCCGGGCCGGGTCTCTTGAGGGGGGAATTCGCACCAAAACTCTGCCCCAAAAGCCGCCAGCACCTCCCGGGCCGCAGCCAGGACCCGAGGCCGCCCCGCCGGAGAGGCGTCCAACATCAGCCGGCATAATTCGAGGCTCCGGCTCAGCGGCCCCCCCTGGGAGAAGACCCCGCCCAGGCGCACGGCCGCCACCCCCACCTGGGCCAGCCCGGGGAGCATCTCCAGGGCGGTCAGAAGGCTGGCCGCCGCATCCGCCTGCCAGCGGGCAGGAAGGCAACAGCTCGGGCAGCCTCCCCCACTTACCAGATAATCGTCCAGGAGGCAGAGGTGGCCGAAGCCGGGGCAGGGATGCGGCAGCACCACTTCCAGGGGGAGGTCGGTTTGCCGGCGCAGTAAAGCCAGGTCTTTCAAGGGCATGGGGCTTTCCAGCACCACCCGGCTAAATCCGAGGGTCTCGGCCAGGCGCAGGCCCGGGGAGTTATGGAAGCCCAGGCTCCCGGCGGCGTGAAGACTCAACCCTGGATGGCGCAGGCGGGCTTCCCGGCAGAGGCCCAGATCCCGGAGGGCCAGGGCGTCGGGGTTCAAGGCCGCCAAAGCTGCCAGAGCTTTTTGGGCCTGAGGCAGTTCCTTCTCCGGCACCAGCCGATCCCATTGCAGGCTGAACCTGACCCCATGGCTGCGGGCCGCGGCCTGCCAGGCCTCCACCGCGGCCCACCAGGCTCTATCCGGGTTTCGGGGCAGGTTAACCGTCACCCCGGCGACCTCGGCCGCCAGGGCGGCATCCAGGGCTTCCTGGCCAGTTATGGCTACGATCAGTTCCATGGCGGCCTTGAAAAGTTTTGAGTTTTTGAAATATACAAAAAGGTGGGTAGTGTAGGGGCGGTTCGGGAGCCGCACCTACAAAACCGTTACCCCCAAAATTGTAACCATTCCCGCGGCAGAAAACCAGAAACCCCAGCATCACTTCTTGACATCTTCCCTGGGGATTCCATATTGTAAGCAACACGCGGAGGAGATCAATATGAAAGTGCTGGGTATCCTGGGCAGCCCCCGCCGGGGCGGCAACTCGGAAATCCTGCTCAAGGCCTTCCTGGAGGGGGCGGCCGGCGGCGGGGCCGAAGTGGAAGAGATCCTCCTGCGGGAGTTGAAGATTTACCCCTGCCTGGAAATATATCATTGTTTCAAAGACGGCACCTGCCCCATCAAGGACGATATGCGGGAACTCTATGATAAGCTGCTGGCCGCCGACGTGGTGGCCCTGGCTTCGCCGATCTTCTTTTATAACGTCTCAGCCCAGGCCAAGGCCATGATCGACCGCACCCAGGCCCTCTGGGCCCGACGCTACGTCCTGAAACAGGATTTCCCCGGCGGCCGGCGCCAGGGGATTCTCCTGGCCGTGGGCGCCACCAAGGGCAAGCTTTTGTTCGTGGGGACCCGCCTCACGGCCAAATATTTCTTTGACGCCGTCAACGTGCGCTACGCCGCCGAAATTCTGGTGCGGGGCGCCGATGAAAAAGGGGCCATCCAGGCCCAACCGGAGACCCTGGAGCGCGCCCGGGACCTGGGCCGCCGCCTGGCCCAGGGCGAGCAGCTGGGCCCCATCAAAATGGACCCGTTGGCGGTTTAATCAGTAGCCAGTAGCCAGTTTTTTGTTTTTGGTTTTTAGTTGTAAACGGTTTTGATCCCGTTAAAGTATTGACCTCTGACCACTGACCACTGCGAACTGGGAACTGACTACTGGCTACTATCAAAAGGAGGCTCTATGGCAATCGAGGTTGGCATGAAGCACGAAAAGCGGCTCAAGACCGGCCCGGAACATTCGGCCCAGAAGTTTTTCCAGGGAGTCCCCGACGTCTTCGGCACCCCGTTTCTCGGCGGGCTGTTCGAAGGGACCAGCGCCGAACTCATGGCCGCGCATCTGGCCCCCGGGGAACTGTCGGTGGGCGTTACCATGAACCTGAGGCACACCGCCCCCACCCCCCTGGGTATGGAGGTTAGGGCCGTCACCGAAGTGACCTCGGTGGACGGCCGGAAGATCACCTTCAAGGTCGAGGGGTTCGACGAAAAGGAAAAGATTGGCGAGGCGGTGCACGAGCGGTTTATAATTAATGCCGAGAAGTTCAATCAGCGGCTGGAGGCGAAAAAGAGCTGAACCACGGCGCCATTTCTCTGGATTTTCCTTATGACCTGGTGACCCTGGGCCAATTCGAGGCCGGTGGGGGCTGGGAAGCCCAAATCCGGCAGTACGTCAAGAAGAAGTATCGCCAGGACCTGGAGGGGTTGGCGGGAGTGGACCACAGGGCCTTGGCCCGGTTGCTCGGGGGCGAGGTGCTGGCGGGCCGCCCTTACGCCACCATCCAGTGGGTGCTGCTTCTTAAGCCGTTCCGCCCCCTGGAACTCTATCTGTTATTTGACCAAGACCCGGAATTCGGTGCCGATCTGCGGGTCTTCTATGCCCGCAAGAGCCTGGCGGTGCCCACCGAAGACGCCTATGTCTTCGCCTGGGACTTCGTGGCCATCCTGGCCCGTTACGGTCGGGGACAATATGCGCTGGAGGAGGCCGGCCCCGGACCGGAATGGCTAGCTTGGCCGGATTTCGCCAGCGTCGCGGCCGGGCCCATGCAAGACGTGTCCCTGGGGGCACGGGCAGAACTGCTGCCGCTCCTGACCCGAGAGGTGGTGGAAGTGGCCCTGCGGCGGATGGATAGCGGCACTTTTGCCGTCATCGAGCGCGGTTGGCAGGTGGTCTGGCCCCTGTTGGGTGACCTGGCCTTCCGTTTCCGGATGGCCGGCGGCGGCGCCGTCCTGGCCTTCGACAGCGTTGGGGCCCGGAAATACGGCCCAGAATTTCTGACGAGCTTTTCCTGGCTTTACCTGAATGCCCTGCTGCGGGAGTGTCGGCAGGTGGACCCATCCCTGCCGCAATTGTCCCGCTATTTTTAAGACGGATTTCTGTTAAAATAACCCCGTAGCGCATTTTTTTGCGAGTGAGGAATCGATTCAAGTGAAATGCATTTATTGCCAAAAAGGCGAAATCACTATTTGCCCCACCTGAAGCGGGATAGACATCGGCTGCCGGGAATGCGGCCATAGTTATACCCCCGAGGAATTCCGGGAACTGCTGCGCCGCACTGAGATGGCCCGGGAGGCGCCGCCTTCCTGCCAGAGAGAAGAATCCCCGTGAGCCGGTTAACGGACCTGACCCGCCTGAAAAAACCGGCCCAGGCCCGCACCGGCCAGGTGAAGATCAGCTATGGGGTGCACAGTTTGGAGGCCGGCATTGCCGGCCAGTCGGTGGGGGAGGTGCGCCAGGCCCTGAAGGAGCCTTTAAATATCGACCCACGGGCCCTGGCCCTGGTCAACGGCCGGGACGCGGCCGCGTCTTACGTCCTGAAAGAGGGGGATCAACTGGAGTTTGTCCGGCTGGCCGGGGAAAAAGGGGGCAGATTGTGGTAATCCGGGGCGGTGCAAGCAGGCTGGCGCTGGCCCGGGTAATGTGTTATATTAAAAAAGATTTCAGAAAATTCGGTTTATTGTGGAGAAATGCATCATGGCTCGCGTCACCATCGAAGATTGTTTGCAGCAGATTCCGACTCGCTTCGGCCTGGTCCACCTGGCCGCCAAGCGGGTGCGCCAGATCTTTCGAGGCGCCCCGGTATTGGTGCGGGGGGATAATAAAGAGATTGTCATGGCCATGCGGGAAATCGCCGCCGGGAAGATCGTCCCTTCCAAACCCTTGCCGGTGATTATCACCCATTCCCCGGCGGAAAAGCTCCTGCCCGAAAGCTAAAAGTGCCACAGGCCAGTAGTCGGTTGCCAGTGATTGGGATCGGGGTCCCCAGTTTTTGGCCTTAAACTGACCACTGGTTCCCACCTAGCCCGGCAGCACGCCGGCCCCGGCCCCGGGCCAACAGAGCACCGGCTCCTCGTCTTCAGAATCCGGCGCCCAGACCTCCAAATTAAGGGCCCAGATCACCGGGAAGGGCCAATTGGCCATCACCGTGTTCGCCAAGAACTCCTTGAGCCTCTGGGCCGCGGCTGCCATTTCCTGAGGATCGCTGGCGGCGTCCAGAACCGCCGCCAACAACTCCACCGCCTGCGCCTGCCAAGGCGGCGCCTCGCCGTTGCCGCAGACTTTACGCCACTCCTCGGCGCTGCGGCAGCCGGGCAGGGAGAGCTCGATCTTTTTGAGCCCGGTCCACTCCGGCCAGCCTTTGAGAGTAAGGAGTAAGGAGCGGGAAGTGCGGCCCAATAAAAAGGGCACCCACGGGTTTTGCAGGTGCGGGGCCATGATCCGCTCCCAGAGGCGATAGCGCAGCTTGGCCAGGTCCGGGTCCACCATCTCCTGGACCCCAGGCACCAGCCCAAAACTCGGGCGCTCCTCCCAGGGCTCCGGGGTCAGGATATCCTTGAGCCATTCCTGGCCCTGGTCCACCATGAGCAACTGGGCCTCCTGATCGGCCTGGAGCTTCTCCAACTGCCAGGCCAGGGACCAGGCCGCCGGGGAAGCATCCTTCTCCGGCGCCTCCACCCGGCCATAATCGCGGAGGTCGTGCAGCAAATCACCCGACTCCCCCTGGGATTCCTGATATTTCTCAAAGGCCTGCCATTGGCGCAAATCGCCGGGTTTATAGTGCTTGAGCTCCTGGGGACGGACCTGGGCCTCCGGAGGCAACGGGATCCCCTGATATGGCAGTTGGGTCGGCCAGCCCGGGACCACCCCCACCTTGAGCTGGGGAAAATAGAGAGGCAGGGTCCAAAATTCGTCCCGCCACGGCAGGATCAGGGGAAAGGTCACGATATGCCAGTCCGCTGCCATAAGGTCACCGCCTTTGTCTGCTAAAAAAAAATTGAGACCTCGTAAAATTCCTCCATCTGTCATGCTAAGGAGCGAAGCGACCGCAGCATCTCAAAAATACGAGATCCTGTGCGGCGCTCAGGGTGACAAGATGGCTTGCTTCAGAGCTTTCAATTAAAAATTGGCTGTCTTTCTCTCAGCTTTCTATTAATATCTCAAGAGAACCGCAGATACAAGGAGGGGACCATGGAACTTTTGGAAGCTATGAAAAACAGAAGGAGCATCCGGGCCTTTAAGGCCGAGGCCGTTCCCCAGGAAGTCATCACCCAGATTCTCGAGGCCGCCCGCTGGTCTCCCTCTTGGGGGAACACCCAGCCCTGGGAACTGGTGGTGGTGCGGGGCGAGATGGTCCGGAAACTGACCGGGGAGATGGTGGCGGCCTTCCAGCAAAGAATGGCGGCCAACCCGGATGTGGGCATGCCGGGGAGTTTTCCCGATGTCTACAAGGAGCGCTACATGGCCTGCGCCGCCGGGCTGTTCGGCAAGATGGGCGTCGCCCGGGACGACAAGGCCCGGCGGATGGCCCATATGGTGAGCATGACCGCGGGCTTCGGGGCTCCGGCGATCATCTACGTTATTTTCAATGCTGATCTTACCGAGCCTTATTCGATGTTCGACCTGGGGGCCATCACCCACGGCATTTGCCTGGCGACCCACAACCTGGGCCTGGGGACCTGCATTTTGGCGCAGTTGGCCCTCTACCCGGACATCATCCGGCGGCACCTTAACCTCACCCCATCTCACCGGATCGTGGTGGGCATCGCCCTGGGGTACCCGGACCTGGCCAACCCGGCCAATGCCTTCCGCACCGAGCGGGAATCGCTGGAAAAGTTTGTGAAATGGGTTGAGTGAGGAAACGACGTAGGGGCGGCTCGCGAGCCGCCCCTACAGGGCTAGACGTGATAAGGATGGCCCATTTTGATGGTCCAGGCCCGGTAGAGCTGCTCCAGCAGGATAAGGCGGGCCATTTCGTGGGTCAGGGTGAGGCGGGACAGGGCCAGGCGCTCATCGGCTGCGGCCAGCACCCGGTCGGACAAGCCCCAATGCCCGCCGATCAGGAAGGTGAGGGGGCGGGAGAGCTCTTCCCGCTGGCCGAGCCAGGCGGCGAATTCTTCAGTGGTGAATTCTCGGCCCTGGGGGTCGAGGGCCACCACCCAGGAACGGGGCGGCATCTGGGCCTGGAGGCGTTCGCCTTCCTTAGATTTTAGCGTTTCCGGCGTTAAACCGCCGCCTTCCTTCTCCTCCCGAACGCTCTTCAGGCTGAGCTGCACCAGGGGCTTGAGGCGTTTTTGGTAAAAGTCCAGGCCTTCCCGGATGAAGCCTTCCCGGGTCTTGCCCACCATGAGAAGGGTTATATCTACCATCTGCCGTGGATAATCCCGCAAAATTTTAGGGGCACAGCAGGCTGAGCCCGAATTTTTCTAAAATTGGGGATTATCGGTCCTTTCCTTTTCCCGAAGGAGCAGAAATCGGCTCTTGCCCGAGGCGATGCGCTGGCCGTCGGCCAGGCGGATGATCTCCCCTTCGGCCTGGCGGCGGCTGCCGTTGGTGGTGTGCATGACGCCCCGCACCCGGATGGGCTCCCCGGGTTTGAGGGGCGCATGAAAGCGCACCTCCATGCTGATGGTGAGGCCGGGGCCGGCGAAGTGCCACACCGCGTGGGCCATCAGCTCATCCAGCAGGGTAGACAAGATGCCGCCGTGGATCACGTCGGCCCAGCCCTGGTACTCCCGGGGGATGCTCAGTTCGGTTTCTGCCGCCAGTTCCGCCTCCGAATACCGCACCTCGATCTTGAACCCCCGGGGGTTGTCCTTGCCGCAGACGAAGCAGTAATCGTCGGAAAAGGGAATGGGTAAAGGGCTCTTTGACAAGTTTTTTTCTTTAGAAGTCATCAGCCTGCCAATATTTCAACTTATGGATATCGTGGCGAAAAGGGTCACTGAAACAAAAATAGCACGGGCGAGCCGTCTGTGCCACCTTTTAGTAGTCAGTTGCCAGTCGATACCATCAGCTTAGCGACGTTAAAAGCCTTCTCAATCCAAGAGCAAAAGATTAAGGGCCACCCTGCCGGCGGGTGGTAAGGGGGTCAGCAGAAAAGGGCGCTCGTTGCCGTCGAAGAATTCTCCCACGATCTGCCCCAGGTTATTAATGGCCCAGGCCCTTCGAAGAACGGCCTTGGGCGGCAGGTTCACCACCAACGTGTTCAGATCCTGGATGCCTGCGGAAGTCCAGGTTACAGCCACCCAGTCGGTATATGGGTCGGGGTAGTAGTAATTGTAGGAGGTCCCGACGATTTGCCCGGCTTCGTTAATATGCAGGGCTTCGCTGGTATTCCGCCCCGGCAGGGTTCCCAGGTCCCGCATGGTGCCGTTGGCCCAGTGGAAACCATGGATGCCACCACCGGTGGCCAGGGTGGCGGATGTCCCCACCACCTCTCCTTTATTGTTGAGAGCCACAGGGTAACAATTTCCGCCGTCGGGGATCAGGCCGTCGAGAATAATCCAACCCGTCCCGGTGAACAGCGCCCCGCGCTGACCCAGGTCCGGGAGGTCAAGATGACAGGCAATCAGCCCCGTATCATTGATGGCTGCCGCGCTGCCACCAACCCCTGGCCCTTTAAGCCCACCAAGGGTGGTTAGATCGGTGATGGAATTTATTCCATCCCATCTTACCGGTATCCCATTGGCTGTGCCCACAATTTGGCCTTGGTTGTTGATCCCGTAAGCCGCTGAGTAGCCCAAGTCAATTTGCGCCAGGGCCTGAAAACCCTGGTTAACGGTCCAGAGATAAGCCCTTTGAGACCCGTCGATATCCCAGGTGTGGCCCACCACCTGCCCCGTATTATTGAGGCTAGCTGGTCCGCCGCTGCCGCCTATGTCAGTCGTTGATCCTGGGGGCGTATAGAACTTACGGGAATTGAAGATGACCTGGCCGGAGTCATTAATATCCAGGGCCCGGCCATAACCAACGTAACCATATGGACTTAAATCCTGAAACAGATAGCGGGGACCGGCGCCGAGGCCGGCGGCCGGGAAAATCATTAACCCGAGAGCTGCGAACAGCATCAAGAAATGGAGCTTTTGCATCATCCATGCCCCCGTGACCCTTAACGGCATAACTACAAGAAAGTTGCGCGGTTAAGTCATTTTATGAACATTTATTAAATAATATCAAAAAATTATCTATATAAAAAACATCTTCTCCAACTCTCTTTTCGCCTCAAGCCAACTTCTTCGGCGTCAGGTCTAATAAGGCGGCGATTTGGCCCGCCAAATCGGCGGTTTTTTGGGCCGGGTCCTCGGTCTTCGGGGTCAACAGTTGCGGCCGGTTCTGGTATTCCGGTTTGGGCTTGATCTCGAACTCCGGCGGGAAGGTGTTCTCGAAGTACATCTGCTGGAAGCCGATGAACTTCAGGTGGTGGGCGGTGGAATCCAGCACGGCCTCTTCGCCGGCGGCCACCAGCTTTTCGTTTAAGGCCACCCGGAAGCCCGCCAGGGATTCGCCCCCCTGGGTGTCGGCGATGTGGCCGTGGCGGTTGGCCAGGAGCATGGAGTCCATGATCTCCTGTTCGCTTACCTGGACCACCGCGACACTGCCCGCGCCGGCCCGGCGGTGGTACTGGTCAACCAGGCGGATGACCCGGGGCATGGAGACCGGGTTACCGATCATGGCGGCCTGGGCCACGCTGGGCGTCACCGTCACCGGCTTGAAGATACGCTTAGACTTGTCCGGCTCCAGGTAGTAGCGGAACACCGGGTCGGCGTGGCGGGACTGGACCCCGAGGATGCGGGGCAGGGTCTCGATGATCTGCAGATCGTGCAGGCGCAGGAACCCCTGCATGATGGCGGTGATGTTGCCGGCGTTGCCGATGGGCACCACCACGACTTTGCCGGTGAGATCATAGTCGAACCACTGGGCGATCTCGTAGGCGTAGGACTCCTGGCCCCGGATGCGCCAGGGGTTCTTGGAGTTGAGCAGGGCCACCTGGTAGTTGTCCGCCAGGGCCTCCACCACCTTCATGCAGTCGTCGAAGACCCCGGGAATCTCCAAGACCCGGGCGCCGCTGCCCAGGGGTTGGGCCAGTTGCTGCGGGGTGACCTTGCCGTGGGGCAGGAGCACCGCCGAGGCGACTTTATCGCCCAGGTAGGCGGCGTAAAGCGCCGCGGCCGCGGAGGTGTCGCCGGTGGAGGCGCAGATGGCCAGCATCTTGCCGGCCCCGGGGCGGCGCACCAGGTAGTTGAGGTAGCTCAGGGCCGCGGCCATGCCCCGGTCCTTGAAGGAGGCGCTGGGGTTCTGGCCGTCGTTTTTGTAATAAAAGGCCCCGCCCACTTCTTCCCGCAGGGCGTCGTTGGCCGCCACCTGGGGGGTGTGGCCTTCGCCCAGGTAGATGATGTCGTCTAGGGGGATGACCGGGGTGATTAATTCGTAGAACAGATGGATGCCCTTCAAGGCCGGGACATTGAGCATCTTGCGGTAATCAAAGAGGCGGCGCCAGAAAGTCCCCGGCTTTTTGGCAAGACGGTCAGAAGCCTTATCTTCCAGCAAAAACAGGCCCTGGCACTTCGGGCAGGTGTAGAGGAGCCGGCTGATATCGTATTCCGCCCCGCATTCGAGACAGCGGTAGACCAGGTCACCTTCCGGCTGGGGGATGAGAAAGGGGCGGATGTCGTCGGGGAATTGTTCGGGCTTCAAGGGGCCTCCAGGCTGAAAGCACAGGTTGGAAACCTGTGCCACCAATCATAGGGCGGCCTGTGGCCGCCGCACTTCGGCGTGCACAGCACGCCCTGGGAAATTGTGCTGGTGGGGCGGCCGTCCCTGGCCGCCCAATTGATGGCGGGCACGGAGGCCCGCCCCACCAATATCTATGCACAGGCGAGAGGCCTGTGCCACCGGTTCATGTCGTCAGATGATACTTCTTCAGCTTGTATTGCAGCAGGCTCTTGGTGATGCCCAGCAGTTCGGCGGCCCGGACCTGGACCTGGCCGCTCTTTTCCAGGGCCCGGCGGATCATGAGCTCCTCGATGGCCTCCAGGGCCTCGGGCAGCGGGGTGTGCATCGGCACGAAGCGGTCGATGTCCAGCTTGGCCTCGGCGGCCTCCGGGGCCAGCCCGCCGGGCAGGTCCTCGGGGGTGATCAGGTGGTTGTGGCACAGGATCACCGCCCGCTCCATGACGTTTTCCAGCTCCCGGACGTTACCCGGCCAGGCATAGTGGGACAGCACCTGCAGGGCTTCCG
>JAPLJC010000182.1 GCA_026388765.1 Deltaproteobacteria bacterium
AAATATTGTTGGAGGACAGGAGGGACACGAGAATCAGGGGGTATCACAGAAAAAATTATCACACTTTTTGATGGCGGTGAGGCAAGAATATTCTCCTTACCCCCCTTTTTTTTCTTGATAAATAAAACCAATGGTATTATAATTAGATACATGGACGGTAGAGAACTGAGGATGTGGCGCAAAGCACACGGCTTAACCCAAACAGAGTTGGGTAAATTATTGGGCGTCTGGTATGTGGCCGTGGGGCGGTGGGAGCGTGGAGAACGTAAAATCCCTTCCTTCTTACCCCTGGCTATGGAGGCGCTGGAACATCGGATGATGAAAGGAGGTAAAGATGGGTTTACTGGTGGAATGCCCGGAGTGCAAGAAGCGGAATAGCCAGAAAGTGAAAGCCTGTAAGTGCGGATTTGTCCTGGCGAAATTTTCTGGCCGGGTCTGGAGGATTGACCGAATCATCTTACCGTAAGCATCTGACTAAGCCGGCAACCGTAAACCGGGAGATTACCTGTCTAAAAGTCATTTTCAATAAGGCGGTGAAAAATGGCAAAGCGGAGCACAACCCGGGCCAGGGAGTGAAACTGCTAAAGGAAAACAATGAGCGGGATCGGATTCTTTCCATAGAGGAATATGCTCTGCTCCTGGCCCATTGTCCAGGTCACCTGAAAAACATTGTGAAGGTGGCTTACCTTACTGGGATGAGGCAAGGGGAGATTTTGAACCTGACTTGGAGCCAAGTGGATTTAAAAGAGGGGTTTATTAAGCTGAGGCCCGAGGATACCAAAACCAATGATGGGCGCCTTGTGCCTCTTAATGAGGAACTGATGGAGATGTTCCGAGCCTTGCCCCACGGCTTGCCCGCGGTCCCGGTGTTCACTTATCAGGGAAAATCCATATCCTGCATTAAGAAGAGCTTCGTTACCACTTGCAAGAAGGCAGGGATAGAGGATTTTACTTTTCATGACCTGCGCCACGCCTTCATCAACAACCGGCGGTTAGAAGGCCACGACTATTTCAGAATCATGGCGGCGACTGGCCACAAAACCCTGGAGGTTTTCAAGCGGTACAACTCGGTGAGCAAGGATGAGTTGAAGGCCCTGGTGGGGGAAAAGCGGTGAAGATATTCACCTATATATTCACCAAGGCCATTGAAAAGCCAGCAAACTGGCGGGCGATGGGCGACTCGAACGCCCGGCCTTTGGTTCCGGAGACCAACGCTCTATCCACCTGAGCTAATCGCCCGCGTTCTAAAATTCTAAATCAAATCCATATCCTTTGTCAAGGTAGCTGGTCAAGTCGAGACCATCCTCCGATGGCTGTCGCCCGGGCCCCCCTTTCAAGTCTCCCTTTCAGCCCCACAATTTTTTCGCCGCAAAGAGGCCCCGGTTCACCGGGGGGGCTTCTCCCCGGGCTACCCATAAGGTCTTCTGACTGGGAGCAAAGATGGCGCATACCGCGGTGCCGGCATTGGCCACCTCGGCATCCGCCAGAATTGGTTGTAAATCGCTGGGCCCCAGGCGGCGATCTGAGGCCAACTCTTGCAGCCGCCGGTCCCGGCCTTGGCTATAAGCCTCGGTGAAGTGGTAGCTGGGCAGCACTGAGTAGGGCGGCCGGGGTGGGAACCGGCCTTTCAAAGCTTGCATGGCTGGGCTCTGATAATGGTTGGTGGCGGTGATGAGGCCGGCCCGGGGACGGCGCCACGCCCGCTGCCGGGCGGAGAGCTCCAGAACCAGGGCCTCCCGTGGGTCGCAGAGCATGAGACTATTGCCGATGGTGCCCGGGAGGGATTGTACGGTTGCGGCTACCTCCGCCGCCGTGGCCCCCGCTTCCAGGCCCAGCCGAAAGCGCAGGGCCGCGGGCATGCCCTGCAGGGTGCGGTCCCGGCTCATGGCGGAAAGTTGAGCCAGGGCCACGCCGGCCTTATTCATGCCGGTGCACACCCCCAAATAACCCGGCCAGGCCAGGGAGGCCAGGGGCTGGCCCTGGTCCGGTTCCAGGTGAAACAAGGTCTGGAGCTGGATCAAAATGTCGATGAATAACGGGTAATCCAGGTTTCGTCCCATGAGATAAGCCCCGTCTGCGGTCAGGTCCTCCCCCACCGCCAGGGCCGAACAGCGGGGGGTATTGTTGGCCAGGTCATCGGTAACGTTGATGAGGAGAACCGTCCCCAGGCTCACCTGGGCTCCGGCGGCCACTGCCGCCATCTCTTGCTTGAGGTGGTTGGGAATATAAGGGAGAAATCGACGGGCCAGGATCAGCAGCCCGCCAAAAATAGGCCAGGCCCCGGCATACAAGCTGAGGCGTGCCAGGTAAGCTAGCAAGGCCCGGCGCACCTGACGGATTTCGGCGCCCAGGATTTGGCCATGGCACCAGCCCCGCTCCCGGGGCGTGCCTTCGAGTTCAATCGTGCGCAGCATCTAAATTCATTAGGCCAATTCAGCCGGCATGGGAAAATTCATCAGGCGCTTTCCTTGGCGTATTTCCACCAATAAGCCGAGGCCAGCCCCCAGACAAAGCCAAAAAATAACACCAGAACCGGAGTGAGAATACCCAGTTGCAAGCCCAACAGCCCCCGATTCATTTGGGGGAACATGAAGACCAGAGAAATCAGCGACTGGGGCAGGCTATAAAGAATTCCCAGGCTATAAACCGACCAGCCCCTGATGGGCAGTAAGAAGAGCAGGGCCCAGATGCCGCCCCAAACCACATGGGCATAAATCCACAGAGTGGTGAGGGGCGGGGCGAACTGCGACCCCAATAAGGCATTGAGGCCGATGGCGCCGCAGAACCAGGCGGCCAGCCCTTTGGCCAAACCGCCGAAACAGCCGGCGGCAAATGCCAGGCTGATAGATTTGCAAGTAATTGTCACGGCTTTCTTGTTTCCTTTTTCCCTCTCATTCCCACCCGCTGCAGGAAGTTTAAGCCATTTTTCCCTCAATGGCAAAGGGGGCGGTCGGAGGAAAATTAGTCGGGGTGCGCTGCCTTGAGGCCTGGCCTAATCTCTCTGTGTCAGTGTCAGCCACCAGCCGGCGACGACCCCCCAGACTCCATTGTAGAAGAGGACCAAAACCGGGGTGAGGTAACCCAACTGCCAGCCCAGAACTCCCTTCTGGGCCTGGTAGGGCAACAGCACGAACAGGGTCACACAAGAAGGCCCCAGGCTATAGAGGAGGCCCCGCAGCGGATAAGACAGCCCCATCGGCAGTAGAAAAAGCCAGCCCCAGATGCCCCCCCAAACCAGGCGCTGATAAAGCCAGGGCGCCGTGAAGGCGGGGGCCAGCTGCACCCCCAGGGCCCCGGTCAGGCCGAGGGCGCCAAAGGCCCAGACGACCAGGGCATTGAGTAGCCCTCCCAAACACCCGGCCACAAAGGTCAGGGAGATTTTTTGTAAGGATAATTTCATGTCGATCCTTCCTGATTCCTCAGGATGTCCCTGTCGGTTTCGTCACCCTGCTGGTCGAGGCTCCTTAAAAGTTGGCGCCGCTGCCGGCCCCGGCGGCCGTAAGTATAGATCAAGTGGGAGACTTTGGGGCGTCCCGGACCGAGATGAAAGGCCGCGGCCTGCTCTTGCACGGCCCGGTCTTCCATGGTGATTCGTTCATGCTGCCGCAGGTGTTCAAGCCAGGTTTCCACCAAAAAGGTTTCCAGAAAACGCCCGGGCGTGGCGGCGTCCTGGAACAGCCCCCAGCGGATAGCGCCGTCCCGGCGCCGGATGTTGCTCAAGGGCCGCATGGCCTGAGCGAAACGGCGCCATTCATCCGGGTCGATGAGATATTCCACCATCACCAGGACCGGCCCCTGCTCGGGATGCGGCTCGAGGAATACGTGGGGCTCGGGCCAGTGCAAGGAAGGGGATAGGTCGGCCTTCGCATCGAGGTGCAGCCGGTAGCGGAGCGCCACCGGCAGGCTGAAGAGCAGGGCCAGGGCGGAGTAGAGCAGGGCGGCCGGGATGGATTGGTGGGTGGCCACGGCGCCCCAAAGGACGCTGCCGGCACTCAGACCCCCGGCAAAGGCCAATACGTAAACCGCCAGGGCCCGAGCCCTGATCCAGGCCGGGACCGCGGTCTGGACCGCCACATTGAAGCTCGAGACCACCACCAGCCAGGCGGCGCCGCTGACCAGCATCGCCCCGGCCACCACCGCCATGTGGGGCGCCAGGGCCAGAACCGCCAGCATAGCGGCCGCGATAACCGTCATCAAGGCAATCAGGGCCTCGCCGGCCACATATCTCTGGAGTCGCGGTAAGAGCGCGGCCCCGCCGACCGCCCCGGCGCCGAAGCACCCCAGCAGGATGCCGAAGTCGGAGGGGCCGCCCCCCAACTCATAACGGGCCACCAGAGGCAGCAAGGCCCAGAGGGAGCTGGAGAACAGCATGAACAGGGCGGCCCGGATCAGCGCCGCCTTCAGCTTCGGGGCATGGCGCACATAACGGATGCCGCTGCGCATGGCCGCCAGCATGCGCTCTCCCGGCAGCGTCGTGTCGCTGACCGGCCGTTCCCAACGATAGAGCACCCACAAGACCCCCAGGAAGGAAAGAGCGTTCAAGATGAAAGTTGCCCCGATCCCGACCGCGGCGACAACGGCGCCGCCGGCTGCGGGGCCCACCGCCCGGGACAGGTTGAAACCGGCGCCGTTGAGCGAGATCGCCTGGAGCAGGTCGCGGCGCGGCACCAGTTCAGGCACGATCGCCATCCAGGCCGGGCCGTTCAGGGCGGCGCCCAGACCCAGCAGGAAGGTAAAGGTCAATAAAACCCACGGCGTGGTCAGCCCCGCCAGGGTCAGGATTCCCAGGATAGCGGCGGCCGCCGCCATCCAGGCCTGGGTGAATAAGAGCAGCCGCCGGCGGTCCACGATATCGGCCAGGGCCCCGGCCGGCAGGGCTAACAGGAACATGGGCAGGGTGGTGGCCACCTGCACCAGGGCCACCAGCACCGGGGATTTGGACAGGGAAGTCATAAACCAGGCCGCGCCCACGCTTTGCATCCAGGTACCGACGTTGGAGACCACGGTGGCGATCCACAGGGCCCGAAAGACCGATTGCTTAAAGGGGCTCCAGGCAGAAATGATTTCAGCCGGGGCGTCCAGGTTAGTGGTCGGATTATCTGCCAAA
>JAPLJC010000199.1 GCA_026388765.1 Deltaproteobacteria bacterium
CTTGCACGACGCCCAGCGGGAGTTACGCCGGCTGGAGGACACCGACGGCATCGCCGACACCCTCAAGGACCTGACCCTGATGAACCTGTCCCAGGGAGATTTGAAGGACGCGGCCCTCAACGGCAAACTCCTCCTGGAGATCTATCAGGCCCGGGGACAGGAGCAAGAGGCCAGGAAGTTAGAGGACTTATTAAAGAGCAGGGGAGGGCGCTGATAGCTTGGACCTGTCCCGGTTCTAGTAATTTTCTCTGAAGGTTCGGGTATGGATATCTTTATCCAGTGGGCCAAACACGCCATCAAGTCCTATGGCTACCTGGGGGTCTTCGGCTCTCAGATGCTGGGCATGTTCGGCCTGCCGGTGCCCGATGAGACCATCCTCACCTTCACCGGCTTTCTCGTCCACAAAAACTACCTGCACCTGGCGCCGGCGCTACTGGCCGCCTATCTGGGCAGTATTTGCGGGATCACTTTGAACTACCTGGTGGGGCGCTTTGTCGGCTTTCCTTTGCTGCATAAGTACGGCTATTATCTGCGCCTCACCGACGAGAGGATCAACCAGGCGCACCGGTGGTTTGAGAGGTACGGCAAAGTAGCGCTGTTCGGGGGCTATTTCCTTCCCGGCCTGCGCCATCTGACGGCCTTTAGCGCCGGCGCCTCCCGCCTGGAGTACCGGCTCTTCGCCCCCTACGCCTATGCCGGCGGCTTGGTCTGGGTGGCCACCTTCATTGCCCTGGGCTATTTCCTGGGGGAGGAGTGGCGCAAGATTGTTCCTCAAATCCAATCGTATCTTTGGATGGCGGTGGGCCTGGTTATCTTCGTAACCTGCTTGGTTTACCTGCTGCAACGCCTCCGGCGCCCGGCCCGGCAAAATTGAGGCCGTGCCAGACAATCAGCCTTTAGTCTCGGCCCGGCCGCGATTGACTCGGGATGAGGTGGTAATTACTTTTTAGAATACAAACCATTGCAAACCTCTGCGGAATCTGAAATGTCATTCTGAGCGAAGCGAAGAATCTCGCATTTTTAATAACTTGAGATCCTTCACTTCGTTCAGGATGACAGATAACTAGGTTTTGAATGGTTTCTAGTGTTTTTTCCTAAATTATCTGAGATTCCGTGAGCGCAGAATGTTCAATTAAGCATTTTTGTAGGGGCGGGGTCTCCCCGCCCTTGGATGAACTTATTTTAGGGCGGGGGAAGCCCGCCCCTACGGAAAAAGGAATCGAGCCGGGAGGTCGGCGCTGATTCTCACGAGGTCTTTTTCCCGAGTCAGGAGATAAAAAATGTTCGGTAAACGTATCAGGCTGTTCTCGCTGCTGGGTTTCGAAGTGCGCATTGACTTGAGCTGGATCATCATTGCGGTGCTGGTGACCTGGTCTCTGGCGAAAGGACTCTTTCCTTACCTTTACCCCGATCTGGCTCCGGAGGTTTATTGGGGAATGGGAGCGGCCGGAGCCGTGGGCCTCTTCGCCTCCATCATCTTCCACGAGTTCTGCCATTCCCTGGTGGCCCGCAAATTCGGCATGGCCATGAAGGGCATCACCCTGTTCATCTTTGGCGGGGTGGCGGAGATGGGAGAGGAGCCGCCCAGCGCCAAGGCCGAATTTTACATGGCCGCGGCCGGGCCGGTGTCCAGCCTCTTTCTCAGCGGAGTCTTCTACTTCATCTTCCAGGCGGGCTTAAGCGGCGATTGGCCCGAGCCGGTGAACGGGGTGCTGCGCTACCTCTCCTGGATCAACTTCTTGCTGGCCATGTTCAATCTCCTGCCGGCCTTCCCCCTGGATGGCGGCCGTATCCTCCGGGCGATCCTGTGGGGCACTAAACAAGACCTGCAGTGGGCCACCCGGGTCTCGGCCGGCATCGGCTCCGGCTTTGGCCTCGTCCTCATTTTCCTGGGCATTTTTTCAGTGATCCGCGGCAACGTCATCGGCGGCTTCTGGTGGTTTCTGATCGGCCTGTTTTTACGGGGCGCGGCGCAGGCGTCCTACCAACAGCTGGTGATCCGCAAATCCCTGGAAGGGGAGCACGTGCGCCGCTTCATGAACCCCCATCCGGTCAGCGTGCCGCCCACCCTCACGGTGGCTGAACTGGTGGAGGATTACGTCTATAAGTATCATTACAAGATGTTTCCGGTCCTGGATGACGGCCGGCTGGTGGGCTGTGTCACTACCCGGGACATCAAAGAGATCCCCAAAGAGCAATGGAGCCGGGAGACCGTGGCCGAAATGGCTAAGAAGTGCGCTCCCGAGGCCACCATCGGTCCGGAAACTGACGCGGTCAAGGCCTTGGCCATCATGAACCAGACGGGCTTGAGCCGTCTCCTGGTGGCGGAAAACGACCGCTTGATCGGGATCTTGACCCTAAAAGATTTGCTGGCCTTTCTCTCCCTCAAGGTGGAACTGGAACAGTAACCTGAAAGAGCAGGCGCACCCGCGGCCTGACCGGCTCTGTCACCCCGAAAAGGCGGCGCCCCACCCACCTTGCTCGCGGTCAAGCCCCCGGCGCCCAAGCTGCCCTGGGACCCTCCTGAGGCGGTCGTCAGCCCGGGATTTTCAGGTTGATTTTTAAGGCTGGCGGGGTCATAAAAAATGCGCTATTTTGTCGGCATAGGCTTCAGCAACCCTTGACAGGAGGTTTTTCGGATGAGACCCGCAGCCCTGATTGTCTTGCTTGGCGCCGTGGTCCTGATGGGCCCAGGCTGTGCCGGAACCCCCAAAGCTCCTCCGAAAGATAGCCAGGCCATCTTTAGAAGCTTTGATCTGAACCAGGATGGCAGAATCAGCCGCAATGAGTTTATCAGTCAGATTTGGGACCGGAAACTCGGGGAAAAAATCTTCACCGAGTTGGACGCCAACCAGGATGGCTACCTTTCCCCGGCTGAAGCGGCAGCCAAACCCGCCTTGATGCAAGAAGCCAGCAAAATGGCGAAGCCGCCCGAGCTGCAATAAATCCGCGCCCGGCCGGGGACGGAGTCGGCTGCGCATGACAAGATGAAATAAAACCTTTATAAATTAACTTCAAAGCCGGTTACCCTCGGGTTCACCAAGCCCGGCTTTTATCCTTCCAAAGGAAGGCCAGACAGTGAAGCGGAAATTTGACAAGATCCTGATTGCCAACCGGGGCGAGATCGCGGTGCGCATCATGCGCTCCGCCCAGGAGTTGGGCATTAAGGCGGTGGCCATCTACGAAGAGACCGACAAGGACGCCTTCCACATCATGCGGGCCGATGAGGCGGTGTGTGTCGGTCCCGGTCCCCGGAAAGATTACCTGAATATCGGCAAGCTCATCGACGCAGCCAGGCAAACCGGAGCCCAGGCCATTCACCCGGGTTACGGCTTCCTGGCGGAAAACCCCGACTTTCCCGAGGCCTGCACCGAGGCCGGCCTGGTCTTTATCGGCCCCCCGCCGGAGGTGATCCGCAACCTGGGGAGCAAGGTCATCGCCCGCAAGATCGCCCTGGAAACAGGCATCCCGGTGATTCCGGCCACTACCAACCTCGACCAGGGGCCCCCGGGGGCGCGGCAGGCTCTGGACTTCGCCGCCCGCAACGGTTACCCGCTCATGATCAAGGCGGTATCCGGCGGCGGCGGCCGGGGGATCCGCCAGGTGGACAATGAAAAGGAACTGCTGGCCGGCCTGCAGCGGTCCCGTTCCGAGGCCCTGATGTCCTTCGGCGACGACAGCATCTACCTGGAAAAACACGTGCACAGGCCCCGGCACGTGGACGTGCAGATCCTGGCCGACAACCATGGCAACGTGTTGCATCTCGGCACCCGCAACTGCTCCATCCAGCGCCGGCATCAGAAGCTCATCGAGATCGCCCCGGGGGGCCTGGAGCCGGCCCTCACCGCCGAAATCTGCGCCACGGCGGTCAAGGCCGCCCGGGCCGCCCGTTACCTCAGCGCCGGCACGGTGGAGTTCCTGGTGGACCCGGACGGCGCCTTTTACTTCCTGGAGGTGAACACCCGCCTCCAGGTGGAGCACACGGTGACCGAAGTGCTCACCGGCATCGACATCGTCCGGGAGCAGCTCCTCATTGCCATGGGCGAGCCCATCAGCTTCACCCAGGACCAGGTGGTGGAGCGGGGCTTTGCCATCGAACTGCGGATCAACGCCGAGGACCCCAAAAACAACTTTTTGGCCAGCCCCGGGTTGCTCCGGGTCTATCAGTCTCCCGGCGGCCCCGGAGTCCGGCTGGACGGCGCCATCTACCAGGGCTATGAGATCACGCCCTTTTATGATTCCATGATGGTGAAGCTCACGGTTTACGGCTTCACCTGGCGGGAGGCGGTGGATCGCATGGCCCGGGCGCTCAGAGGCTTCCTCTTCATCGGGGTGAAGACCACCATCCCCTACTTTCTGCAGATCGTCACCGAGCCGGACTTCATCGCCATGAGGCTGGATACCTCTTATATCGACGAGCACCCTCACCTCCTGGACTATCGGGAGATGGATCGGGAGGTGGACAAGATTGCCCGCCTCATTGCCGAGATCAACGCTTATGAAAAGAATCCTTATGCGCAGTGAGCAGTTGTAGGGTGCGTTCCACGCACCAAATAAGGTCCGAATATTCCCAACCTTGAACCTTGAACCTTGAACCTTTCGAGAACAACCATGGAAGCGCCGATTACCAGAGGGGTTAAGCCGGCCGAAATCCTCGCCACCCTGCGGCGGGTGGACGGCTACTACCTGTGCAACAGTGAGCGGGACGTCTCCCAGTCCGACTTCAAGAACCGGCTGATGCCCATGACCAGCGTGCGGGTGGCCCCATACCGGGAGGCCGCCGGCTTCTTCTCGGTGGAAGTGAGCGGCGGCGCCTCGGTGCACGTGGATCTGATCCGCCGCCAGGTGAACCCCTTCGAGCGGCTGCGCATCGTGCGCCAGGCCATGCCCCGGACCCTGCTGCAGACGGTGTGCCGGGGGGCGTCCCTCTTCGGCTACCGCCACTACCCGGAAAACGTCATCCGCCTGGTGGTGCAGGAGTTTGCCGGGTACGTGGACGTCTGGCGGGTCTATGATTTCCTCAACCACGTGCCCAACATGATCCCGGTCTTCGAAGAGGTGCAGCGGGCCCAGCGCCTCCTGATGCCCAGCATCTGCTTCTCCACCGGCCAGGAGCACACCGACGACTACTATGTGGCCAAGGTGCGGGAGATCCTGGCGGCCACCGGCCCCGACGTCATCATCTCCATCAAAAATTATGCCGGGCTGGGCACCCCCAAGCGCATCGGCCAACTGGTGGAGGCCCTGTGCCGGGCCTTTCCGGACATCATCCTGCACTATCACGGCTGCAACACCGACGGCAACGACATCGGCCGCATGAGCGCCGCGGTCCGGGCCGGGGTCAAGCTGTGCGACGTGTCGGATCACGGCTACGGCTCCATTTACGGCCAGGCTCCGGCCCTCACCCTGATTCAGGCCCTGGAGGACTATAACAAGCAGGCCGCTGGGGTGGATATCCAGGCCCTGATTAAGTCCTCGGACCTGCTGCGCCGGGAACGGAAGATCTACGAGTCCTTCGAGAGCCCCTTCCGGGGCCACGACCCCACCGTGGCCCGCTACAAACTCACCGGCGGGGCGGTGGGCAGCGCCTTTGAGCAGGCGGACAAGGGCGGCTTTCTGGACCGCATGCCCCAGATACTCGAAGAGATGGGCCGGGTGCAGGTGGAGTTGGGCAACTGGTGGTCCGTCACCCCGGGCTCGCAAATACTCTGGACCACCGCGGTGAACAACGTCCTGCATGGCCGCTACGAGCAGCCCTCCCTGGATCTGAAGAACCTCCTCCTGGGTCGCTACGGACCGCTGCCCTTTTATGAGCCGGAGGACTGGATTTATGAAAAGGTCCTAGAATATCAGCGTTATGACGGCAAGAAGTGGCCGCAGATCCTGGACGAGGAGCGGGGCCTGGTGAAGCCGGCTGATCCCGACCTAAAGCAGGAGCGCCACCGTTTAGAGGCGGAATTGGGCCGGCCGGCCTCCCTCGAGGATCTGGCGCTTTATCTCCTGTTTCCCTTCGATGCGACCTCATATTTCAAGTTCGAGGCCCAATACGGCAAGACCTGGTTGTTGCCGCCGGAGGTCTGGTTCCACCGGGGCGGCTTCAAGGACGGCGAGCGCATTACCTTCACCGACGAACACGGGGTGCCCCATTACATCGAGGTGATCTCCACCCGCCGGGAAGGCGGCAGCGTGCTCACCAACCTGGTGGTGGACCACGGCTTCCAGACCCTCAGCGTCCAGGTGGAGGGCGGCGACAAACAGCCGATATCCTAGTGGCACAGGCCTCCGGCCTGTGTTCCTTGACCCCCTCGGTCCTTTCTACCCTCAAAAAAATCCTCAATAACGACCTCCGCCCAGAGACTGGGTCCGCATGGCCGCCTGCGGCGCCGGCCTCTCGGCGCATGCGCTGCTATTACGGTCAACTTAAATATACTCCCCTTTTTTTCCTGATTAATTTTCGAGCAATTGCACAAATTCACTAACCTAAAATCATTTCAAAAAATGTGTTGACTTACGCGGAAGAACGTAGGTAATTTGGAAAATATAATAAATATTTTTTCGGAAATGAAATTTAACTCATGGAGGAGGATTTTGAAATGAGTTGTCAACTTAAGTCATTATTTTATTTATTAATTATTGTCACATTGATAATCTTTTCAGGATGTGCGACCATTATACATGGCACAACTCAGGACCTTAGTATAACTACAGATCCTTCAGGGGCAGATTTAAATGTGGATGGACAAGAGCATTATAAATCTCCTGCAAAAATAACCATGAAGCGCAAAGATGATCATGTAATTGAAGTAAATATGGATGGCTATCAAAAAGAAACGGTAAATATTAAAAGTGTTATTAGCGGCGCGGTTGCTGGCAACATCATAGCGGGCGGGCTTATAGGATGGGGAGTCGATGCGGCCACAGGCGGCCAATACCGCCTAGTGCCAGAAAATGTTGATCTGCGCTTGCGTCCAGCATTCAGCCAACCTATTGCAACGAGCAAAGAAAGTTCGGCGAGTATCGAGGATAAGATAGATCAAATTAAAAAACTTCGAGATAAAGGGAAAATTACAGAAGAAGAATATAAAAAGATGAGGCAAGAAATTCTCGCTACCTCAAGCAATGCAAAGATAATCAATACTCAGACAGAAAGAAAGCCTGCTCCAAGTCCGGTTGAGACTACAAAACCTCCCCCACAAAAGGCGATAGAAAAAATGGAGGCCAAAGAGCAAAACGAATAGACATCTCCCTATTTCGGGGCTTATTTAGGGGCCATCCCCCAAGTAAAACCGCCACTTACAAAACATCTCCAGCGGATGCTTATCCGGCGGGGCGAAGAGGCATTCGATCCGAATCCGCGGATCGATCTCCTCGGCGAAGTTTAAGAATTCCCGCCGGTGCATCTCCTTGCAATGATATTCCTCCAGACCCCTTTGCAGCCGGGCCTCCTGGGTGGGACAGGCGGGCACGGTGATAATAACCTCATCGGGCCTGGCCTCAATCCGATAGCCCACTAGGATATGCCAGGGCCAGTAGCGCAGGGCCTTGACAAAGCCCGGTAACCCCCGTTCCTGAATATCGAAGCGCTTGAGAATATCCTTGGCTCCCAATCCCGCCACCCGGCCCCAGACCTTTTCATTCAAGCGGTTGGCGGTGGCTTCGTCGAAGAGTTCGGTGATGTAGAGATACCAGAAGGCGTCCATCTGCCGGTAATGCCGCAGCAAAAACTGCAGATATTGCCGCAATTCGACGGCCCCCATGTCATCAAAGAGCTTCAGGTCCATGTTTTATTCCTCTAAGTGGTTTAGGCCCCAATATTTCTGGCCCGTCCGGCTGATTGCTGCTGGCGAGCGGATTTGATAAAATCTGAGAAGTGGCAAAGGCGGCGGAGCCGAGCCAGGTCGCTGATCCGGAAAAATCGCTAACCAGAGGTCGGGCATGTTTAAAAGAATTGATCATATCGAGGTTATACCGCAGGATTTAGCCAGAGCCATGAAATTCTATACGGAGATCCTCGGTTTTAAAATCAAGGATCGCCTTAAAGTTGAAGCGCCGCCGCTCACAGAGGTCGTCTATCTGGAGCTGGGCGGCACGGTTTTGGAACTCCTGGGGGTCAAGGAGGCGGCCAGCGCCTCCGCCAATCCGTGGCAGACGGGCTACCGGATGATGGCCTTGGAAGTGGCCGATATGGACCGGGCCCTGGACTACCTGGCCGGCAAGGGGGTCGCCGTTACCTGGGGACCGGTAACCCTCGGGAGCTCGAAAAGGGCCGAGATCCAGGATCCCGACGGGCTTCCCATCGAGTTGCGGCAATGGTAGCCGGCAGCTAAGCTTGATCCGCACCAGCGCGGTAATTTCGGCTTTTTCAATAATTTCGCCAAAGGGATATTTATATGTGTGTCGCCAGAACTCTGACCTATATTTCGGATGTCACCGGATTTGACCGGGGTGAATATTTTGCGGACCAGGATAAAGTAAGAGCCTATTTCAAAGTTGAGATCATGGAGCGTAGCTATCCGGGTTGGTCTAAAAAGACCGGTCTGACGCAGGCCGATCTGGATGAAATGGCCGGGGCCGTTATTCATCATCGCTGGCATTGCCTTTTTTAATTTTGGGCCCATGAATTGCTGCCTTTGGGGACGGGCAATTTAATTCATCAAGATCAAAAAGAAAAGGCAAGACCGATTGGACCTCGGTAACTTGCCTCATTTACATTCAAAATTTATGGTGGAGCTGAGGGGACTTGAACCCCTGACCCCTTGAATGGTCATGTCACCCCAATGCTCTTTAACCGTTGCAAGAACTGGACGAAATCCCGAAGGCGTTCCAGATCGTTGGGAGGGATACCATCGGGATCGAAGTGCATAACGTCATTTCGAATATCACGCACATGCTCCAACTGCTTAATAAAAGTCTTCCTGTCAATGGGCAAATTAAGTTTTCCCCAGTGTTCAGGATTCTCGAGAAACTGTATATATTCACCGAATGTCAGGTCATCTACCCTGGTCACCTCTCGATCAGGATCAGCGGGATCGCGTGCACCGGCGAGTTCTTGCGCAGAGAATTTGTTCCCGAGAATGCGACGGATGTGGTTCTCGATCTCGGCTAACAGTAAGAAAGGTTCTGACAACTGTTGAAACTGTAAACTCAAGTCACTCGCAGTAACTATCCCCATTATGCGGTTGTCAGTGCTTCGAATGAGAACGTATTGATGCTGGACAATGGTCGGAATGGCTTGAAACAGTGATGCATTACCACCTATTTCCTGATGTGCGTCCATAAGTTCCCGCGCGCAGGTCGCATGCTTTCCAAGTGAAAGGCGGGTACCAATGGACGTCCAGCTCACTACGCCCTTGACCTCGCGCTCGCCTATCATGACGGGCAATTGTGAAAAGTCGTTGGAAAGCATAATAGTGACCACTTCTTCTATCGTGGAATCGGGAGCCACGCGAATTGGCGGGTTGTTGGCGGCCTCTAACTTGCTAATGCGGTAAGTGGGGTCAGCGTGACTGGGCGCAGAAATTGTGACTGATGGCGTTCCAAAACCTTCACTTGAAGCAATCCCCTCAGGTGTCACCTGTTGCGCCAGCCCCTCCGACGTCTCCTCGGGTAGAAGCGAGAAAGTTATATTCGAATCAAGGTATGCGGATTCAAAATCTGGTTCCGTTCGCAGTCTTGCATTATTGAGAATTTCTTGAATGCCCAGGACATTCCAATAGCGGCGGCGTTCAACTTTAAACCAAGAAAGGAACTCGCGCACCGTAAATTGGGGAGCCTCTTTTCCCGCGCGAAGCTCTTCGGCTATGATTTTAAGACGGTCTACTTGTGACATATTTGTGTAACCCATAATTTATAGACCACAAAAGGGCTGAAATGTCAATTTACTTGCGGGAACATCCGCTCGCTTTCAAGTTCCTGTCAACCAGCAGAATTAACTATATTCCTTGCCACAAATTTGACTTATCGGGGGAGCGAGGAAAATTGCAGATATGTAGTAGGCGATTGTGAGAATCGCACAGCGCATTCTCATAATCGTCATCATGAACTAAGCCTGGGTTAGGAGAGGTAGGTTGATTTTTTGCTATGGGGATTCAATAAATGGTGTTTGGGGCTGTGAT
>JAPLJC010000165.1 GCA_026388765.1 Deltaproteobacteria bacterium
GTGGGCGGCATGGGGGTGATTTCGGTGGTCTCCAACGTGGTCCCCGCCGACATGGCGGGCATGTGCGCGGCGTTCTTCAAAGGCGACCTGGCGGGGGCCCGGAAACTCCATTACAAGATGTGGCCTTTGATTGAAGCCATGTTCTATGAGACCAACCCCGTACCGGTCAAGACGGCCCTGAAGATGATGGGAAAGGTCACCGGCGAGGTGCGGCAGCCGCTGTGGACGATGTTCGAAGCCAACGAGAAGAAGCTGCGCACCGTAATGCAAAAATACGGGCTAATTAAGTGAAAAGGTGTTGTAGGGGCGGTTCTATAACCGCCCCTACCTGCCACGCCAGGAGGATCTCATGATCAAAGCCATCGTCTCCGGCCCGGCGGGGCGCATGGGCGGCCGGATTATCCATATGATTGAGGCGGCGGCGGGGATCACCCTGGCCGGAGCCTTCGAACGGCCCGGCCATCCGGCGGTGGACAAAGATGTCGGCGAGGTGGTGGGGCTGCCGGCCATGGGTATCAAGGTGGCGGACTATCTCCACGAGGTCCTGGGGGAGGGGGACGTGGTCATCGAATTCACCCATCCCGAGGCGTCGCTGAACCATCTGCGGGAGGTGGCCGCGGCGAATAAGGCCATGGTTCTGGGGACCACCGGCTTTTCCCCGGTCCAGGTGGCCGAGATCCACGCCTTAGGGGCCCGGACGCGGCTGGTCTTCGCCCCCAATATGAGCGTCGGGGTCAATCTGATGTTCAAGGTGGTGGCCGACATCGCCAAAGTGCTCTCCGAAGGCTACGACGTGGAGATCGTCGAGGCCCACCACCGCCTGAAGAAGGACGCGCCCAGCGGCACTGCCGTGAAGCTGGCCCAGGTCATCGCCCACGCCCTCGACCGGGACCTGGAGAAAGTCGGGGTTTACGCCCGCCACGGCATCATTGGGCAGCGCACCGATAAAGAGATCGGCCTCCAGACGGTGCGGGCCGGGGATATCGTCGGGGAGCACACCGTGCTCTTCGGCGGCATCGGCGAGCGGCTCGAGATTATCCACCGGGCCCACAGCCGGGATAATTTTGCCAAGGGCGCGGTCAGGGCGGCCCAATGGGTGGTAAAGCAGCCGCCGGCCTGTTATGACATGCAGGATGTGCTGGGGTTGAAGTGAGCAGCAAGCAGTGAGCAGTGAGCAGATTATAGCCCCGTAATTTATCCGTGGTTTTAAGTCCCCCTTTGAAAAAGGGGGATTTAGGGGGATTTTCAGCCGGATTAAAATCCCCCCTGCCCCCCTTTAGAAAAGGGGGGTAATGATTTGGGAGTTTCGGAACGCGACAATAAGGTAGAAATAAGATGCGCATCGTACGCTTTGAAATGCAGGGCCGGACGGGTTACGGCCTCCTGGAAGGCGAAAGAATCAACGTCTTGTGGGGCACTCCCTATGACGGCGGGCTGGCCAATACCACCGGGGAGGTCGTCTCGCTCCCGGAGGTCACTCTGCTGGCCCCCTGCGAGCCCACCAAGATCGTGGCCATCGGCTTGAATTACCGCGATCACGCCGCCGAGATCGGGCACCCTCTTCCCGACGAACCCCTGATCTTCCTGAAGCCCAGCACCTCGGTGATCGGCCCGGATGAAGACATCGTCTATCCCGAGATGAGCCGCCGGGTGGATTACGAAGCGGAGCTGGCAGTGGTCATCGGCAAACCCTGCCGCCACGTGGCGGCTGAGGACTTCCGGGATTACGTTCTGGGCTACACCTGCATCAATGACGTCACCGCCCGGGACTTGCAGAAAAAGGACGGCCAGTTCACCCGCTCCAAGAGCTTCGATACCTTCGCCCCCCTGGGGCCCTGGATCGAGACGGAAATTGCCAATCCGGACCAGCTCACGGTGGCAGCCTACCTGAATGGCGAGCGCCGGCAACACGGCAACACCAGTAACATGGTCTTCGGGGTGGCGACCCTGGTGTCGTTCATCTCCCGGATCATGACTCTGCTGCCGGGCGACGTCATCGCCACCGGTACGCCCTCGGGCATCGGCCCCATGCGGGAAGGCGACGTGGTGGAGATCAGGGTGGAGGGCATCGGCGCCCTGCGAAATCGCTTAGTCTCTTGGGAAAAATAGGGACACCTCCTATTTTTTTGAGACATGACCTGATATGGCAAAAAAACAGTTAAAAAAATAGGAAGTGTCCCTATTTTTCCAAGGTAGAATAAATGGCAGATTTTTTCAAACCCGCGGCGCGGCTGGACCTGATCCCGCCCTATCTCTTCAAGGCCATTGACGACAAGAAGGCCAAAGTCAAGGCTAAGGGGATGGACATCATCGACCTGGGCGTGGGGGACCCGGACCTGCCCACCCCTCGGTTCATCGTGGATAAGATGATGGAGGTGGTGCAGGACCCCGGCACCCACCGCTACCCGGCCTACTCCGGCCTGAATCTCTTCCGGAAGGCGGTGGCCCGCTGGTATCAGAAGCGCTTCAGGGTGGAATTGGACCCGGGGAGCGAAGTCCTCACCCTCATCGGCTCCAAGGAGGGTATTGCCCATCTGCCCCTGGGGATCAACAACCCGGAGGATATCAACCTGATGACCACGCCGGGCTACCCGGTGTATCAGATGGGCACCCTGTTCGCCGGCGGCTTCTGTCATTTCGTCCCCTTGACCAGGGAAAACGGCTTCCTGCCGGACCTGGACGACATCTCACCCCTGGTGGCCCGGGACGCCAAGGCTTTCTTCTTCAATTACCCTAACAACCCCACGGCGGCGGTGGCGGATAAGGATTTTTTCGCCAGGGTGGTCGATTTTTGCCGGGAGCACCAGATCATCGCGGTGCACGACGCGGCCTACACCGAACTGGCCTTCGACGGTTTCAAGCCCCCCAGCTTCCTGGAGGCGCCCGGGGCCAGGAAACTGGGCATCGAGTTTCATTCGCTCTCCAAGACCTACAACATGACGGGCTGGCGTCTGGGGATGGCGGTGGGGAACCGCGAGGTGCTGGCGGCCCTGGGTAAGATCAAGAGCAATATCGACTCCGGGGCCTTCGACGCCATTCAGCTGGCGGGCATCGCCGCCCTGGATTCGGACCAGAGCTGCGTCCGGGAAAACTGCGCCATCTTGCAGGAGCGCCGGGATATCCTGGTGGGGGGCTTGCAAAAGCTGGGTTATGACGTGACGCCCCCCAAGGCCACCTTTTACGTCTGGCTGCCGGTGCCTAAAGGGCTGACCTCCATGGGCTTCACCACCCACCTGCTGGAGCAGGCCGGCATCGTCACCATTCCGGGGAATGGCCTGGGCACTCCCGGCGAAGGTTACGTGCGCCTGGCTTTGACGGTGCCCAAGGCGCGACTCGAAGAGGCCCTGGCGCGGTTGAAAAAGATTGGCTAAGAACCGAAGCCTTATCCCATGAGCAGCGACCTATCCCGGAAAACCTGGCTCGAGCGCCATCCCAAAAAGATAATATTTCTGATAGTATTTTTGGTGGTCTGCGGCCTGGCCCTGGTGACGGAAAAAATCCTGGCCCTGAAGGCCGGCAACCTGCGGCATCCCCAGGGGGTGAAGCGCTACATTGACCTGCGGGAATTCCCCCCGGGTTACTCCGATATACTGTTGCCCCCCAAAGAGGCCCTGACCGTTTCGGACACCCTGGTTCGGCGGGATTACCTCATCCGGGTGGATGACGACGGTTTCATCATGCCGTCCAAAGTGCATGAGCATCCGGACCTGGTGCTGGCCTTTTTAGGGGGCTCCACCACCGAATGCATCTATGATGATGAAAATAACCGGTTCCCTTATCTGGCCGGGCACTTGCTGGAGGAAAAGACCGGGCTTAAGGTGAATTCCTACAATGCCGCCAAAAGCGGCAACGATTCGCTGCACTCCATCAATGTCTTGCTGAATAAAGTGGTGCCTCTCAAACCTGACATCGCGGTCACGATGGAAAATATCAATGACTTGGCGGTGCTGCTCTATGAAGGGACCTACTGGAACAAGCACCCGACAAGATCGCCCCTCGTGGTCAAAAAGCCCACCTGGAAAACGGTGGGCAAGAATCTGGAGGAGACCTTCCGGTTGGCCCGGGACCTGGTGATCCCCAATCTATACAGCGTCATTTATCAGCTGGTTCACGTGGAGAGCAAATTCAAGAAAGATGAGTTTAAGCAGGTCCGGGGCCGAAAAATCGAGGTCCATCCAGACCAACTGGTGCCGGAATTCACCCTGAATCTCCAGACCTTCATCAATATCTGCCGGGCCCGGGGAATTACCCCGGTCCTCATGACCATGCCCAGCCGGCTGAAGGACGATCCCGACGCCTTGATCGCCCGGCTGATGAAGGGCCTGGAGGTGCAGCAGGGCATCACTTACCGGGAATTTAAGGGGGCCTTTGACCGCTTCAACCAGGTCATCCGGGAGGTCGGGGCCCGAAACCAGTTGCTGGTGGTGGATTTGGCCCGGGAAATCCCCCAGGAAAAAGAATATATGTCCGACGTGGCCCATTACACCCCAGCGGGCTCCCGGCTGGTGGCCCAGAAGATTGCCGCCGCCCTGAGGCCGGTGGTGTCTTCTTTGAACAAGCGGCCGTCGGCCAACTAATAGAGTGCTTCAAAAAGGCTTTTCCGGGAAAGGGAATTTTTAAAACCATGCCCCTGGGATACCCCGCTATAACTGAAACGAAGCCGGTTATTGCCTATATCGGGTTGGGGGCCAACCTGGGCGATCCCACCGGGCAGTTGCGCCGGGCTCTGGCTTTGATCGCCGCCCTGGACGAAGTAGAAGTAGTGCAGGTTTCCACTTTTTATTGGAACCCGCCCCTCGGGCCCAAGGGGCAGCCCTGGTACGTCAATGCCGTGGCGCAGGTGCGAACCCGGCTGGCCGCGGAGGAGCTTCTGCGGGGCTTGCAGCGCATCGAGGCCGCCCTGGGCCGGGTCCGGGGGGAGCGCTGGGGCCCCCGGGTCATCGACCTGGACTTGCTGCTTTACGACGGCGAGGTCAGCCGCACTCCGGAATTGGTCCTGCCGCATCCGGAGATGCACCGCCGGGCCTTTGTCCTGGCGCCGCTGGCGGAGATCGCCCCGGACGCCTGGCACCCGGTCCTTAATAAAAGCGCCGCCCAACTCCTGGCGGAACTGGCTGCGGCGGACCGGGAGGCGCTTAAACCAATGTTGCTTGAGGAATCGGAACGATGTCCCGTTTAATAGGCGGTTTAATCCTGGGTTACTTGATTTACTTCGTGGTCAAAAAGGTGGCCCAATCCCTGGGCCTCTGGCCCCAGGCCCCCCGGCCGCTGGCCAAAGACCGGGAACCGGACGTGCTGGTCCAGGACCCGGTATGCCAAACCTTTATCCCTCGTAAAGAGGCGCTGAAGGCCGAAAAAGACGGAAAAGTCTATTTTTTCTGTTCCGAAGGCTGTTTAAAGCGGTTCATGCGTAGTGGCAGCAATTAACTTTTATGATATGATATGAGGTCATCATGAAATTTTTCATCGACACCGCCAACCTGGAGGAGATTCGCGAGGCCCACAGCCTGGGCCTGGTGGACGGAGTGACTACCAACCCCAGCCTGTGCGCCAAACAGGGAATTTGCGAACCGGCGGCCTTTAAAAAGCATATCCGCACCATCTGCGACCTGGTCCAGGCGCCGGTGAGCGCCGAGGTGGTGGCCATCGCAGCCGACGCCATGGTGGCCGAGGCTCGGGAACTGGCCAAAATCCACGAGTGGGTGGCGGTGAAGATCCCCATGACCGCGGACGGCCTCAAGGCCACCCGCACCCTGGCGGCAGAAGGCATCAGGGTCAACGTCACCTTGATTTTTCAGCCTTTGCAGGCCCTGTTGGCCGCCAAGGCCGGCGCCGCCTACGTCAGCCCCTTCATCGGCCGTCTGGATGACATCAGCCAACGGGGCATGGAAATAGTGGAGCAGATCATCACCATCTTTGAAAATTACGGTTTCGAAACCGAGATCATCGTGGCCTCGGTGCGCCATCCCCTGCACGTCCTGGAGGGCGCTCTGGCTGGCGCCGATATCGCCACCATCCCTTACGGGGTGCTGCTGCAGCTCATGAAACATCCCCTGACGGATGCCGGGTTGAAAAAATTCTTGGAGGATTGGGAAAAGGCCCGCAAGTAGGGGCGGACCCAGGTGTCCGCCCGGCTATGAGGGCGCACCCACGGGTGCGCCGCCACTTGCTTATTTGACCTATGGAACAGGTAGAGACTGACATCTGGAGCACCCCCAACATGCTCACCGGGATGCGCATCGCCGCGGTTCCGGTGGTGGTGTTACTATTGCTCTTCCCCGGGCGGCTGGCCAGTTCCCTGGCGGGAATTTGCTTTGTGCTGGCCGGAGCCACCGATTTTCTGGACGGTTTTCTGGCCCGGCGGTACCGGATCGTGAGCCGCTTCGGCAAATTCCTGGACCCCCTGGCGGATAAGCTGCTGGTCTCCGCGGCCCTCATCATGCTCATCCCCCTGGACCGGGTGCCCGCCTGGATCGCCTTCCTCATCGTGGGCCGCGAACTGGCGGTCACGGGCTTAAGGGGCCTGGCCGCCACCGAAGGCATCATTCTGGCTCCGGATCGCTGGGGTAAGGCCAAAACTTTGCTGCAAATGGCGGCCTTAACCTGCTTGATTTTGCACTACCCTTTCCTGTCCATTAACGTTCAACAACTGGGCACAGTCCTGCTCTGGCTGGCCCTCATCATCACCCTGGTTTCCGGGACGTGGTATTTCCAGACATTTTTCCGGCAGCAGCCGGAAGGCCCCAAGGCTTGACAAAAACGGCTCAAGAATAGATATTTTAGCAAGCGAACCAACGGAGGAAGAAATTGGCCAGACACATTTCCGCCCTAAAGCGGGCAAGACAGAATGAAAAACGGCGGCTGGGCAACCAGGGCCGCAAGACCAAGGTCAAACACGCCGTGCGCGAAGTGCGCGCCGCGGTTGGACAAAAAAATCTGGCAGCCGCGGAGACCGCCTTGCAAAAGGCCGTGCCCACCATCGCCAAGGTGGCCGGCAAGGGCACCCTCCACTGGCGCACCGCCGCCCGGAAGATTTCCCGCCTCACCCGGCAGGTCCAGGCTCTGCAAGGGGCATAGAAAGGCTCACCGCCGAATAGTTCAAAGTTCAAGGTTCAAAGTTCAAAGTCGAAAAACCGGCTAAACTTTGAACTATTTTTCATCCCGGCCCCATCTTCAGCAAAGCCCACTCCAGCCACAGGCGCGGGCTACCGGCGCTGGTCTTCAGTTGCAGGTCAACGTGATGCAGCAGGAACAGGTGCGCCCGCAAGGATGCGGCAGAAAAGCGCTTGGCCTGCTCCGCCACTTTCCTTTGGTGCCACTGCGTCAGGTTGAGGCCACCACCGCCCTCTTTCAGCCGTATCAGCTTGCGCAAATGTCCGGCCAGCGTCGCCAGGATTTTAGGCTCTTTCTCCCCCAGGTCCAGTAAATCGCCCAGGGCGGTGAGGCGCTTTTGGGGCCCTGGCTCTCCCAGGGCGTCCAAAAGGGCAAAGATATTGTAGGTGCGGCTGTGGGTGGTTAGCTGGTTCACCAGGCTGGGAGTCAGGGACTTTTCCTCGCCGGCATAGAGGGCCAGCTTCTCCAATTCCTGGCTCAGTTCCGCCAGGTTATCCCCCACGATCTCCACCAGGCGTTGGGCCGCGGCCAGGGTCAGGGTCTTTCCCAGACTCCTGGCCTCCTGGGTCAGCCACTGGAACAACTCCGCTTCCTTCAGGCGGTAAAACCCCACGGCCGCCTCTTCCCGCGACAAGCGGCTCCAGACCGGATGCTTCGCCCAATCCCGGGCTTTAACTCCCTCCGCCAGCAGCACCACCCAGGCCCGGGGGGCGGGGTGGTCCAGGTAATCGTTGATGGCTTTGAGGGCCGCGGCATTGAGCGCCAGTCGGCGCAACACCAGGAGCTGGCCCGGCCCCCACAGCGAGGCCTCCCGGGACTCGGCCAGGAACTCCGGCAGCGCCTTCTCCTGGGCCTCCGGCAGCGCCTCCTCCTGGGCCTTCCGCATGACCCGGACGGGTGCCTCCCGCTGCACCCGGACCGGCGCCTCGCCCCACTGGTCCTTAAGGCCCTCCTCCAGCCGCGCCAGGGCCCGTTCCATGAGGAACTCTTCATCCCCATAAAATAGATAAAGGGGCCGGACGGCCTTGCGTTCGAGATGGCGTTCGATGATGGGATGGGACATGGGAATTTTAGCTTTCAGGGGTCAGCAATCAGCTTTAAAAAAGTATTTTACGATTACGTAAAGCGGCAAGCCATCAGCGGGTAGTATTCAGCAGTTTCTTTTGCTGAAACCTGACTGCTGAAAGCTGACCGCTAAATCACCAACAGCACCTTATCCATGACCCGGCGAGCCAGGGTGACCGCGGCCCGGCGCAGGCCTTCGGACTTGGTGGCTTCCCCGGCGTGATAGTTGGGGTCCACCACGTAGTCTTCCTGCAGCACCTGGGCATCTTTCCAGAGGACCTTGCCGTTGTCCTGCTGGCGCAGGGTTAGTTCCACCCGCACCGTCACCCGCCGCACCGTGGATTGGGTGACGCTTTGGAAGGCCACCGAGGTATTGTCCACTGACTGGACCTTGCCTTCCAGGACCAGGTCGGCGCCCTCCTCATAGGGCGTCACCTTGACGGCCCGGGTCTGGGTGAAGGCGTTGATCAGGGCGTTGGCCAGGATAGCTTCCAGGCCCACCTCGGTGGAGCGGTTGGCAAACAGCGGCACCGCCAGAGTGCGGGTGGTAGAGCCGATGGGTTCGGCGCCCATGGGGTGATAACCGCACCCGGAAAGGGCACAGATGAAGCAGATAAGCACACCAACCTGACGGGCTATCATATCTCCGGTTCCTTAGACCACGATATTGACCAGTTTCCCATTACGAGCCCAGACAATCTTTTTGTACGTATCCGTGCCCCATTTCCGGATCGCCTCGTCACTTAAGATTTTGGCCTCAATCACGGCTGTGGCGTCTGCAGTGCGAACTTGAACCCGGCCCCGGACCTTGCCGTTGACCTGAACCACCACCTCAAAATGGGGCTCTATCAGGGCGTCAGCCTGGGCTTGAGGCCAGCAGCAGGTTTGCAAGGAATCGCCATGGCCGAGCAACTGCCACAATTCCTCGGCGATGTGAGGCACCATGGGGCTCAAGAGCAAAATAATCGCCTCAAGAGCTTCCCGGAAGACTGCTTTGCCGGCGACGTTGTCCTCATCCCGGGGATTCTCCATAGCCAGATAAAAGGCGTTGACCAACTCCATGATCGCGGCGATGGCGGTATTGAAGTGGAAGGAGTCCTCGATGTCGTCGGTAACCTTTTTGACGGTCTTATGCAATTTATGACGGAAATCCCAGAGCGCCGGTCCCAGGTCGTCACCTTTTCCCTGGTAAGGGCGGACCTTGGCAATGTCCGGCAGCAGCGCCTGCACCAGATTCCAGAGGCGGTGCAGGAAGCGGTTGGAGCCGGCCACCCCCTGGTCGCTCCACTCCAGGTCCTTCTCCGGCGGCGCCGCAAAGAGCATGAAGAGGCGGGCGGTGTCGGTGCCGTACTCCTGGATCAGGTACTCCGGGTCCACCACGTTGCCCTTGGATTTGGCCATCTTGGCCCCGTCTTTCAGGACCATGCCCTGGGTCAGGAGGCGCTTAAAGGGCTCGTCGATCTGGACCAGCTCCAGATCCCGCAGCACCTTGGTGAAGAAGCGGGCGTAGAGCAGGTGCAGCACCGCGTGTTCGATGCCGCCGATGTACTGGTCCACCGGCAGCCAATAGTCCACCCGGGCCTTATCCAGGATGCCCTCCCGGTAGTCGGTGCAGGCGTAGCGTAGAAAATACCAGGAGGACTCCACGAAGGTATCCATGGTGTCCACCTCCCGGCGGCCCGGGCCGCCGCAGGCAGGACAGGTAACTTCATAAAAGCTGGGGAGATGGGCCAGGGGCGAGCCGCCCTCTCCGGTAATCTCCACGTCCAAGGGCAGAACCACGGGCAAGTCTTGCTCCGGCACCGGCACCAGGCCGCATTTTTCGCAATAAATGATGGGGATGGGCGCCCCCCAGTAGCGCTGCCGGGAGATGAGCCAGTCCCGCAAGCGGAAGTTGACCGCGGGCCGGCCCAGGCCCTTGGCTTCCAGGTAAGCGGCGATGCTCTCCCGGGCCTGGGCGCTGGTCAATCCGGAAAAGTCCCCGGAGTGCACCAGCACGCCGTCGTCTTCATAGGCCGCGGGCATATCCTCGGCCCGCAGTTCTTCCTGTGGCGGCTGGATCACCACCTTGACGGGAAGACCGTACTTTTGGGCGAACTCAAAATCCCGCTGGTCGTGGGCCGGCACCGCCATCACCGCGCCGGTGCCATAGCCCATGAGGACGAAGTTGGCCACGTAAATCGGCATTTGCCAGCCGGTGACCGGGTTCTGGCAATAGCGCCCGATGAAGACGCCCTCCTTGGTGATCTCTTCCAGGAAGCCGCGGCTGCGGTTCTGGGCCGACCAATATTCCACGAAGCGGCGCACTTCGGCTTCCTGGGCAGTTCCCCGGGCCAATTCCAGGGTCAGGGGGTGCTCCGGAGCCAGACTCATGAAGGTGGCGCCGAACAGGGTGTCGGCCCGGGTGGTGAAGACCTTGATGGGCGAACCCATGCCCTCCAGGGGAAAGTGAATCTCCGCCCCCGGCGACTTGCCGATCCAGTTGCGCTGCATGGTGACGACCCGTTCGGGCCAGTCCGTGAGCAAGTCCAGGTCGACGAGCAGTTCCTCGGCGTAGGCGGTGATCTTGAAGAACCACTGGTCCAGTTCCTTTAGGTGGACCGGGGAGTCACAGCGCCAGCAGCGGCCGTCTTCCACCTGTTCGTTGGCCAGCACCGTGGCGCACTGCGGGCACCAGTTGACCGGCGCCTGCCGTTTATAGGCCAGACCCCGGCGAAACATCTCGATGAAGACCAGCTGCTCCCAGCGGTAGTAGTCCGGATCGCAGGTGGCCAGCTCCCGGGGCCAGTCGTAGCTGTAGCCCAGGGCCTGCAACTGGCCGCGCATATAGTCGATGTTGGCGTAGGTCCATTTGGCCGGATGCAGCCCCCGGGCCAGGGCGGCGTTTTCCGCCGGCAGGCCGAAGGCGTCCCAGCCCATGGGGTGCAGGACGTTGAAACCCCGCAGGCGTTGGTAGCGGGCCACCACGTCGCCGATGGTGTAGTTGCGCACGTGCCCCATGTGTATGCGCCCGGAGGGGTAGGGAAACATCTCCAGGACATAGTATTTAGGCCGGGCGGGGTCTTCGCTGGCGTCATAGAGCCGCCGCTCCTGCCAAATTTCCTGCCACTTGGCCTCCAGGCGGCGGGGTTCGTAACGAGGTGGCATCGAAACTCCTGGAAAGCAATATATTTTAACCTCAATAATTTACCATAGATGAACTTAAGGGACAAACGGTAATGGGGAAAAGGTGAGGCCGGATTATTGGCACGGGCTTTCCAGCCTGTGCCGGCGCAGTCTAGAGCCTGCGGCTACAGAGGCAAGCCAACCTTCCCCCTTGAATTTTCCCGTTTTTTTGATAACTTCTCCATATGTCGGTCCCAATTCCGGTCAGCGTCATCATCCCCACTTACAACCGGGCGGGCCTGGTGCAAGAGGCGGTGGCCTCGGTGCTGGCCCAGACCTGGCGGGACTTTGAAGTCCTGGTGGTGGACGATGGCTCCACGGATGGCACCGACGCGGCCCTGGCCCCCTATGCGTCCCGGCTCAGGCTGCTGCGCCGGGAGAGCCGCGGCGGGGTGTCGGCGGCGCGCAATACCGGCATCGAGGCGGCCCGGGGCGAATGGCTGGCCTTTCTCGACTCCGACGACCTCTGGCTACCGGAAAAACTCTCGCGGCAACTAGTGTCCTGTTTCAGAAATACATTTACAAAGTCTTTGCACTTTTGCGAATATTGAGTCTGCGGTGGCGGTCCACATAAAGGGTTTAGATTTGGCGTTGTAATGCGCCACAAAAATCTCGATCTTAGCAACCAATTCTT
>JAPLJC010000061.1 GCA_026388765.1 Deltaproteobacteria bacterium
AAAGAATTGGTTGCTAAGATCGAGATTTTTGTGGCGCATTACAACGCCAAATCTAAACCCTTTATGTGGACCGCCACCGCAGACTCAATATTCGCAAAAGTGCAAAGACTTTGTAAATGTATTTCTGAAACAGGACACTAGAATATCGGCCTCTTCCTCAAAGAACTTTTCATCCGCCATGATGGACCTCCTCTATGGTAATATTTGAAAAATAATCATTCTGAAAAGGAAAAACCATCGGGCGGAGCCGGAATTATCCGGTTTCTGCCAAGAAAATACGCTCAAAAAAATTATTGTTGGACAGGTCCTTTTGCGCTATATTTTTCATAAAATAGCGCCATGAGAAAAAAGCGAAGCGATCACGGGCGGGGCACCGCCCTGGCGGAGAGTCCCGGGGCGGCCGGCGTGCAGATCAAAGGGCGCCTCTGGCTGGAAAAGGACGGCGACACCTACCTGAGTTGGGGCCGGGTGGTGCTGCTGGAGCGCATCCGGGAGGCCGGCTCCATCGCCGCCGCGGCCCGCTCCCTGGACATGGCTTACAGCCATGCCTGGTCCCTGGTGGCCGCCATGAATCGCCTGGCCGGCCGGGAACTGGTGGGCCGCAGCTTCGGCGGCCGTCAGGGAGGCCGGGCCTGGCTCACCCCGGCGGGAGAGGCGGCGGTGGCCCGGTTCTGGCAACTGGTGGAAGACTTCCGGGTTTGGCTGGCGTCCCGGAATGATTTTTAACTTCAGGGAAAAGCTGGTTTTTTTGGGGGCTGGTTATTCTTTTCAAAGAATAGCCAGTATTGCCGAACACCGAGGGCTCAGACTGGGCCTGCCCTTCCGACTCTGCGCCGGGGCAAGGTGCTGATTAAGCCTGGCTTAACCATTTTTACTAACGGAGGATACGGAGAAAAGATGATGACCAAGATGGTGTTGATATTGGCATTGATAGGTGCGCTGTTGATCGTCGCCAACGTTGCCGCGGCCGAAACCCGCCTCCGCTGCGCCTCCACCACTTCCACTGAGAATTCCGGGTTATTTAAATATCTGCTGCCCATCTTTGAGAAAAAGACCGGTATTCATGTGGACGTGGTGGCGGTGGGCACCGGGGCGGCCATTGAGATCGGCAAGCGGGGCGACGCCGACGTGGTCTTCGTGCACGCCAAGGAGCAGGAACTGAAGGCCGTGGAAGAGGGCTATTTCGTCAATCGCCATGACGTCATGTATAACGATTTTGTCATTATCGGCCCGGCCAGCGACCCCGCGAAAATCTCCGGAATGAAATCAGCCCCCGAAGCCTTCGGGAAGATTGCCGCGGCGGGCGGCCCCTTTGTCTCCCGGGGGGATAAGTCAGGGACCAATACCAAGGAGTTGGCCATCTGGAAGGCCGCCGGAATCGACCCCAAGGGCCAGAAGTGGTACCTGGAGGCGGGCCAGGGCATGGAAAAGACCCAGCGGGTCGCCAATGAAAAAAAGGCTTATACGCTCACCGACCGGGGCACCTGGCTGGCCACCAAAGACAAGGATAAGCTGGAGATGGTCATAGTGTTGGAGAAAGACCCGGTGCTGTTCAATCAGTACGGGGTGATGGCGGTGAATCCCGAAAAACATAAGCAGGTCAAATATCACGAGGCCATGCAATTCGTCGACTGGCTCATCTCCCCGGAAGGCCAGCAGGCCATCGCGGGATTTAAAGACGCCCGTGGCAATCAGCTCTTCATCCCCAATGCCAAATGATCTGGCACGAAAATTGTAGCCCAGTGTTGAAAACTTGGATTTCCTGTCATCCTGAAGCAAGGATTTCAGGACCTCATTAACCATGACGGAGTTTTTCTTATTTTTAAGCCAAATTAACCCCGGAGAACTCTGGGGCATCGTCTGGCTATCCCTCTGGGTTTCCGGCGCCGGCCTCCTGCTGGCCACCGCCCTGGCTTTGCCCCTGGCCGCCCTCCTGGCCCTGAAGCGTTTTCCCGGCCGGGACGCGGTGGTCAACATCTTGCACACCTTCATGGGATTGCCGCCGGTGGTGCTGGGGCTACTGCTCTATCTGCTCCTGTCACGTGCCGGACCCCTGGGCGTCCTGGGTCTGCTCTATACCCCCACCGCCATGATCCTGGCCCAGACCATCCTGGCCCTGCCCATCGTCGCCGCCCTGGCCCATTCCGCCATCGTCAACGTCGACCCGGTGGTGCGCCAAGCGGCGGTGACCCTGGGGGCCACCGCCCGGCAGCAGGCCTTCACCGTCATCCGCGAGGCCCGCTACGGGATCGTTTCCGGAATCATGGCCGGCTTCGGACGGGCCAATGCCGAACTGGGCGCGGTGCTCATCGTCGGTGGCAACATCGCCGGCTACACGCGGGTCATGACCACGAGCATCGCCCTGGAGACGGACAAGGGCAACTTCGAACTGGGTATAGTGCTGGGCCTCATCCTGCTGGCGCTATCCCTGTTGGTTAATCTGGCCTTGCGCCGACTGCAAAAGCGGGGCCAGAGCGCCGGGGCTGAGCTGAGTTCATGGGCTTAAGAATAGAAGTTACCAAGGTAGCAAAGGCTTACAACGGCAACCCGGTGCTGCGGGATTGCTCCTACAACTTTGCCCCGGGCTTGACTTACGCCTTGCAAGGTCCCAACGGCAGCGGCAAATCCACCTTGCTGCGCTTCCTGGCCCTCCTGGAAGCACCGGATACCGGTAGCGTGGATTATCTGGAAAACAGCACGGTTTTGCCAATAAATCTGGAATTGCGGCGCCGCTTCACCCTGGTGCTGCCCCGGCCGGGCATCTTTAACACCACGGTGTTCAACAATGTCGCCTATGGCTTGAAAATCAGAGGGGTCAAATCCGGGGAGATTGAGGCCAGGGTAGATACCATTCTTGAGACGGTGGGCCTGTCCCATAAGCGGTCACAGCGAGCCCTGGACCTTTCCAGCGGCGAAACCAAGCGCCTGGGTCTGGCCCGGGCCATGGTGCTGGCGCCCGAGATCCTCTTTCTAGACGAGCCCACCGCCAACATTGACCCACTAAATACTGATATTATTGAAGAAATCATTCTGAAGATGAAGGCTGGCGGACAGACCACTATCCTGCTGATCACCCACGACCCGGCCCAGGCGGAAAGGCTGGGGGATCGACTGCTCTTGATGAAAGAGGGCAAGCTGGTGCCCGGGTGAGGCCACCGCCGACACCCATTGGCAAAAAAAGGGCGACCCGCTAGCGGACCGCTCCAGCCATTGCTGCTAGGTTGGGAACTTAGAATAAATCAAAGATCGGGGGAAAAGTCGCCAAAATCCCCAGAGCCACCAGGATTAAAGTCACCCGATAGATTTTCCCGAAATCAACCTTTTGGTCCTTCCATTTATTGGCGAGTATCGGCCAGGAAATTAACCAGGCCAGGATGGCCACCCAGGTTTTACCGGTCAAGTTGCCGACCGGGTTGATGAAATTAAAGAAATTGCCGAAGGCGGTAATGTTCTCGCACAAAATGGTCATGAGCCCCAACACCAAGCAGCCGATTCCGGCCGCCAGCATGGCCGCAGTAGGGGCGCCGTTATTTGCTTCTGCCTGTTGATTGATCACGGTCTTTCCTCCTCTTAGAGAACCGGAGCTGCTTTATTGATAAAGGCGCCAAAAAGCCCCGCCACCGCCGCCGAGATGAATGCTAGTGAGAAGAGAACGATGATGGCGCGGCGAACCTGATCGTCTTTGGCCAACCTGGCGCCATACTTCGTCACCATGTAGGCCACCGCGGTGGCCAGGATGGGGGCCAGCCAGGCGATGTGCTCCTTCCACTCCATCCCGAAGTTGTGCCACCCCGCTGTATTAGGGCTGGCTACCAGGAGGGCCTTGGGATACATCCTCAAATCCGCTCCCTTCGGCAAGGCAGCTCGATACCAGGGATAGACGATATAGGTGCCGGTGATGACCGTGAGCCAGGCGACTACAGCCATCACCCAGGTGCCGGTAATCAGGCGGCGCACCCGGCTGGCAATGCCGGCTTCGGTGGACCATTTGGAGCCCAGGTTGATCAGTTCGGCCAGGCCGCCGGCATAGGCCAACAAGAAAAGCGATCCCAACATCATGCCGTGAATGATTGCCCAAATCTCTCGCGCGGTGAGTACCGTAAGTGCTCCTTTCTTCCCCAACTCCGTTATAATCGGGATAGATTCAGGCCGGGGTCGGTAAGTTTAGAGGGTGATTAAAGTCAATGGCCGCTCGCGGCAAATTGAGTCAGCCTCCACTCAAATTCTTCAGGCCATGTCCCTTTTATCCTCACCTCCCAATCCGACTTGACTAAGAAGCTCCCGGAACTCTGGGGCTCATAATTGTTTCCTGAGAAAAAAATAATCTCGTTTAAAAAGATGTCAAGTCCCCGAAAATTTGAATAAATTTTTGTTACAATATAAGATAACTAATGTTCCCTTTATTTAGTATGGAAATAATTTTGTGGTGAAAATTATCTTTTGGAAGGGTTTGACAGAGTGCCTCAAGCTGGTTTAACCTAACCATCCGGTTAAATCCAAAAGCGAGGTCATCCGTGACTGACGGTGCCAGCCAGTTGCCCCCGGCCAAGCTCAGGGCCGCCGCCTTCCTCACCCTGGCGGCGCTGCTCCTGACCCTCGGCCTGGAAATATTCGGGGTCATCGCCCCGTTTCGCCTGAAGACCCTGGATCTGCTTTTCCGCCACGTGCCCCTGGCCCAGGCCTCACCCGAGGTGGTGGTGGTCACGGTGGACCAGAACGACCTGGATTTAACCAAAGATAAGGGGGTTACCTGGCCCTGGCCCCGGCAACTCTATGAGCATATCATCGATTATTGCAGCCAGGCCGGCGCCCGGGCGGTGATCTTCGACATCCTCTTCACCGAGGCCTCGTCCTACGGCCCGGAAGACGACCACCGCCTGGCTCAAGCCGCCGCGACCGCGGGCAACGTGGTCCTGCCCTTTTTCCTGTCCCGGGAGGAAAAGGGGGCCAATCCTTTGGTGCCCGCCTTGCTCCATAAGGCCGGCCTGCAAATCCCCGGCCCCTTGCCCCTGGTCCCCGCCGGCTATCGCTCCGTGGTCACCCCCGTCGGCCCTCTCCTGGAGGCGGCCCAGGCCCTGGGAAATGTTCAAATCAGACCGGATGCCGACGGCATCTATCGGCGCGTCCCCCTGGTGTTCCCCTTTAAAGACCGCTGGCTGCCCATCTTGTCCTTTGCCGCGTTTCACCGTTTCAGGCATAACGAGCCCCTGAAATTCATTGAAGGTGGGCTGATGGTGGGGAACCTACGGATTCCCCTGGATGCGCAGGGCAATCTCCTCCTCAAATACCGCGGGCCCAGCCGCAGCCACCAGCGCTTCTCTGCCGCCAATGTTATCACCTCCTTTAATTTTAAAGCGCACGGCCAGCCGCCCATCTACCCGCCAGAGGCCTTTGCCGGCAAGTGGGTCTTCGTAGGCCTCACCGCCCCGGGTCTGTTGGACCTCAAGGCCTCCCCCATGGGCGGGGTTTACC
The DNA here is from genome assembly GCA_026388765.1 of Deltaproteobacteria bacterium. Lineage (GTDB taxonomy): Bacteria > Desulfobacterota > Desulfobaccia > Desulfobaccales > 0-14-0-80-60-11 > JAPLJC01. Next base: position 5,473 of record JAPLJC010000061.1, read on the forward strand.
CCGGGGTCGAGATCCACGCCACCTTGCTGGACAACCTGCTCCAGGGGGATTTTCTCCGGACCCTGCCCGGTTGGGCCCTGTGGGCCTGGGCCCTGGTCCTGGCTGCGGCCGTAGCCGTGGCGGTCCTCTTTTCCCCCAGCCTCACCGTCACCCTCATGGCCTTTTTTATCCTGTTATCGGTCCATCTGGCCCTGGCGGTCATAGCCTTTTGGACCGGCCGCTGGGCCGACCCGGTCCTGCCGGGGATTGCCCTGGCCCTGAGCTTCGGACTGGCTACGGCTTACAGTTATGCCACCGAGGGCCGCCAAAAGCGCTACATCCGAGGCATGTTCGGCCAGTACATGTCCGAAACCGTCATCAGCCATCTACTGGCCCATCCGGAAAAGCTGAAGCTGGGGGGCGAGCGCCGCCGGGTCACTCTGTTTTTCTCCGATCTGGCCGGCTTCACCACCATCTCCGAGCGTCTGGACGCCGAGACTGTAGTAAGCCTCCTCAACGACTACCTCTCCGCCATGACCGAGATCATCCTGGAGGAGGAGGGCACGGTGGATAAATTCGAAGGCGATGCCATCATGGCCCTGTGGGGCGCCCCC
>JAPLJC010000262.1 GCA_026388765.1 Deltaproteobacteria bacterium
GCTCAAATCGGCTGTAAAGATCTTTAGCGCGGCCGATGATTACCTCATCTAATAAAGAACATGCTCGGACTTGCATAGATGTCATTGGAGTATCTTTATCTTGCGTGACATACCAGAGAACTCTGGCAGGACTCAAGATTCCCCCACCCGAGCGAGCGCTACGATAATAGACGTTTTCGTTGCGCAAAAGGAGATCATCTCTGCCTCCCAATAGTGTCTGACGTGCAATACCTTCGTCAAATAAATGCTGTGCCCAAACCGGCATTATGGAAACGATAAAGTTAGGGATGTTAGCGTCAAGGATTCTCACTGGCCATAACCTTCGTTCCAAATCTGCCAACCTGAGAGAATCTTGTTCCTCTGCCGCATTGAGCAACTCAGCAATCAAATTATCCACTATGGGCATGGTAGCAGAGAAGCGTTCCCCCAAACTAGATAATCGAGTCAATATGCCTTCTAGATTATCAGCCACCGGTAAACTGATTTTAAACCACTTGTCTTTAAACTTCGTAAAACCGCACTCTTCCAAGGATCGTTCAAACCCTCCCTGAGCTTGAATATCGGTGACTCTGACAAATGGACGATTTTCTTTGACCGATAACTGGACCGCTCTGCGCAACAAATGGCGTAGCACTGTACCGGATAGGGTTGATCGTGATACTCTGACCATCGGAATCCCAAGTTCTGATACATCACTGCGATCATACACGATAAAGGCCAGAGGGTTTGAACCTATCTTCTGGCAAAGTTCAACTCTATATCTATTTGATTGAGCAATGAAATTACGAATTTTGGATTCGAACTGGCTTTTCCGTTCTTCAGGGTTCCCACATTGATAAATTGGAAACAGAAGCGAGATAAGACTACTGGGCGCTCTTCGGATTGTCAAAGCGCAAGCTCCCCCCAAACGTCTAGGAAGATATTCGACCTCTCGAATGATTTCGTCTAGACGCCCAATGAACCTTCCTGGAGATAGTATTCGGATACCGAACTCTCTATGGAATTCCTCAGTTTTCTTCAATATCCCCCTATCCTGAGTAATGAAATAAAGGGCATCTCCCTTGATGGAATAGGCCAACTGTCTGATATCGGATCGATCGCTCTCATTCGATTGAATTGAGAAGAAAATTGAGAGCCGTTGCTCAAGGCTGAGAACATCATCAAAATTGGCGGTTACGGTTCCAAATTGATTTGCAAATTTACGCCTGCGCATCCGCTCGGTAGGATTGTCATTTCTTTGGATCTCGTTAAAAGCCTCAGGTGTGATTAGCAGTACCACATCCTCAGCTATCCAGTCTTCCTGGAGAGCCTTGGCCTCTTCACTAAGTATTCTATCTCTATCAAAGACCTCTGGCAGGGGGTCTTGTAAGCGGTACAAAATATTCATGTCAATGACTGCACGGGTCTTTTGGGCCGAACTCTGCTCCATTAATGCCATTAACGGCAATTGGCGTAGCTCCATTTCCCATCGGAGAATGGGGTGACCGCTACGGCCGATGGTTTCTCCTTTATAGATAAAGCCACTTTTTGGCCAAAAATCAGTTGCATCATAGTCTCGCCGGCAATTCACTTCGAGCCTTAGAAAATTATTTATTGTGATGCTACGCAATTTCTTTACGAGGGCTCTGGCAATGCCCATTTTACGATATGGCTCATCGACACATAAGTGCACAATAACCCCTACCGGCCAAACTCCGCCCCGGTGAACGACACGATAAAGTAGATAACCATAAAATTCATCTTTCCCACTTCGGGCTCGGGCTACTATCACGCACCCCTTGGCTGCGTGTTCCTCGAAAGCCCCCTCGGGAAAGAACCCAAGGGTCTGGCTGTTCTTACGCCCAAGGTCTTTGACTATAGGCAAGAAGCGCGATTTTTCGTCTATGTATTCTATTATCATGCTTCCGAAATCTATATCGGAGGATGGTATTATTATTCTCTGATATTTCAATAAGAGGTAGAAAAATATTTGTCAAGCAAATAGCTACTCTGATTGATATATTTGGTTTTAGAATTATTGCAAACTCGACTGCTCTTGACTATAATTATTCAATATGGCTAAAGAAACCTGGATTGAGGTGCGCTTCCTGATGCCGGCCGGGATGCAGGAGGAGGGGGGCCTGTTCCTCACGGAGTTCAGCGGCCGGGGGGTAATCCTGGAGGAGGAGGGGGCGCCGGCTGGAGGGGTGATTGTCCGGGCCTTTTTCCGGCCCGAGGAATTTGGCGCCTGGCAGGAGGAGCAGTTGCAGGAATACCTGAAGCGCCTGGCCGGCCATGATCTCTTGCCCCTGGGGCTGGAGATGCGCCAGGTGGCCGAGGAGGATTGGGCCGAGGCCTGGAAGGCCCATTTCAAGGCCCAGAAGGTCACCGACCGCCTGGTGATTTGTCCGCCCTGGGAGGACTATGCCCCGGCGGCCGGGGAGATCGTGGTCACCATCTACCCGGGCATGGCCTTCGGCACCGGCCGGCATGCCACGACGCTCTTGTGCCTTAAGGCGCTGGAGGAGGTCTGGGAGCAGGACCTGCCGGAGACTCACAAGCCCTGGCAGGTGCTGGACGTGGGCACCGGCACCGGCATCCTGGCCCTGGCCGCGGCGCGCCTGGGAGCGGGGGTGCTGGCCATCGACGTGGACCCCGAAGCGGTGGCCGCGGCCCTGGAAAACGTGCGCCTGAATGCTTTGGAGGAACGGATTTTGGTGGAGGACACCCTGCTCCAGGCCATCCGGCAGCAATTCGCCTTGATCCTGGCCAACCTCACCACCCTGGACCTGCTGCACCTGGCCGATTCCTTGACGGGCCGACTCTTGAGCGGCGGGGCCTTGATCATTTCAGGGTTTCTGGAGAAAGACCGGCCGCAGTTGGAGGCCCGTTTCCTGGGGTTGGGGCTGACCGAGGCCGGTTATTTCAGCCAGGACGATTGGGGCGTCTTGATCTTGCGGCGGCCGTGAGTCAGTAGTCAGTAGTCAGTAGTCAGTAGTCAGTAGTCAGTAGTCAAATGATTATGGCGGTTTTTTTTGATGTCAAGGTAAAAGTTTTATGAAATTAAAGACATATTACAAAAGGCATGGTTTTTCGGCAAGGAGCTGCAAATAATAATCAGTAAGCTGATGTGCGGCGAAGCCCGAAGTTAGCTTTTTTTCTCTTCCCCCTGAGAGGGGAGGGTAGGTTGGGGGTGAGATAGTCTTTAAAATTAAATACGTTAGCCACCCTCCCCCCAGCCCCCTCCCCTCAAGGGAAGGGGATAAAACCAATCTTGATAATGGAGAACGCCATGAAGGAATTCTTACAGAAGGCCTGGTTATTTGGCGCCGGGGTGTTTGAGTTCACCAAGGAAAAAGTGGAGGAACTGGTCCAGGAGATGGTGCGCCGAGGGGAAATCAGCCAGAAGGAGAGCCCCGAGACGGTGAAGGAGTTCCTGGCTAAGGCCCAGGAGGCGCAGACGGCCTTGGTGGAACGGGTCAAGGGAATGGTGAATAAGGCCCTGGCGGAGGCGAAGCCGGCCCTGGCCGCGGACCTGGAGGCCCTGGAGAAACGGCTGGCGGCGCTGGAAGAAGAGGTGAGGAAGTTGAAGGAGGATGGGTGAGCCAACGGAAAGGAGTTTCGCCACCCCCACCCCAGCCCTCCCCCCTCAAGGGGGAGGGGGTAAAAGCAGGAACTTATTTGATGCACTGATTAGACTTCCTAACTCGTAACTGCTAGCTGACTAAATATGCGCCGCTTCTATGCACCGCCCGAGCGTTTTCAGGATGACACGGTGTGGCTCGACTCCGAGGAAACCCGGCATCTGGCCCGGGTCTTGCGCCTGGGGGTGGGCGAGAAGGTGGAGGTTTGCGATGGCGCCGGCAGGAATGTCGAAGCCCGGGTGGCGGTCATAGAGGCTGGCGGGGCGCAATTGCAGGTGCTCCGGGAGTTGGCCTTTTGGGGGGAATCGCCCCTGCGCCTGGTGCTGGGCATCGGCCTGGCCAAAGGGGAGGCCCTGGATGGGGTGCTGCGCCAGGCCACCGAAATGGGGGTGCAGCAAATTATCCCGTTTATCTCAGAGCGCTCGGAACGGGTGACCCGGGAGCGATTCCTACGGCGCCGGGAACGCTGGCAGCGCTTGGCCCGGGAAATCATTAAATCCTGCCAACGATCGGTGCTACCGGAGATCAGCGCGGTGCAGGAGTTTGGCGCGGTGTTGGCGGGCCCCGAGGCGGTGAAACTCATCTTTTGGGAAGAAGAGCGGGGCGGGGGACTGCAAGCCTGCCTGAGCCAGCCCCGACCGGCCGCGGCCCGGGTCCTCATAGGCCCCGAGGGAGGCTTTGCCGCCGCTGAGGTGGACCGGGCAAAGGCTGCGGGCTTTAAGGTGGTGAGTCTGGGACCCCGGCGCCTCAAGGTCGAGACCGCGGCCCTGGCGGCCCTCACCCTGCTGCAGTTCGCCTGGGGGGACCTGGCCTGAAGAATAGTTCAAAGTTCAAGGTTCAAGGTTCAAAGTTCAAAGTTCAAAGTTCAAAGTTCAAAGTTGTGACCTCTGCGAAAGTCCTCCAATCTGTCATTCTGAGGTAGCGAAGCGACTGAAGAATCTCGGTTTGGTAGCACAGCATTTCCAGGCTGTGCCCATTCCAGCACAGGCTAGAAAGCCTGTGCCACCAAAAGCCGAGATCCTTCGCTTCGCTCAGGATGACAAAAAGGCTTTTCGCAGAGGTCTTAAGTTCAAAGTTGGCTAAGATGCCGGAGTTTTTATAACTTATGGGAGAGCCGACGGTTCCTGAGGGACTGCCATACCTGGATCTCAATACCCATCTGCGGCGGCGTTTTGGGGTGCGGGTGCAGAAGATCACTCTGGACGCCGGCCTGACCTGCCCGAACCGGGACGGCCAGGTGTCCGGCGGCGGTTGTCTCTATTGCAACGCCCGGGGCTCCGGCACCGGCGCCTGGGCCCGGGGGCTCAACCTCAAGGCGCAAATGCAGGAGGGCCTGGCCCGCCTCAAGGCCCGCTATCAGGCTTCCCGGTTCATCGCTTATTTCCAGAGCTTTTCCAATACCTACGCCCCGGTGGCGCAACTGCGGGCCCTCTATGATGAGGCCCTGGCCTTTCCCGAGGTGGTGGGCCTGAGTATCGGCACCCGCCCCGATTGCCTGGGCGATGAGGTGCTGGATTTGCTGGCGGCCTATGCCCAGGAACGCCTGCTGTGGCTGGAGCTGGGGCTGCAGTCGGCCCACGATCAGACCTTAAAGGCCCTGAACCGGGGCCATGACGTCGCCTGTTTCTCCCGGGCCGTGGCCCGGGCTGCGGCGCGAGGTCTGGAGGTAGTGGCCCACGTGATCTTGGGGCTACCCGGGGAGGGCCCCAGGGAGATGGCGGCCACTGCGGCTTATCTGGCCCGGCTGCCCTTGCAAGGGGTCAAGATCCACCTGCTTTACGTGGTCAAGGGCGCCAAACTGGCCCGGCTCCATCAGGACGGGGCCTACACCTGCCTCACGGAAGATGAATATGTCCGTCTGGTGGCGGATTTTGTGGAACTCCTGCCGCCCCAATTCGTCATCCACCGCCTCACCGGGGATCCCCACCGCCAAGAACTGCTGGCGCCGGACTGGTGCCTGGACAAGCCCCGGGTTCTGGGCCTTATCCGGGAAGAGTTCGCCCGCCGGGGCAGCCGCCAGGGGAGCCGACTGAAGTGAGCAGTGAGCAGTAAAAGCAGGAGTTCTCATAATTTTGAATCCTCATAGTAAGAGAAAAAAGACTTTGCCGGGATGCGACACTTTGGCTATATTGAGGGCAAATTTTCGAACCCGAGGACAAGACCAAAAAAAGAATGACTTCCAAGAATCCTGAGAACAACCAGGCTGCCGCGGTCCCCCCGGCCTTTTGGCAGCAAGGGCTGGCCTCCATGCGGCGCTACTGGCTCATCTGGTCCCTGGTGGGGCTGGCGCTGCTGGGCCTGTTGGCTTATTTCACCAGGTGGGCGGTGTGCAGCAGCGGCATGTGGGATTGGGTTTGCCACTATTACGACCTCCTGGACGACAAAGAGAAGGTGCGGGCCTTCCTGCAGGCCGCCGGCCCGGCGGCGCCCTTGACCTTCATCCTCACCCAGATCCTGCAAGTGGTGTTCGCGCCCATTCCGGGAGAGGCCACCGGTTTTATCGGCGGCTACCTGTTCGGGGTGCCCCTGGGGATGCTGTACTCCACCATCGGCCTGACCGTCGGCTCCCTGATGGCTTTTATGCTGGGGCGCTGGCTGGAACATAAGTTCGTAGCCCGAGTGGTCAGCAAGGAGAGCATCGAGAAGTTTGATTTTTTGATGGAGCGCCAGGGGGCCCTTATCGCCTTTTTTCTTTTTGTGGTACCCGGTTTTCCCAAGGACTACCTCTGCTTCATCCTGGGCCTGAGCACCATGTCCTGGAGGCTTTTTTTACTCTTGTCCACCGTGGGCCGGCTACCCGGCACCCTGATGCTCACCTTGCAGGGGGCCCAGGTTTACAAGGGCAATTACATGGTTACCGGGCTGCTGCTGGGCTTCTGTCTGCTGTTGGCAGGGATGCTTTATTACTACCGGGAGCCGCTGTATCACTGGCTGCGCAGCTGGCATGAGAATCAGGTGAATAATCACTCAAGCGAGGTCTGAGCAGGCGGTCTTATTGGTTGGGGAAAGTTATTCAGGGGTGAAAATTGAGGGGAGGACCGGCATTGATGCCGGGCCTCCCCTCGAAGCTCCTGCTGCCCTAGCGGGCAGTTAGGAGTTTTGCACCGCCTTACCGGGTTGGGGAGAATCGCCCGGACTGGCGGCTGGCGGGAAAATCCCCAAAAATTTTTGTCGATGGTTCGGCCGTGGTTTCCAGGCGGCCCCTCTCACCCAGGACTCGCTTTAACCGGCCCGGATGGTTACTCCTGTGACGACACCTCAGCACGGCTGCGCCCGATCTCTTACCTAAATATTATGAACGAGGCCCGACGCGTCCGGCTCGGATCCCTCCATACGGGGCCGCTCTTGCATTAAGAGTGACAGAAAACTACTTTACCATGTCTTTCAGCTGTTTTCCCGGTTTGAACTTCACTACCTTGGTGGCCGGAATCTTGATGGGCTTGCCGGTTTGCGGATTCCGACCTTCCCGGGCCTTCCGTTCCGTCACGGAAAAGGTGCCAAAGCCTGCCAACGCCAGGCGGCCCTGCTTCTTCAGGGTGGCTGAAACGATCCGGATCAGGCTGTTGATGGCTTTTTCCGCATCCACTTTCCTAACTTGGGCCTCTCCCGCGACTGCTGCAATCAATTCTGCTTTGGTCATAATCCTTTCTCCCTTTCTCCTGGTTTGCGGTTGACTACAATTCCCCTATAGCCATGGCCATCTTCTTGGAAAATGGGTTTTCCGACGCCCATCCCCCCCTTTATAAAAGATATATTTTCGAGTCCCGATGGGCGCGCTGCGCCTGCTGCCGCTATATCAGAGGCCATCGGAAGTGACAGCTTCCCCTTGATAGCATAAAATATCGGCGGATGACAATAAAATTATTGCAATGTTTTCTTTTATTCATCACATTTTCATCCATTTTTTCAGGGGCCGGAGTCAGCCGGACCGGACGCGGACCGCTTAGGTGTGGGGCGGCCATGGTTAACTTATTAGAATATCGTTTATTTATCGCTGAAGGCCGCCTCCCCTAATACACGGGAGGTGAGGCTCCGGTCGGGTAAGAAAATATTTCCCTATCTGCTCACCTGGCGCAGCAATCCCAGGGCCAGGCCGCCGAAGACCAGGTGCGGGAAGATGACCGCCAGAACGGGCGGCAGGCGGCCGGCCTGGCCAAAAGAGGCGCAAAAGCCGAAGAAGAGCCAGTAGCAGAACATCAGCCCCATACCCAGGGCGACGATGGAGGTGAGGTGGGCCCGGTTATGACGCAAGGCCAGGGCCAACCCCAAAATGACCATGATCAGGGGGGTTAGCGACAGGGACAGGCGGCTGTACAGGTCCACCCGGTAGGGAGTGGACTTGTAACCGTCCCGCTCGAGGCGCGCCACGTAGCGGTAGAGCTCGGTGATATCCATCTCGGTGACCTTTTTCTCGAGGTCGGCAAAGTCAGCCGGGCGTTCCGTCAGGACGATGTCCCGCTCTTGGAACTTCTCCCCGGAGAGGATGCCCCCGGCGCCCAGGGTCTGAATCTGGCCCTGGGTAAAGTGCCAATGGGTCCCCTGGAAATGGGCCCGGGCCGCGGCAATGATCTGCACCAACTGGAATTGCCGGTCGAAGAGATAGATCTTGACCCCCTCCATGGTTTGGATATCTTTGCGGAAGATGAGGATACTATAGATAGCCTGGTCGCCTTTGTACCAGAAGTGCTCCATGGTGTGGAGGTTGCGGGGCGGCTTCTTGTCCACTTCGCTTTGCCAGAAACTATTGAGCCGCCCCTGGCTCCAGGGGATCAGGAAGAGGTTGAGGGCCAGCATGACGGCCACTACATAGCCGGTTAGAACCATCACCGGCCGCACCAGTTGCAGGATGTCCAATCCGGAGGTGCGCACGGCCAGGGTCTCCTGGCTTCGGGACATGAGACCGAAGGTGAGCATGATCCCCAGCAACACCGCGGCGGGTAGTACCTGGCCCACCGCGAAAGGGATCTTCAGGAGAGAATATTCCAACAGGTCCCCCAACCCCAAATGAGCCCGTACCAGGCGGTCGATCTTCTCAAAAAAGTCGACAATGACGAAGAGGGAGACGAAGGTGACCAGGCTCAAACCCGTGAGTTTGAGAAACTCCCGGGCCACGTAAGCTTCCAGGATCTTGGGGCGCCAGTAACGGGTGGAATCCTGCATGATGCTGGATATATCAGAAAGGGGAAAGGGTTAAAAGGGGAAAAGGGGAAAGGGTTAAAAGGGGAAGGGGTTAAAAGGGGAAAAGGGGAAAAGGGAAATGACCCGAAACAATTTGCAGAATTTTTAAGGAAGGAAGGGAAGGATGAGGCGAATAAAGACCAAAGGCGCAGGTTTTTCCCGTTTAACCTTTTCCCCGTTGCCCCGCAGGTGATTAAATGCGCTTAGGCTTTCATCTGTCCATCGCCGGTTCGAGGCTCAAGGCCATCTCCCAGGCCCAGGTCCTGGGTTGCCAGGCGCTGCAGATTTTCGGGCAAAACCCCCGGGCCTGGAAATGGCGCCCGGTGGACCCGGGGGAGATTAGGGATTTTACCCGGGCCCGGCGGCGAGCCGGTCTGGGCCCGCTGATGGTGCATCTAAGCTACCTGGCCAACCTGGCGGCCCCGGACCCGGTCCTCCACCAGCGTTCGGCGGCGCGGCTGGCTCAGGAGTTGGCCCTGGCCCGAGATCTCGAAGCCGACTACCTGGTGACCCATCCCGGCCACGGTGAGCTGACGGAGGCCAGTTTCCGGCTGGCGGCCGCGGCCCTGGCCGCGGCGGTCTCGCAGGTGCCGCCGCCGCCACTGGTGCTCCTGGAAAATACCGCCGGCCAGGGCCGGGAATTGGGCTGGCGCATCGACCACCTGCAACGCCTCATGGAGTTGAGCGGGGTGGAACTGGGGTTGTGCCTGGACACGGCCCATGCCTTCGCCGCGGGCTACGACCTGCGGAGCCCCCACGGGGTCTCGCTGCTGTTGGGGGAAATCGCCCGGGGGCCGGGGTTGGACCGGCTGAAGATGCTGCACCTCAACGACTCGAAGGCGGCCTTTAACTCCCGGGTGGACCGCCACGAGCATCTGGGTTTGGGAAGCCTGGGCCTGGCCGGGCTGCGCCAGTTACTGGCCCACCCCTGGCTCAGGCCCGAAGGCGCTATCATGGAAACCCCGAAACGCCATCCGGCCGACGAGTGGCGCAACCTGCTGGTGGCCCGGAGCCTGGTGCCGACCCTATCCTTGCCCTCCCCTGGTTGAGAGGGGGTGAAGTTGCCGGAGGGCGGTTCGAGAAACCGCCCCAACAATGCCCCTGACCTTGAAATCCCTCTCCGGCATAATTATTTTACTGATGATAGCTAATCAGTCGGAAGGAGAAGACCATGCCCACCTATGTTTATCTCTGTGAAAAATGTGGGGAGGAGTTCAGCCGCATCATGAGCTTCAAGGAGTATGAGGAAGCCAAGATCGCCTGCCCCAAGTGCAAATCCAAAAAGGTAAGACAGCAGTTAACCGAATTCATTTCCAGAACCTCCCGGAAGAGCTGAGGGAGATAGCTCTCGGCGGTCAGCTTGCAGCAATCAGCAAAGACTAAGGACGGCGAAGGACGCTAAAAGGTAGGGTGGGGACCGTCCACCCCAGGCAAGGGCTAAAAAACACCCGGGTGCGTCCTTTGCACTTTTTGGTTTTCTTGCTCCTCAATGCCTCCACTGGCGGACTCTCACGCCATCGTCTCCGAGATAAACGCTCACCGCACCATCCCGGGTGAAATGGCAGGGTATGCCGGTTTCCGGTCCGGTAGCTCCGGGATCGCCCCCGTAAACTATCAAGAGCCGGGGTTGCAGGCGAGCCAGGGAGGGGGGTAAGCCGCCGGGAGAGCCGACCGGTCCCGCCGGTAGGACCAGCAGGTCCAGGCCGGTTGCAGAGGGCTCGAACTGCGGGGGCAGTTCCAGATCCCGGCCCGGCGGCAAGATCAGGGCCCGGCGCCCCTGACCGGTGACTTGCAGGGCGAAGCCCTGATCCTGGCCCAGCTTCAGGTATTTTAGGGCCGCGCTTCCCAGGCCGGCCGGCGGTTGCGGCCCCCGGCGCCAGGGTTCCAGGGGCAGGGGCAAGCAGCCCCGATCTCCCAGATAGTTCCACAAATCCCATAAGGCCGGTCCGGGATAACCCCGGCGGCCGTACCAGTACCCGGCTACCGTGAACTGTTGGGCCAAGGTGAGTAATTCAGCGGCATTTTCCTGGGACAGGGACAGGGCCAGCAACTGGTCAAGAGTGCGCCATTGGCGCCAGTGGCAGTAAGCGGGCAGTGTCCCGGGGCCGCCCGCCTGGCGGCCGGGCCAGGAGCGGCGCGGGGCGGAAACCGCCAGGCGCCGCCCCTCCGGGCTCACCACCACGCCGCTGAGGCCGCCGTAGGTGTCCAGGCAGGTTATCTCCAGGGTTCGGGGTGCAGCTATCATGGGCGCAGCCACTGAGACAATGAGGGCTACCCCGGCCAGGCCGGCGCCGGCCCAGGTCCAGAGATGGCGCCGCGGGGCGAATATGAGGATCAGCACCAGAAAATAGAGGGCGATCTGCAGCCAGGTGGGGATGGGGACGATGAAGGCGCTGCCGGGCAGGGAGGCCCCCAGGCAGACGGCCTGCCAGCCCAGCCACAGGGGCCATTGACCCAGGAAAAGCAATCCCTGGGCCAAGGGGGTCAGATGGATGGCCTGGGCGAAGACCGCGGCCTCCCCTAACGGCAGGGCCAAGAGCAATACTAAGGGGATGGCCACCAGATTGACCACGATTCCCAGGAGGGAGACCACCTGGAAGTAGGCCGCCACCAGGGGGGCGGTGGCCAGGGTGGCCACGGCGGAGGCCGCGGCCAAGTCTTTCACCCGAAGGTAGAGTTTCCATCCCAAACCGGGCTGGAACTCTCGGTCAAAAACTGACCCATCAATTCTCAGCAACCGTGGCATTAAAAAAATTAGGCCAGCCACCGCCGCGAAGGAGAGCTGCAAGGAGATGGAAAAGAGGCGTAGCGGGGTAAAACTGAGGATGATCAGGGCGGCCAGGGCCAGGGCGCTCCAGACCTCCCGGGGCCGGCCCAGGAAGACCAGGAGGAGATAGGCCAGGACCATGACCTCGGCCCGCTGGGTAGAGGGGGAGCCGCCCGCCACCCAGGCGTAACCCACTACCGCGGCCGCAGCCATCAAGGTGGCCACTTTCACTACATTGAGGCGCAGCAGCAGCCAGGCGGAGCGCCGCATCAGCCAACTGCTGAGGAAAAAGATGACCGCGGCCACCATGCCCAGGTGCAGGCCGTTGACCACCAGCAAGTGGCTGGTGCCGGTCCGGGCCAGGTTGTGGCGCATTTCCGGGGTGACTTCACCCTGGTCCCCCAACAGCATGGAGAGATAGATGGCCCGCAGGGCCGGGTCCAGGCTCTTTAACAGTTGCCGGATGCCGCCACGCAGCCGTTCCCCCAAGGGGTAGCCGGCGTCTTCGGCCAGAAAAACCAGAGCGGTGCGGTCCTTGAGGCGCAGCTCCCGGAAGATGCCGTCGGCGGCCAGGAACCGGGGCCGGTCGAAGGTCCCGGGGTTTTTTAAGCTCCCCGGGGCGCGCAGCCTGCCTTTGACCACCAGGTCGGCGCCCACCGGCGGGTGCGCCAGATTCGGGGCGGCCACCAGCAGCCGCCCCGCGGCCGGGCGCCAGCCCTGGGGGCTCAGCCAGGCCCGGGCAGTGAGAAACAGTTGGACCCGTTCCGGAGCCAGCTTGCCAGGGTGGTCCAGGCGTCCGAGGATGGTGAGTTCCTGTCCCGGGGGCAGATGCACCAGATGGTGGGGCGGGAAGGTGGGTTGGAGGGCCTGCTGGCAAAAGGCCGCTCCTAGGAGCCAGAAGAAGATCAGGGGCAGCAACCGGGCCGGGCGCCGGGCCAGCCAGACGGCCCCCAGCGCCAGCCACAGCAGGAGCAGAACCGCCGGCAGCCATCTTGCCGGCAGGTTAAGCCCCCAGGCCGGGGCGGCGATCCCCGCCATCAGGGCCAGGACCACCGGCGTCAGGGGCCGGGAGAAGGGAGGGTTTTCAGTTTTCAGCTGGCGGTTGGCAGTATCCAAATTATCGGCTTTAAGGAAGATAATCATCAAGCTGCAATAATTTGACGACTACGACTGTTACGGTTCATCATGGTAATTGATTAAAGCAGCAAAAGCCCGATGAAATTGGGCGCCGATTGGGTGAGTTTGTTTTTGGGTTGCAATTGCTCCGGGATCAGACTCAATGATTTCTGCGGTATCTTACAACGTCTCGTATCATTTGACAAAATTAAACTTTAAGTTATTGGCATAAATCTCTCCCAACGCCTCACGGAAGGTAGAGCAATTACTTAGGGGGCTCTTTTTCCTTGACAAATTGAGGAAAATATCGAATAGAATTATAGTTATGAGGAGAATTTTCTTCATTCCGGCCCTGATCTTTTGCTTAACGGGGTTGGCCGCTGGGGGTGAGGCTCCTAAGGTGGGGTCGGACGGCGGCTCCCTGGTCCTGGAGAGTGCCAAAGATGCCAAGGATTCCCGGAAGGCCGGCGCTGCCAGCGACACCCTCTACGACCTCCTGGGCCAGGAAGTGCAGGTCTATATCTTCAATAACAAGACCCGGGTCTGGCCCAAAACCGTGGTGCGTTCCGGCCCCTGGGCTTATCAGAGCACCGGGGCTTATCGGAGCGCCTTAGCGGGACGCCACGACCCCCGGGTAGACACTTTTATCAATAAATATGCCATGGCTTACGGGGTGGACCCGGCCCTGGTGCGGGCGGTGATGCGGAACGAATCCGGTTTCAACGCCGGGGCGGTCTCCCCCAAGGGGGCCCAGGGTCTGATGCAGTTGATGCCCGGCACCGCCGCCCTCATGGGGGTGCGCGACCCCTTCGATCCGGAGCAAAATATCGCCGGCGGGGTGGGCTATCTGCGCCACTGCCTGGACCGGTTCGGGCACAACGTGCCCCTGGCGGTGGCGGCCTATAACGCCGGCCCGGAAGCGGTGGCCAAATATTGCAGTATCCCGCCCTACCAGGAGACGCAGCTCTTCGTTAACAACGTCATGGGGACTTATGGCGGCTACGGCCCCAATCGAGCGCTAACCAACCCCGCCGCCAATCCCAAGGCGTCTGCCGCCGGGGTGAAGAAGGTCGAAAAGGGCGCCGCGGGCAAAGTGGCGGCGGCCCGGGACAAAGACAAAGACCAAGACAAGGACGCCCCCCGCCGCCGCCCGAGGGCCAAGATCATCGAAGTCAGGTCCAACAAAGTCCAGACCAAGGCCATCTCCATCCTGAAAGATTGAGCCTGCCCGAAAAAAAATAGGGACACCTCCTATTTTTGCTGAAAAAGTCCAGTGACAAAATTGGTTTTCTCAGGCATGGCAAAAATAGGAAGTGTCCCTATTTTTTTCGTCAACAACGTCATGGGGACTTATGGCGGCTACGGCCCCAATCGAGCGCTAACCGGCCCCGCCGCCAAGGCCGCGGCGGCAGCCGCCGGGGTGAAGAAGGTTGAAAAGGGCGCCGCGGGCAAAGTGGCCGCGGCCCAGGACAAAGACAAAGATCAAGACAAAGACGCCCCCCGCCGTCGTCCCAGGGCCAAGATCATCGAAGTCCGGTCCAACAAAGTCCAGACCAAGGCCATCTCCATCCTGAAGGATTGATCCTGCCAAAAATAGGGACACCTCCCATTTTTGCTGAAAAAGTGACTACATAAGCTTAACCAGTGACAAAATTGGTTTTCCTAACCACGGCAAAAAATAGGAAGTGTCCCTAGTTATTTTCCGGCCAGTCCTTGATGTGCAGGTCCCGCTGGGGAAAGGGGATCTCGATGCCGTGCTGCTGGAAGGTCTCCAGGATGGCGCTGTTCAGCTCATGGGTGGCGGGGATCCGGTCCGCCGGAGTCTTGAGGAAGACCCAGATGGTGAAATCCAGGGTACTATCGCCGTAAGCGCTAAACTGGATTTGGGGCGGCGGCTCCTTCACTGCCCGGGGGTTGGCCAGGCAGACCTCAGTGAGTAATTGGGTCACCCGCCGCACGTCGGAGTCGCAGGCCACCCCGACCTTCAAGGTGAGGCGGTTGAGGCCCCGGCCATAGTGGGTCCAATTGAGGACCTTCTCGGAAATGAGCTGCGAGTTGGGGATGATGAGCATCGAGCGGTCGGAGGTTTCGAAGATGGTGCTCCGGATCCGGATCTCCTTCACCGTGCCAAACTGGCCGTCGATGACCAGCAGGTCCCCCACCTTGATGGGCCGCTCGAAGAGCAGAATCAGGCCGCTGATGAAATTATTGACGATGTTTTGGAGGCCGAAGCCGATACCGACGCCCAGGGCCCCGGCCACCAGGGCCAGGTTGGTCAGGGGAAATCCCAACATCGTCAGGGCGACCAGGGCCGCCAGGATCAAGATGAGGTAGTGCAAGGTGGTGGAGATGGTGTACTGGACCCCGTGGTCCAGACCGGTGCGGGGGAAGATCCGCAAGCTCATGAGGCCCCGGATCAGGCGGGAGAGCCAGAAACCCAGGTAAAGGGCCAGGCCGGCGGCGCCGATATTGAGAATGGTGAGCTTCACCGGGCCCAGGGCCGGCCCCCAGGTGAGCCATTGGAAGGCCCAGGCCACCCGGTCCGGCGGGAGGCCCCAAGTGCTCAGGGCCCAGAAGATCACGGCCGCCCCGAGGATGAGGGAGAGCACCAGTCGGCAGAAATAATAAATCCTGTGGAGCATTTCCTGCTGCTCCGGATAACGCTGTTTGGCCCAGCCGAGGTCAGGGTGCAACAGGTGGCGGATGAGGGTCTCCCCGGCCAGCCACAGAAACCAAATCAGGAGGGCTACCAGGCCGGTCCAGACTGCGGCCTGGGCCACGTAGACCGCCAGGTTGGACAGGCCCAGGAGGTCCGCCAGGATGGTGACCGCCAGCAGAAAGAGCACCGTTCCATGGAGGACGCGGGCCACGGCCCGCCGGCGCACCCAGGCGGGGTCGGGCAGCACCGGCTGGAGCCGAGCCAGATGAGGCCGGCGCAGCAGCCATAAGACCCAGACCAGCAGGCCAATTAGAAAGAAGTGGGCCGCGAAGAGGCGGGAGGTTTCGGGGAAGTTAAGCAGCGGGGCGATCTTTAGGGCAAAGAGTCCCAGGACCAGGTAGAAGGCGAAGACTTTCAGGGAACGACGATAGAACCGGGCCGTGGCCGCATCCAGAGGCAAAAGCCCGGCCGCGGCCTTCCCGGCAAAGTAGGCCTGTACCAGGGCCAGGGCCAGGCGCCAGGCCCACCAGGCCCCCAGGAGATAAAGGACAAATTGGGCCGGGTTGGAGCCCAGGATGCTGAAATCCCATAATATTACGCCGACCCAAAAGATCAAACCCAGGCGGAACAGGGAATCCACCAGGATCCGTCCGAGGACAAAAATGGGCAGGAGATCATGATCGGTAGTACCGGCCCGCCAGTCTTTGAAACGACTGGCGGTTAGACGCCGCAGGCGGCGAGTGCTCCAGCCCAACAGGGCCAGAAAAAAGACCAGGCCCACCAAGTGGAGCAGATGGTCCCAGAAAAAGGCTTGCAGTTGCCCGGAGGCCACCAGGGCGGTGAACCAGAGCCAACCATGCCCGGGAACGGCGGCCAGACTGACCCAGAGGCGGCCCAGTTGTTCCCGCGGAGACTGCCGGGAAGGCGGCCGTTTGAGTAACTCCGTCTTCCAGGCCTCCTCCAAGTTTTTCAGGGCTGGCTGCAATCCGGCCAGCAATTGCCGTTCCTGCTCCAGAATTTTTCGGGTCTGGTCCAGATTGTCCAAGACCCGGGCTGCCAGTAGGTCCCGGCTATTGGCCAGTTGCAGGTAGCGGCTCAGAGCCTGCTGCAGCTCCGGGGTGGCGACGGTGGCCTCGCCGGCGGCTTGCAGGAAGCCTATCTGCATTCGCAGGGTATTTTCGGCCACCGTCTCAGCCTCCATCTCCTGCCTTAAGGTGTCGGTTTCCCCGGCCAGGGCCTTGGCGCGGTCCTTGGCTCGGGCTTCCCGAATGGCATAGCCGGCCGCCAACTTCTGCACCTTGGTTAGCGGAGGTTTGGTCACCGCCAGGGCGGCCCGCAGAGAAGCCGCGGCCAACTGGAGATCCTTCAGGTCATTCTCCCGTTCGGCCAGTTGTCGTTGGCTGTCAGCCAGCCGAGCTTCCAGGGCCTTGAGTTTACTTTCCAGGTCCGTGGCGCCCCCGGCCAGCACCCGGGACAGGCTCTCGGGTGCGAGCCCCGCCGCCGCCAATTGCTCCAGCCGGCCCGGCGCGGTTGTAGCCGGCTGGGCCAGACCTGGGGAAGCTAAGGCCAGCAAGGAAATCAGGCAGGACGAGACAATGGCGCGCAATGACAAGATACCGAGCATCGGTTCACCTTGAGTCGTTTTTCTCAAAACTAGATACTAACTCAACCAGGGAAGGTTCGGCAAATACCTTTATTCGGATGTACGAATCTTGGCCGGGCGGACCGGGGTGGCCAGCCGTCGTAATCTACCGGGGCTTACCTGTCGCTGAGTTTTTTACAGAGAATCGGGGACCGGAGGCCGGGATCTCCCCGGTCTAGGCAGGAGTTCTTTACTGCTCGCCAAGATAGGTAGCCGCCGCCCGGTAGTCAGTCCATCAGCAAGTAATCGACCGCGGTAAGGATATTTTTGGTAATGGTAAAGGTATCAAATATGCTGTAAGCACCGGTATTGCCGCTATAACTGTTTACCGTTACGCGGTTGCCGTTGATATCCACTACACTGAAATAGTAGGTGTTGGCACCCTGAGAAATATGCCAGAGAGTCGGGTCGACCGTGGGGGTACCTGTATCTACCGGTGCGCCACAGGTGCCGTTGAGCACTTGAACGACATTGTTGTGCCATTGGAGCGGAGTGACGGGTAGGGGGTTGGGGGCAATGCTGCTGTCGATGGTCTTTCGGGAATAGAGATGGGTATGCCCACAAAAAAAGATGTCAAAACGGTTATTATCCAAGAGCCTCCACAGGTTCGTATAGGTCATATCGGGGGGATAGGGCGGGGGGGTAGGGGTAAACTGGGTTACATAGTAATAGGGCCCATGGGCGAAAAGAAACTTATGGGTTGCCTTGGTCTGGGCCACCTGGGCTGTGAGCCAGTTTAGTTGGTTATTATCAAAAGTGCCGGTAATGTCAGGCGGAGGGTTGGGGCCCACATTGGCAGTAAGATAATAAGGATCCAACACGGCAAAGAAGGCGTCACCCCCGGGAGATTCAAAGGAATAGACCAGCTGTTCATAACCGGACGGCCCGTTGGCGGGATTTCCCGTAAATACCTGTTGGTATGCGGTTTGATTGGCGAGAACAAAGGCGTCAGAAACCTGGTTATAGAGTTCATGATTGCCGAGGACGGTATATAACGGTATGCCGGTACTCGTCATGATGTTCTTAAATGTCTGGAAATTATAGGTGCCATTGTAACAGCCCCGATAGGCCTGGTCGCCGCCGTAGATCACAAATGACGGCTTAGGATTTAACGCCGCAATTTGGGCATTGATGGCGTTCAAGACGGGCGCGTTGATTAGATCGGTGGGAGTGGGATTGGGCATGGTGGGGTCGCCTGAACGGCTATCGGCCAGGAAGACGAAACGTAAGGTTTCGCAAGAGCCCGATACCGGCAGGAGCACGACCGAGAATAGGGCCGCCAGCAAACAGAGAACCGAGACGAGCCGTTTGATTTTGTAAGTCATTTTTTATCTCCTTAAATCACACCCCAGAGGCGGTCAGTCCAGCAGCAGCATCAAGTTGGTCGCAGGGGTTGCATTTTTGTTGATGGTAAAGGAGTCAAAGACACTGTAAGCTCCGGTGTTGCCACTATAACTGTTTACCGTCACCTGGCTGCCGTTGATATCCACCACACTAAAATAATAGGTGTTGGCGGCTTGAGAAATATGCCAGAGAGCCGGGTCCACTATGGGGGTATCAGTAACTATAGGGGCGCCGGCGGTGCCGTCGAGGAGCTGAACCACATTGTTATGCCATTGGATCGGAGGGATGAACTGTGAGGAGGGGGCAATACTGATGTCGATGGTCTTCCGTGAATAGAGATGGACATGCCCGCAACCATAAAGGTCAAAACGGTTATTATCCAGGATTCTCCATAGCTTCGTATAGGAAATATCCGGAGGGTTTGCGCCCCCTTCGGGGGAGGTTGGATAGTAACAGGGTCCATGAGTGAAAAGAAACTTATGGGTGGCCTTGGTCTGGGCCACCTGGGCTGCAAGCCAGTCTAGTTGGGTATTATCGAAAGTACCGGTAAGGTTAGGGGTGGGGTCATCGGCGGTCAGATAATAAGGATCCAACACGGCAAAGAAGGCGTCGCCCCCGGGTGATTCAAAGGAGTAGACCAGCCGCTCGTAACTGTGGGACGAGTCGGACGGCCCGTTGGTGGGGTTACCAGTAAAGGCCTGTTGGTATTGGGTCTGATTGGCGAGATAAAAGGTATCAGGGGCAGATAGGTTAAATGTTGGGTTAAAGAGTTCGCGAGTGCCGAGAGCCGTGTAGAATGGTATGCCGGCATTTGTCAGTGGCGCCATAACACTTTTAAAGGCCTCGAAAGTATAGGCGCCCTGATAACAGCCACAAGCGGCCTGGTCGCCGCCGTAAACCACAAATGACGGCCGGGGAGATAACGCCAGGATTTGGGTAATGATGGGAGTTAAGACGGCCGTGTTGATCAGATCGGTGGGGGTGGGATTGGATGGGATAGTGCCTACAGGGCTATCGGCCAGAAAGACGAAACGTAAGTTCTCACAATAACCGGATGCGGGCAGGAGCGCGGCCGAGAACAGGGCCGCCACCAAACAGAGAACCGAGACGATTTTTTTGATTTTGTAAGCCATGTTGTTCTCTTTAAATCCCGTTGCAGAGGCAGGTGAGGTTTGGGGACCTAATCAGACCGGTTCACTGAATATTGGCCTGCACAGTTACGAGTAACAAATACCCTTAACTTAGCGATTATTTTTATTTTATCAAAATATTATATCTACTTCAGCGAACATGGCGGCTCAATCCTGTAACAATAGCAGGTAGAGTTGCGGCGCGATAGTTTTGGGCACCGCCTGCAGGCCAAAGCTGTTGGTGGTATAAATCGGCCGCCAGGATAAGTTTGGGGCCTCGGAGGCGACGACGATCTGGCTGAAGGTGCCGCTCAGGCCGCCGCTGGCGGTGATGATATTGGGAAAGACCTGATTGTTCGCGGGCACATAATCGTTTTGCATGTCGATGGACAAAACGCCGTTCAGGGTGGCGGTGCCCGGAGAACCGGCAATTATGAGTTGACTGTATTCGCTGGCCGAGCCGATGTTGACTTTGAAAGTTCCGGCCGCACTTTGAGCATAATTGCCGGTGACATTCAAAATCCAAGGCCCGCTATAAAGCCCGGGGCAGACATTGCCGTTATTAGTCAGCGTCCCGAAGACCGTGCCGGTGCCCTCCAGGCTGCCGGCGGGACTGCTGGTCACCTGGTTGAGGCTGCCGCCATGCAGCGTCGCCAGACCGCCGCCACTCACCGTCACCGGGGCGCTGGCATAGTTGCCGTAAACCCGAAGTTTACCGCCGGAGACCGTGATCGGCTGCGAATAAGGGCTGCTCCCGGCACTTAACGTCAGAGTGCCGGAACCTTTTTTATTAATAGCAATACCGGGATAAAAATCGCTGAGGATTTGCGGGACGATGGTTTGGCTGACGTCATTTAAACCCAAGGTTTTGGAGGTGATGGTGTAACTGAAGGTTTCATAAGGCACCCAGGAGGTGGGCACGGCATTGGCAGGCAGGCCGGCATAGTAAGTGATGGAGACCTGGTTGCCGTTCACCGTCACCACGGCGTAGCCGAATTGGTTTTCCAGATGGTTCCCCAATGTCGGGGTCACCACATCAGGTTGCGGGGGCTGGCCACCCTGTTTCTGGTAGGAATAATAATTGCCGTCCCAAGGTCCCAACGGGCCGCCTCCCCCGCCGGCAATCAGTTGGGTGATGGGGGGGGTGGTCTTACCATTGACGTCGGTAATGGTTATGGTGGCCCGGTTATAGAGATGGCTATGCCCGCAGAGATAGACCTGGCAGCCGCCAATGCCGAGGCTTTCCCAGAAGGCGTCCCGGTTGAGGGGATAATAGGCCATACTGCTCAGGTCTTCAGTCACGGCCACGGCGGGCAAATGGCCATAGACAAAGACGTGGGGCAGGATATTGGCGGCCAACTGCTCATCTAACCAGTTCTGGTTGAGCCTCTCATCATAATCCGGCATGAATTCGTCCATCCCGACAAAAAAGGCATTCTGGTTGGCAAAGGAAAAGGTCAGGCCCTTTTCCTCAGCCGGACCGTTTTGGGGGATTTGGGTCAGAACCTGGGCGATGCAGGTATCCCAATAATAGGGATAATACGGGCTGGAAATTTCACCATAGGTCTCATGATTGCCGCGCACCGGATAGGAGATGTCCAAGATCAGTGCCATGGCATTGCGCCAGTTTTGGTACATGGTCGGCAGGGATGCCTCGGTGGAGCTATGATGCCCATGAATCTGGTCCCCGCCGCACAGCACCAGAAAAACCCCCCGGTTATAAAAAATATCGCTGGCCATGGCCTGGACCACCGGGGTATTAATTCCCACGGCGCCATCGCTGTCACGCTGATCCCCCAGCACCGCAAAACTCCAGGGCGCCGCCTCGGCCAAACTGGAAAATAATATGAAGGCCAAGGACAAAATTGCCAGCAGCATCACCAGGCGCTGACGCCAGTTTGAATTTAAGCGGTTCAATTTATGGTCTCCTTTTCATGGCAAAAAAGTGCCATTGCCTTGGCGCGAGTTCAAGCCCTAAGAAGCCGTTATTCTTGGGGGCTACGAAAAATATGGTAGCATAATATTTTGTAAAGGAAATCAATTTTATCCTTAGTTCGGGCAGACCAGACCAGCGGTGACCAGGACCAGCAATGCGCGGTTAATGGCGAGCCGCGAGGGAAAATCCACTAGTGAAATTCGATGGATTGACTTATCATTTTCCCCGGAATATACTGATTTCACCTCAGTTAGGTGAGGCTCCTGCATAAACACAGGCCACTGCCCAGAAACGTCGAGAGACGCCAATGGGCCGAACAGGTATTACCGGCTTAAGGTTTTACTTAATGTGGCTGAGTAGACGTACTCTACGTTGTGCAGTGCCGAAGCTCCACGAGTGAGGAAGGTCGATAGCCGGCGTCTTTAACGAGGGCCTTCCGCCACGTGGGAGGCCTTTTTTCTTTGCCGGTGGTCTTAAAGAGGAGTGCAGCCATGAGTCACAAGGTCCAGGTCGAGGTGCTGGGGGAATTCTTCTTCAGCCAGATTCAGGGGGTCCCCATTTACGACCACGCCGGCAAGCAGGTGGGTGAGTTGCGGGATGTGGCCATCCGCTGGGACGGAGAGATCCCGAAGGCCACCGGCCTCAAATATGCCAAGGGGGTTAATGAACTTATCCCGGTGGATCAGGTCGATCATTTTAACCAGGAGGGGGTCAAGCTCAAGGGGCCGCTGGCGGCAGAAAGGCTCGTATCCTTACAGCCCGATGAGATTTACATGGGCAAATGGTTGATGGACAAGCAGATCATCGACATCAAAGGGGCCAAGGTGGTCCGGGTCAATGACATCAAGATCTTCTGGCTGCAAACCGGGGACCGGAAGTTTCTGCTGCCCGTGGCGGTGGACATCGGCCTGCGGGGCCTGGCCCGGCGTCTGGGGGTAGAGTTCTTGTTGAAGAAACGGGAGAACCACTTTGTCTGGTGGCACTCCATCCAGCACCTGGAGGAAAAGACGGCGAGTCTGAAGCTGGTCTCCGACCGGGCGCAATTGGATAAGCTGCACCCGGTCGACCTGGCGGATATCCTGGAAGACCTGGACTACAAGAAAAGAACCGACTTCATCGAAGACCTGGACGTGGAGACCGCGGCGGAGGCCGTGGCAGAAATGGAGTCGGACACCCAGATCGAGATCATCGAGCATCTGGACAGCCAGCAGGCCGCCGATCTCCTGGAGGAAATGCCTCCGGACGAGGCCGCCGACCTCCTGGGGGAACTGCCGGAGGAG
This sequence comes from Deltaproteobacteria bacterium, assembly GCA_026388765.1. Taxonomy (GTDB): domain Bacteria; phylum Desulfobacterota; class Desulfobaccia; order Desulfobaccales; family 0-14-0-80-60-11; genus JAPLJC01. Next base: position 22,676 of record JAPLJC010000262.1, read on the forward strand.
AAGGCCGACGAACTTCTGAACCTCATGGAGCCGGAGGAAGCTCAGGAAGTCCGGGAACTCATGGAGTACGAGGAGGGTACCGCCGGCGCCTTGATGACCACCGAATACATCGCCCTGGCGTCGGAACTCACCGCGGCCGAGGCCTTCCCCGTACTGCGGAAACTGGCTAAGGAAGCGGAGACCATCTATTATCTTTATATCCTGGGGGAAGGGGAGACCCTGCTGGGGGTCGTCTCCTTGCGGGAACTCCTCATCGCCGAACCGGACTCCAGATTGGACAGTATCATGCAGGAAAGGATCATCTCGGTGTTGCCCGAGGATCCGGACGAGCGGGTGACGGAACTCATCGACAAATATGCCCTGCTGGCGGTGCCGGTGGTGGAGGAAAGCGGCAAGATGCTGGGCATCATCACGGTGGACGATGTCCTGGATATGCTGATCCCGGACCGCGGCAGTCTGGAAACATTCTCAAATTTCTTCACCAGAAAACGGGCCATGAAATGAGGGGTTAAATGAAATTTAAATCGCCAATTTTCCGTCGGCTCTTCCTCTTCCTGGCGATCATGGGGCCCGGCATCATCACCTCCAACGTGGACAATGATGCCGGCGGCATTACCACCTATTCCGTGGCCGGCGCCGTTTTAGGCTACAAAATTCTGTGGCTCTTCCTGCCCATGATCCTGGCCCTGGTGGTTATCCAGGAGATGTGCACGCGCATGGGCGCGGTCACCGGTAAAGGGCTGGCGGACCTGATCCGGGAGCGCTTCGGGGTCAGGATCACCTTTTACGCCATGGCGGGTCTGTTCCTGGGCAACCTGGGCAACATAATGAGCGAATTTGCCGGGGTGGCGGCCAGCATGGAGCTGTTCGGGGTGAGCAAATATATATCGCTGCCCCTGGCAGCCTTGTTCACCTGGTGGCTGGTGCTGCGCTGGTCGTACAAAGTAGTGGAAAGGGTCTTCCTGGCCGCCTGCCTTATCTATTTCAGCTACATATTTTCCGGCTATTTGGCTCACCCGAACTGGGGGATGGTAGCTAAAGAACTGGTAGTGCCCAGCTTTTCTTTCGACAGTTCCTATGTGGTGATTGTCGTCGGCCTCATCGGCACCACCATCGCCCCCTGGATGCAGTTCTACATCCAGTCGGCGACGGTAGAAAAAGGCATTACGGTGAAGGATTACAGGTATACGAAATATGACGTTATCGTGGGCAGCATCATGGTCAACCTGGTGGCCCTGTTCATCGTAATTTCCTGCGCCGCCACCTTGAACACCCACGGCATCAAGGTGGAGTCCGCCGCGGAGGCGGCCCTGGCTTTGGCCCCCCTGGCCGGTCCCTGGGCCTCCACCCTCTTTGCCATCGGTCTGTTGAACGCTTCGCTGTTTTCAGCCTCGATACTGCCCCTGTCGACGGCGTATTTCATCTGTGAGGCCTTCGGCATCGAAGCGGGCATCGACAAGACCTGGGGGGAAGCCCCGTCTTTTTACTGGCTCTACACCATCTTGATCATCGTCGGGGCCGGCTTCATCCTGATCCCCAACATTCCACTGATCAAGGTAATGTTTTGGTCCCAGGTGATTAACGGGGTCATGCTGCCCTTTGTCCTGATCTTTATGCTCATGTTGATCAACAATAAAGATATCATGGGAGATTACGTCAACACCCGGACCTATAATATTATCTCCTGGATTACGGTGGTGATTATGGTCGTCCTGACCCTGTTGATGGTCGTGACGGCTTTTTTCCAATCCTGAAGGGTAGAGTATTCGAGCTTGACATCCAATTGAAATCAATAATACTTAATACAACAACCTCGCGGCACCCGGCCAAGGATGGCGTTGGGCAGAAGCCGATACGACATTCCGGATCAGGAGGGGAAATATCCCCCGTATGGCTCAAAGCCTTGATTCGAGGGGATGCTTAAATGGAAGCCATCACTAACTGGATCACCCAATACGGCTGCGTTGCGGTTTTTGCTCTGCTGATGCTGGGCATCGTGGGCCTGCCGGTTCCCGACGAACTTCTCTTAACCTTCGTAGGCTACCTGATCTTTAGCAAGATTCTGCATCCCGTTCCCGTGGCAGTCGCCGCCTTTCTGGGCAGCGTCTGCGGCATTACCCTGAGCTACTTCTTGGGGCGCACCTTTGGCCTGCCTCTAATCGAAAAATACGGCCGGTTCGTTAATCTAAAAATGAAGCACTTAGAAAAAGTGCGCCGCTGGTTCAACCGCATCGGCAAATGGACCCTGACCGGTGGTTATTTCTGCCCGGGGGTGCGGCACTTCACCGGATTCGTGGCCGGCACTTCGAAACTGGAGCTGCGGGTTTTTGCCGGGTACGCTTATCTGGGAGCGCTGTTCTGGGCGGCGACCTTCATTTCCCTGGGTTATTTCCTGGGTGAAGAATGGCCCCTGATTTCCGCAGGCTGGTTGCGCATCTCTCAGGAAGTTCATGCGCTTGCCTTAATCGTTGGTCTTCTGAGTCTCACCATCGTGGCCGGGTATCTGTATTTCCGGCCAAGGCTCTGGTGGAAGACGATAAGCCCCGTTCCGGTAGCGCCGCTCCGGTCCACCGGCCCCTTCGACGCCAAACTGCCGCGCTAAGTCCCCCCTTCCAGGCCCACCAACGCCGGTTCCTGGCCCGACTCCGGTAATTTTCTCTTGCCACCCCGATCCTCGATGCTTACCTTCTTAAAACAAAGCAAATTAATAGCTTAAGCAGGTGCGAGGGTTAAATCATGAAAGTCTTTATGACCGGGGGTACGGGTTTTGTGGGTACCTATCTGTCTCAAGAACTGGTTAAGCAGGGCCATGAGGTTACCATCCTGACCCGCCGGGAAAAGCCGCCCGCCCCGGCGTTCCCCGGCATCAGCTTTATCACCGGCGACCCTACCCAAGAGGGGCCCTGGATGGGGGCGGTGCCGGAGCACGACTGGGTTATCAACCTGGCCGGGGCCTCCATCTTTAGCCGCTGGTCCACCGGCTACAAGCGGGAAATCTACGACAGCCGCATCCGCACCACCCGCAATCTGGTGATCGCCCTGGCCGCCGGCGACCGGCGGCAACTCCTCTGCAGCACCTCGGCGGTGGGCTATTACGGGCCCCGGGGGGACGAGATCCTCACCGAGGACTCGCCGCAAGACTCATACTTCCTGGCCACTCTGTCCGAGGATTGGGAGGCGGAAGCCCTGAAGGCCCAAGAGCTGGGGATGCGGGTGGTGATCACCCGCTTCGGCATCGTTTTAGGCCGGGGCGGCGGCGCCCTGAGCCAGATGGCCCGCATGTTCCGTCGATTCCTGGGCGGCCCTTTGGGTTCCGGGCAGCAGTGGTTTTCGTGGATTCACCAGGCGGACCAGGTCCGGGCCTTCAATTTCGTCTGGGAGCATCCCAAGATCCACGGCCCGGTGAACTTCAGCGCGCCCGAGCCGGTGCGCAACGGGGAACTGACCAAGGCCTTGGGGAGAGTCTTGCACCGCCCGACTTTGCTGCGGGCTCCGGAGTTCATGATGCGCCTGGTGCTGGGGGAATTTGCCGACGCCCTGCTGACCGGTCAACGGGTTATCCCGAAGAAACTGCTGGACGCGGGATTCAGGTTTAATTTCCCCACCATTGAGGAGGCGTTAAAGGATTTGTTGGAAAAATAGGAAAAAATAGGGACACCTCCTATTTTTATGGGCAAGACCTTAGTATGGCGGGGATAAAACTAGTAAAAAATAGGAGGTGTCCCTATTTTTTCTTGGCCACCAGGACACCGGCATCGGGGCTGGTCGAGAGCTGCTCCGGGGCGCTCAGACCTGCCTCCTGCAGCCACTCCGCCACCTCCTGGTAAGTAAAGGCCCGGCCCCGGGGGGTGACGGCCAGCATGTGGACCCCGAACAGGGCGGCGCCCGGCGGGGTGCAGCCGTCGGGGTTGAGGAAGAAGTCTTGGACAGCCAAGGTACCGCCGGGGACCAGGGCCGCCACCGCCTTTTGGATGATGCGCCGGCACTGCTCTTCGTTGTGGCTGTGGAGGATGTGGGAGATCCAGATGAAGTCATAGCCCGAGCCGATGTCGTCCTGGAGAAAGTTGCCCGCCAGGGTGTCGATCCGGGCGCCCAGGCCGTGTTTGGCGATGTTCTCCCGGGCGATTTTGATGGGGTCGGGCAGGTCGAAGACCGTGGCCTTCATCCCCGGGTTCGCCTTGGCAAAGGTGATGGCATAGGTGGCGGGGCCGCCGCCCAGGTCCAGGAGGTGGCGCACGCCGGATAACTTCAATTTGGGGGCCACCCGGGGCGCCAGGTCGCGGGCCAGGGCGTCCATGCCGCAGATGAAGGAACGCACCTCGGTTTCATCCCGCTCCGGCCGGGTGCCGACCCAGGTCTCCGGGTCCACGTCCTTGGGATGGCCCACCAGGACCGTGGTCTTAAGGTCGTTCCAACCCCGCTCCCAGGTGTGCCCCATGTGGATGATGATGGCCCCGCGGTAGTCGTCCCGGCCCCGCACCAGAAAGCGGGAGGCGAGCTTGCTGTTCTGGAAGTAATCCACCCCCTTGGTCAGGAGGCCCAGGGCGACCAGGCCGTTCAGGAAGAGGCCCACGGCCCGGTCATCGGCCTTAAGCCAGGCCGCGGCCTCCACGGCGCTGTGGGGCTCTTCCAGGAAATCGAAGACCGCCAGGTCCACGGCCACCATGAGCATCTTGGCGGCCTGGAAGCCCCGGCCCAGATTCATGAGCTGCTCAAAACCGCCTTCAGGGTCCAGAGTCATCGAGATATCTCCTTCCGTTGTGCGAAGTATCGTCAGATGAAGATTGCTTTCAGATTAACTATAAGAAGGCGAATGCGTTTGTCATCCAAGCGCCAAGATAAATGCAGAATTTATAGGGCGGGCGGTGCCCGGCGAATAATGGCGGCCACAGGCCGCCCCAGAGCCTTAGTCATCCTGGATCAGTGGTTTTGCGAGCTCACGAGAAGATTAGTTTTTTTCATCGCCATGGTTTTCATGGTCGTCGTTGGCTTCTAAAAGAGGATTCAAATGATTAGCCGCATAGAAAAATCCACCGGAGGTAATGATGGTAGCGCAGGCGATGATGAAGGCCAGCGATTTTCCCTGCCATAACCCGACAAACCAGCGCCTGAACTGATCTGCCAGCACATTGGCCTTGCCGCCATAAAGTTCCATACTCCGTAAATACTGCTTGGAATCATCGGGCATAACCGGATAAAGAATTCCACCCTCATTTACATAACCCAGAGCGCCATACGGAACATTCTCTGCCCTCTGATAAATCCAGGCGGCACAACCCAAGCCGACCAGCAGGATGATGATGCTGATGAGTTTAAGGCGGGTTGGTTGATCTGGAATTTTTATTCTCATGTCGGGAAGATCCTAAACAGCCAATCTGGTTCCCAAGTTCAACTTGGGAACCAGATTGGCTCAGAATGGTTAAATGGCCGCTATCACCCCCTGCAAGGCCGCCTTGAGGGCCGGCAGGTCGTCCGGCAGCAGGGTGCGCAGATCCAGGAGCAGGGTGTCTTGCTCGATCCGGGCGATGATGGGGGGTTGGGCCCGGCGGAGGCGGGCTTCCAGTTGCGGCGGGCTCAAGGGGGGGATGGCCAGGGCCAGGGCCCGGCTCGGCAGGCTCACCTGGGGCAGGGCGCCGCCGCCCACGCGACCGATACTGGGCACCACCTGGACCTGAATCCCGGGCCCCAGGGCTCGGCGCAGGCTCCGGGCCAGACCGCGGGCCTGGCGGTCCAGCTCAGCCACCGGATGAGTAAGCATCCGCAAGGTGGGAATGTCGGCAATTGCCTGGGGCTCATCCAGATAAAGGCGCAGGGTGGCCTCCAGGGCCGTTAGGGTGAGTTTGTCCGGCCGCAGGGCCCGGGTGAGGGGATGGTGGCGCAAGCGGTCGACCACCGAACGTTCGCCCAGGGCCAGCCCGGCCTGGGGACCGCCCAGGAGCTTGTCGCCCGAAAAGAGCACCAGGTCGGCCCCGGCCTTCAAGGTTTCTTGTACCGTGGGCTCCCGCTCCAGGCCGTATCGGGACAGGTCGATGAGGCAGCCGCTGCCCAGGTCCTCCACCACCAGGAGATTATAGCGGCGGCCCAGGGCCACCAGTTCCGGCAGGGGCACCTCGGAGGTAAAGCCGGTGATGCGGAAGTTACTGGGGTGGACCTTGAGCAGCATGGCGGTCTCTGAGGTGATGGCCTGCTCATAGTCATGCAGATGCGTCTTGTTGGTGGCGCCGACCTCCCGCATGAGGGCGCCGCTTTCCGCCATGATTTCCGGCAGGCGGAAGGAGCCGCCGATCTCCACCAGCTGGCCCCGGGAGATGATGACCTCCCGGCCCTGGGCCAGGGCCCGCAAGGCCAGGACCACCGCCCCGGCATTGTTGTTCAAGACCAGGGCGGCCTCGGCCCCGGTGATTTCCTGGAGCAGCCCCTCTAAGTGGTCATGGCGGGAGCCGCGCTCGCCTTTCGCCAGGTCGTATTCCAGGGTGCTGTAATGGGCGGCCACTTCCTGGATTTGGGCCAGGGCGGCCGCGGCCAGGGGGGAGCGCCCCAGGTTGGTGTGGATCACCACCCCGGTGGCGTTGATGACCCGGCGCAGGGAGGCTGTCCCGGCGGCCTGGATTTTTGGTAAAAGCTCCTGGAGGAGGCTCTTTAGATCTAACTCGGCGGGCAGGTCGGCAGCGGGACAGGTGGCGAGCCATTGGCGCTTCGCCGCCAGGGTGCGGCGCACGGCGGCGGCGGCCAGAACCCGAAGCCGGGGGGGGACCGCCGGGAGGAGGGTAGGGTGGCGCAGCAGTTCGTCCACCTGGGGCAGCTGGCGCAACAGACGGGCGCGGTCCGGGTCCATGAGGTTTACTCCTTTAACAGGAAATATGCCACCAACTGCGGGGTTCTGTCAAATTGAAAGGCGTGGCTGAGCTCAAATTCAGCGCAGCAATTCGGGTCAAGTTGCGCCAAACCTCTTAGCTCAGTAAATCTACCATAATCAAGGTGACGATAATTTGGATCAACACAACCGTGGTGATTAATAAAGGTCGATGGGCCATTTTTTGTTCTAAACCTGGAATAGCTTTGAAAAACATCGATAGATTGGCCAGATTAAATAATATTATCATTATAAGAAGGGTGAAACTTCCCTCGTATATCCACCAACAAACAACGCCGTATGCTATCTCTAAAAAAAATGCCGGGATAGGTTTTTTAAAATATAGACCGAGCCCGAATTTTGGCTGGTTGATGAAAGGCGCCAGGGCGATATCTTGGCTATGAGTTATTAAATCTAGAACAAGATGTGATAAAATCCCGAGACCGACGGCCAGTCCAACTTCGGGTAGGCCAAACAGCTTAGCAATAACGAGCCAGGCTGCGATCCCTACACCGCTCATGGTGACAATCGAGTGCGAGAAAGGCATATAGGAAAGGTGAATGTTGCCGACGTACTTTACTTCTTCATCGGTAGTTGTCTTCTCAATGCCTAGAAAATTCAAAGAGACCCAGAGTAATTCCATGAATTGCACCGAGATTAGAAGCCAAATAATTGGAACATCTTTAAAGACCTTCTTAATGATGAGAGCAGTGGCGGCATGATTAATGGCAAACATAAATTTCCTGGTCACCAGACGATAAACTAGATTTTTAGTTAAGAATTACCTTGGCAAAATTCAAGTTTTTTCGGATGACGGGCAGATCAGAGAATCGATTACGCCATGTTTGTTAAAATTTATGGGGAAACAGGGGAAGGACAGAGGCGTTATAGCCCGTCTGAGTGCATCGGCTGTAAAACTGAGATTATCACTGGTAACCCTGATCAAAGGCATATTTCTACCAGCTACGCAGAGCGTCAGAATTTAACCATGAGAATGTCCATGCGCCGGTTTACCCGCCTTACTAATGCCTTTTCAAAAAAGGTAGAGAACTTGGCTCACGCGGCATCCCTGCATTTTATGTTCTATAATTTCGGGAGAATCCACAAGAGCCTGAGAGTGACCTCGGCGATGGAAGCGGGAATTTCAGATCATGTTTGGAGCTTGGAAGAAATCGCAGGGCTGGCGGATTGACATTTTTAATTGAAAATATTTTCTGCCCATGGCAGGGTTGAGGCAATTGGCAGCGAACAACTGATTAAATTATCATCATGTTAATTTTCATCTTGATTTTCGGTAAAGGATGATGATAATAGATATCCAGCAGATCGAATCGCAGATCAGGAGAATTGCAAAAACCAGGTCTAGAGGTGTGGCTCTCAGTAAACATTGCAGAGAAGAGAGCATGTCTGACCATGATGTTGAATTTCAGGACATTTTAAATGTCCTGAACTGGGGCCAAGTGACCCATGACCCCGATGAAAATTGTGATATGAAGTTCAAGGTTAATGGCTCGGATTTGGAAGGTGAACCCTTAACTGCCGTTGTGGTTTTTCTTGATACAAATTCTTTGCTTGTAGTAACTTTGTGGTGAAATGCTATGGCAGCAATGACTTGTCCTACCTGTAAACAAGAAGGGCAGACCCATATAGGGAAACATCACTATACAGAATCAGGTTTGCAAAATGTATGGTTGAAGGGTGTGGAGATTTTTGTGTGCAATAAGTGTGGGGAGAATTTTGCTTTTATCCCATGCGCTCAAGAAATACATAAATTACTTGCAGAGATTTTATTACAAAAAGAAGATCAATTATCGGGTCGCGAGATTAGATTTTTAAGAAAGCATATGGGAATGAAATCTAAGGATTTCGCTGAACGACTCGGCGTGAAGAATGTAACAGTTTCCAGGTGGGAACACGAAGAAACTATACCACCTACAACAATTGACCGTTTGATTCGATACTTTTATGCAGCAGAGATGAACCTTTTAAAATTAGCTCCTAAGATTAAGGATATTAGATTTCGAAAACATAAAAAAGATCAGGAAGCCCCTGTAATCAACTTGCCAATTGGCAAAGCAAGGGGGAAGGAAGCCTGTGTAGTTAACGCATAAATTGTATATCCTAAGGGTATTCTAAGCGGCCTCCGGGCCGCTTTTTCGTTTTAAACCGTTTGCATTTTAATCAATTTCTAACAGATAGCAAAACTAGTTATATTCCCCCTTCGTTCATCTCTGAACGAAGCAGCTAATCCTCTCCTAGATTTTCGCCTTCTAGATTTTTCAAACTGATACACTACCAGAGAATCAATGGACTTGACCGGGGGGTATTTTTCGTTTAAAATAATTAAGATTTTGAAAAATGCTTTCTGGAGGCGTTCTTCCCCGCCCTGCCCGTCCCACCTTCCTCCGGCGTGTGGTGATGATTTACCCCCCCGGCTCAACAAATATTCGGGAAAAGCGTTGACAAATGTTTTGCAAAGTAATAACTTTATAGAGTTAAAATTCGGGCAGTTCTGGCCTAGGAAATGGGGCTCGCGAGGCTGGCGTAGCTCAATGGTAGAGCGGCTGATTTGTAATCAGCAGGTTGCGGGTTCGAGTCCCATCGCCAGCTCCAGGGATGGAATATTAGTTTTTCCGGAGAGGTACCCGAGTGGCCAAAGGGGACGGGCTGTAAACCCGTTGGCGCAGCCTACGGAGGTTCGAATCCTCCCCTCTCCACCATTTTTCCCTCAGGAAGCGGGAATAGCTCAATGGCCAGAGCGTCAGCCTTCCAAGCTGAGGGTTGCGGGTTCGAGTCCCGTTTCCCGCTCCAGTTTAAGGGCCCACATAGCTCAGTTGGTAGAGCGCATCCTTGGTAAGGATGAGGTTCACCGGTTCGATCCCGGTTGTGGGCTCCATGTTTCAAGAGCGCAACGAGTTAATGAATTTGGTGAGCCGCAGGCTGCGGCCTGCGTTGATTCTGGATCTGGGGAGCGGCCGGCAGGCTGCGGCGATAGAAGCTGAAGAATTACCCCGAGGCCCTGGGGCCTTCAGGGGTAACCTATTTCTGGAGAAAAGAGATGGCCAAGAAGAAGTTTGAGCGCAAGAAGCCGCACGTGAACGTAGGGACGATCGGTCACATCGACCATGGCAAGACGACCTTGACCGCGGCCATTACCAAGCATTTGGCGAAGAAGGGATGGGCCTCCTATGTGCCCTTC